>DASZXJ010000144.1:0-23418 GCA_035545895.1 Tepidisphaeraceae bacterium | reverse complement strand
ATCATTGAACAACATCGAAAAGGTTTTCGGCCAGCGAGTTCTCTTCAAGGACCTCAGTTTCCTGATCGATCGCGGCGAACGAGTTGGATTGATCGGCGAAAACGGCGCCGGCAAGACGACTCTGTTTAAGCTCCTGACCGGCGAAGTCACGCCGGATGTCGGTAGCGCCAGCGTCGCCAAAACAGTCACCATCGGCTATCTCCAGCAGGACACCAAGTTCGACTCCGCCAACAGCGTGATGGACGAAGCCGAGCTGGCGTTCGCGCAGCTCCATGAGCTATCGCATCGCCTGCGCGATCTCGAACATGACATGGCCGTGCATACCGATGAGCAGCTCGACAAAACGCTTAAGCAATACGAAAAAGTTCAGCACGATTTTGAAGCCGCTGGTGGATATGCATGGCGACATCGACTCGAAGCCACGCTGCTCGGTGTGGGGTTGACCGAATCAAGCTGGGAGCAAAACGTCGATACCCTGTCCGGCGGCCAGCGGTCGCGCCTGGCACTGGCGAAAATGCTCATCAGCGAGCCCGATCTGCTGCTTCTGGACGAGCCGACCAATCACTTGGATTTGACCGCCATCGAGTGGCTGGAAAATTATCTGCTCGAATTTAAGGGCGCTGTGCTGCTGATCAGTCACGACCGTTATTTGCTGGATCGATTGGCCACGCGAATTGTCTGGCTGACGCGTCAACAGCTATCGAACTATCCGGGCAACTATTCATCGTTCGTTCAGCAGAAGGAAATTCAGGAACTCTCTCAAGCCAGGGCATTCAAGGAGCAGCAGGAAGACATCGCCAAGCAGGCGGAATTTGTGCGCCGATTCAAAGCCGGGCAACGGGCGCGCGAAGCCAAAGGCCGTGAAAAGCGGCTGAATCGTCTGCTCAAGAGCGACGCGATGATCGATCAGGTGCAAAACGCCAAGCAAATTCACGTTTCGATGCACACCGATCAGCGCGCCGGCGACCGTGTGCTGAACGCACGTGAACTTACCAAATCATTTCCGGGCAAATCGCTTTGGAAGGACATCGGTTTTGAAGTGAAGCGTGGCGAGCGCATCGGCATCATCGGGCCCAACGGTTCCGGTAAGACGACCATGCTGCGGGTTTTGATTGGCGAAGAGGATGCTGATGGCGGCGACATCAAGTGGGGCGCGAATCTGAACATTGGTTATTACGATCAGCGGCTGGACGATTTCGATCCCGATGCAACGATCTTGGAGGAAGTCGGTCGCGACCGATTGCATATCA
Organism: Tepidisphaeraceae bacterium; assembly: GCA_035545895.1. Classification (GTDB taxonomy): domain Bacteria; phylum Planctomycetota; class Phycisphaerae; order Tepidisphaerales; family Tepidisphaeraceae; genus DASZXJ01. The sequence goes on along the minus strand of DASZXJ010000144.1, from coordinate 22,168 downwards.
AGGATAAACAGCTTCGCGATATGCTGGCGACGCTGCTTTTCCGAGGCGACGACATCTTCAAACAAATGGGTTTGCTCAGCGGCGGCGAACGAGCGCGGGTAGCGCTGGCGGAACTGCTGCTGGATCGGCCCAACGTGCTGCTGCTCGACGAGCCGACCAATCACCTCGACATCGCGTCCTGCGAAGCGCTGGAAAAATCACTGGCGGATTTTGAAGGGACGATTCTTTGCGTCAGCCACGATCGATATTTCCTCGATCGAATGGCTGGCCGAATGTTCGTGCTCGATCCGCCGAAAATGATCGATTTTGATGGCGGATACAGTGCGTGGGTTCGAAAGTCGCACGAGAAGAAACAACAGGCGGTCGCAGTACAAGCTCCGCCCAAGCCAAAGCCGAAACCGCAGCCCGCTTCCAAGCCCCAAGCCGCCAAGCCAAAATCCAATCCGGCGTCTCGTCCGTTCGGGCGATTGACCATGGAGCAATTGGAAGCGGAAATCGCCAAGGCTGAAACTGCGATTGAAAAATCGCAATCGCGTTTTGCCGATGCGCAGCAGTTCAAGGAAGCCGCGCGGGCGAAGCAGTTGCAGGATGAGCACAAGTCGCTGGTCGCCAAGCTTGAGCAGCTTGAGGCCGAGTATTACGCCCGCGAAACGTAGTTGCAACTAATTTGCATCTGGCGTATGGTATTTTTCTGTGGCCATTCAGATCGAAAATCTGCGCAAACGTTACATCGGCCCGGATGGCAGCGTCGTGCCGGTCATCAATATCTCGGGGTTTGCCCTAGCCGATGGCGAGCAGGTCGCCTTAATCGGAACCAGCGGATCGGGAAAAACCACACTGCTGCATATGATCGCGGGAATTCTCGTGCCCGATGAAGGGCGGATTCGATATCACACAAATGGCACGGATGTGAACATCGCCACGCTCTCGGAAGTTGAGCGCGATGTCTTTCGCGGGCGAAACATCGGCTACATCTTTCAAACCCATCATTTATTGTCGGGATTTACGGCGCTGGAGAATGTGCAGCTCGGGATGAGTTTCACCGGTCGGGCGCCGGACCCGGCGTGGGCAAAACATTTGTTGGAAGAAGTCGGGCTCGCCGAACGTTTGCACTATAAGCCCGGCAAATTGTCGGTTGGCCAGCAACAACGGGTCGCCGTCGCACGGGCGCTGGCGAATCGTCCCAAGCTGGTTCTGGCGGATGAGCCGACCGGCGCGCTCGATTCGGCCAACGCGCAGCAAGTGCTCGATTTGATCCGAAAGCTGTGCTCTGAAGTCGGCGCATCCCTGCTTCTGGTCAGCCATGATTTGAATATCGCTCGCCAGTTGTCGCGTGTGCTTGGGTTGTCCGAGTTAAATAAATTGTCATGAATCTTTTTCAACTGGTTCTCAAGCAGATGCGTCAGCGGTCGCTATCGACTTGGCTGACAATGCTTTCGATTCTGCTCGGCGTGGGGCTGGGCAGCGCGATCATGATCCTCCAGCGCGGAGCGGGCGTGCTTTTTGGGCAGACAGAATACGCGTTTGACGTGCTGATCGGCGCGAAGGGCTCGCCATTGCAGCTCACGCTCAATACGGTGTATCAGCTTGATAAAAGCCCGGGGAATATTCCGTATTCGCTGTACGAGCAGATGATGACCGACCGGAAATATCGGTCGGACATCAAAATCGCAGTTCCTCTGGCGGTGGGGGATTCGTATAAGGGCCAGCGGATTGTCGCCACCATGCCCAAGATGTTTGGCGTGGATGACGAGGGCAAGGAGCTGGATGACGATCACAATCTTGGTTACCGCCCGGAAAAGCATTTCCAAATTGCCCAGGGAAAAGTATTTGCGCCAAACAAGTTTGAAGCCGTCATCGGCTCAGATATTCCGCAGCTCACCGGTTTGAAACTTGGCGATCAGTTTCAGGCCACCCACGGAATGCCCGCGCCCAACATGCCAGCCGATGTTCATCCTGAGCAATGGACTGTCGCCGGCGTGCTTGCTCCCACCCATACCGCTGCCGATCGCGTGGTTTATATTCCGCTGATTACGTTCTACTGCATCTTCGAGCACGAAGCTGGGCTGGAAGCCATCGCGCAGCTTCAACAAGGCAAAGCTCCCGCGCCCGCCACGAAAGAAGCCGAGGAAGAAAAGCATTACTCGCTCAACCCCGACGGGACGATTGATCTGAAGCTTCCGAAAAGTGATTGGATGCTTTCCGCCATCATGGTGCACAGCCGTGGCGGATTTAACGCCCGGAATTTGATGTGGAACATCAACAACCAAAATGTCGCAGCCGCCGTCAGCCCGGCCGAGGAGATGCGAAAGTTTTTCGATGTCTTCCTGTCTCCCAGTTCTCGCCTTCTCCAAGCTGTTTCCTATCTGGTGACGGTGGTGGCTGGCGTTGGAATTCTGGTGAGCATTTACAATTCGGTGTCTGCCCGGATGCGCGAGATTGCAATCCTCCGAGCGCTGGGCGCAACGCGACACCGGATTCTCACTTTGATTTGCGTCGAAGCCGGTTTAATCGGACTTTTAGGGGGAACCCTGGGTTTGCTGGCAGGGCATGTTTTAGGGGCTGCGGGGTCGGTTTTTGTGGAAAGACTCGTCGGCGAAGGGTTTAATTGGATCAACGTCGGACCCGAAGAATGGATATACTTAGGTGCAGTCGTAGTCCTTTCGGTCCTGGCTGGACTCGTGCCGGCCATGAAGGCGTATCGCACGCCCGTCGCGGATAATCTTGTGGCTGCTTAAGGATTCAATCTATGCGCAAGACAATCACACTGGTCGTTCTGTCTCTGGTTGCCTCCGCGCTGGGAGCTGTTCCGACAACGGTTCCTTCCGTGGATCGCGGCGCGCTCGAAGTCCGCGCCAATGAGGAATTTAACCGTGGCCAATATGCCATGGCTTTGCCGATTCTTCAGAAACTCGCGGAGATGCTTAAAGACCAGCCCGATCTGGTCGGGCCGATTCAGGAAAAGATCCGCGTTTGTCAGAAAAATATCGCTGCTGCCCCCGCGCCGGCGGCTGTTCAATCCGTCAATAATGACCGCAAGCCGCATCCAACTCCCAAAGATGGCCAAGTGCTGGAAATGAATATCAAAGACCTGGGCAACTTCGATTTCGATGCTGACAAGGGAGGCAATATTCCCGCCGACGTCAAACAACTCTCCGGCCATCCCATCAAACTGCACGGCTTTATGGTGCCCATGGACCAGGCTGCCAATATCACCCAGTTTGCCCTGGTGCCTGATTTGTTCGCCTGCTGTTTTGGCCAGCCCCCCCAACTCCAGCACACCATCATCTGCAATACCCCCAGGGGCAAAGCAGTAAGTTATTATCCCGACGAGATTCAGGTCGAAGGCAAGCTCACCGTGGCTGAGAAAAAGGACGAAGGATTCATCGTCAGCATCTTCCAAGTTGATGTCAGCAGCGTGAAACCCACACCCAAGTAATGTGTGATATAATTGAGTAGTTTCTTAATTTGGTTTAGCCCCGATCCGCAGGACCGGGATTCCTATGTCAGACGTCATCACTCAAATTCCCCTTTACCAGCGTATCAATTTCCGTTTGATCACGTTTGTCGCGGTCGTTTTATTGATCGTTGGTTACCCGGCATGGGTCTTTATCGATTCTGAACTATCCGGCGGCATGTACGATGCCGGCAACGGTTATACCGCCGTTGATCTCAAGGCCCTAAGCAGCTTTAGCTTCGACCAGAACGTCGGCCGGCTTGATGACATCCCCAAGCAATGGCGTGACCTCAACGGCAAGAAGGTTGTCCTGGAAGGAGAAATCGCACCGACCGGTTTTTCCGCGCGAAATTTCAACGGGTTTGATCTCTGCTATTCAGTACAAAAATGCTGTTTCTCCGGCCCGCCGCAGGTGCAGCACTTTGTTCAATCTCGACTCCCCGAAGGTGATGTCGTGCAAGCTGCCGGCCTGGTGCGCGTCAAAGGCGTCCTGCACGTGGATGTCAAACAAGGCGACGGCAAGGTGGACAGCATTTATCAACTCGATGTCGAATCCGTCGATCGCGTAATGTAACCATCCCGTTTAGCGCCGGCCCGCAGGACCGGGCTCGCCATCCAATAACCGGCAGATCTTCTCAAACTCCCGCGCCGGTAACGTCACCTCCTCATACATCTGCGCCAAATGTTCCCTGGTCAGTTTCAGATAATCTTTTTCCAACGGCAGAATGACCAATCCGCCCATATCGACCGTGCCGGGACTGAGCAACAATCGCAGATGCTCAGGTTCAAAATAAAACGAAGGCCGATGCTTGATGCGCGGGAAAACGATCAGCCGCCATCTCTTGTTTTCATAAGTGCAAATCACGTTCATCAACGGCTCAGCGAGCTTCGGCTGCAGCGCGTGAAACGCTCGATAAAGGCCGTCAAACAGTTCGATCATTCGTTCGCGGCGATTGGATTCGAACATGAAGAATCGCCGTAGATAGTTTTCGCCGACCGAAATTTCCGGCGTCAGTGGCCGGGCGACTTTCAGGCAATCAATATCCACCCGCATGACGCCGCGCGTGCCGGCCTGCAGGTGCAGATGGTCGGGCGCTGAAGCCCCACATTGCGGGCCGTTGTAGAAAACGACGAATTCCTGGCTAAATCGCGCCGCCAGATCGAGCATCATTGGAAAAGATCCCAATATCCGCTGGGGCTGATGCTTTTCATTCACAATCGTGAAATGTTCCGGCAGGATCGGAAACGGATTGCACATGAGCTTAAAGCCATCTCCCACCGGCAGGGTCGCTTGCTCGGCCGGGCGGTTGGAATCACACAGGAAACACTCGCGTTTACGGATGGAATGTTCGTCCAATTGCGCCATCGATGAAGCCAGCCGGCCCGGATTGTATTGCACGCGAATCGCAAATTTTCCGAAATCGACCATCCGCGACTCCGCCGCCGCGAGCTGCGCGCGGTTTTCGCGCAGCATAGTCCATGAGCGATTCTGCGCTTCCAGCAGTGTCCGGGCTTTTTTAGCAAGGTCTGTCACAATCTTCACCGGGAGTATATCGTCAAGATCATTGCGGAATGTGGATTGCGGAATTCGGATTGACCCATTCTGAAATCCGCAATCCGAAATCCGCAATTCAAAATGCTCTTTATCGACGGAATCATCGTCATCACCTACTTCGTCGCGATCACGGCGATCGGCCTTTACATGGGTCGCCGCGAGGAGTCGTTGCACGAATTCGCGCTGGGCGGGCGGCGCATGCCCTGGTGGGCGGTGATGGCATCGATCATCGCCGCCGAAGTCTCTGCCGCCACATTCCTGGGCACGCCCGGCGAAGGATACGACAAGCGAAGCCTCGCCTACGTGCAACTGGTCTGGGGATTGATCCTCGGCCGAGTCCTTGTCGGATATGTTTTTCTCAAACCCTATTTCACCTATCGCGTCTACACGGTCTACGACTACCTCGGCATCCGCTTCGGGCCGATGACCAAAGCCTATGTCTCGGCCCTGTTCCTGATCATGCGCACACTCGCATCGGGCACGCGCCTGTTCGTGCCGGCGCTGGTGATGGTGCTGGCGTGGCGAATGTTTACGCAAGGCCAGATGCCTCGTTTCGACCAGCAGGCCGTCAGCACGGTCTGGCCCTACTTCGCCGCCATCGTCACGCTCACCATCCTCACCTGCATCTACACCACCTTCGGCGGGATCAAGGCCGTCATCTGGACCGACCTCGTGCAGGCGTGCGTCATGTTCGCCAGCGCCATCATCGCGATCGTCACGCTGCTCTATCACATTGGCGGAGACACATGGAACCTGGGCAGCGGCTTGGGCGCCCTGGCCAATGCCGTGCCTGCCATGACGCGTGTCGATGGCTATTTCCTCACCGGGTTTGAAGGTCACAGTTTTGCCGAGCTTGGGGTGTGGGGATCAATCAAACTTGTGCTCGCCAGTGACTACACGCTCTTCTCCGCGCTGATTGCTTCAACACTGACGAACATGGCGTATTTCGGAACGGATCAGGACCTGGTGCAGCGCATGCTTTCAGCACAGACATATCAGAAGAGCCGCCGCAGCCTGATCACCGCTGCCATCGTCGATGTTCCAATCGCCTCAGCGTTCACGTTCATCGGCATCCTCCTGTTCGTTTATTTTCATCAGAACCCAACTTACAAGCCCGAGTCCAACGCCGATCTGTTTGGTTCATATATTCTCAACGTCATGCCTCCCATCGTTCGGGGCATCGTGCTCGCCGGGGTCTTCGCGACCGCCATGGGCTCGCTGTCGGCCGCCCTCAATGCGCTGGCGACCAGCGCGACCAATGATTGGTACATCCGTTTGGTCAGGGGCCGGCGGGATAATTCGCACTACCTTTCAGCTGCCCGGTTTTTTACTGCATTGTTTGCCATACTGATGATCCTCATTGCCACCGTCTTTGCGTACGTCAAAGTGAAAGACCCCAGCGTGCGGATCATTCCCGTCGTGCTGGGCATCGGCAGTTTCATCGTCGGTCCGATGCTCGGCGTTTTTTTGATCGGCATGTTCACTCGTCGCCGCGGGTCGGACCTGGGAAACATCCTCGCGATCACAGCCGGGCTGATCACCACCGCATACCTGGGGGGTTTGCATGTGATGCTGTTTGGATTGATGGACATCACATTTCCTCAGCCTCCGATCAAGGTGTCGTTCACATGGTTTGCGTTCATCGGAGCCATGGTGGTGTTCATAGTGGGGTTGTTTTTTTCAACGCCAAAAGAAGTTTTGGAACAGGTCGACCGTCAAGCCGCCCGTGCCGATGACCGGCCGATGGATATGCGCCGGGAGGGATTTGAAATCTCAGATTTGGTGTAACCGGCGAGCAAGTTCGTTGGCTATGCGAAAAACGGCATCGCGCGTCTTGCGGTGAATCTTTGGGATCAAAGCGTGGCTGCCTTTGATTGATTTTTGATCGATCAGCCGAGGAAGTCACCCCAGCGCATTTGGATGGCAGTCAGTCCAACGATGACCGCGGTTTCGGCGCGGAGAATCCGCCCGCCAAGCATCCATGAATGCGCCCGGTCTGCCAGACTGGATCGCTCGGCATTGGAAAAACCGCCTTCCGGCCCGACAAGTAGAACGATCCGCCGTGGAGACTCGGCCGGGGATGGCGCTGGAACGTTACGATCATCAAGGACCACGCGCAGGTCAGCGGACATAAAGATGGCTGAAGTGAGGAATAAATCCAAAGTGACTGGTGGAAGCACATGAGGCAGCGAAGCGCGCCTGCATTGTTTCGCGGCCCGGATAACCTGTGCCGGCCATGAGTTTGCCCGCTCATGTTCCAAACCCTGGGCCGGTACCGAATGATCGGTGAGAAGAGGAACGATACGTGTCACCCCCAGTTCGGTCGCTTTCTGCATGACGAAGATCATGCGTTGCCTGGCGAGCACCGAACATGCAAGCGTGATGTCGATGGTCGGTTCGGGAGACCGCTCCATGCGCTCATATGGCACTGCCAAACCGCCATTGGCGTTGAGTTCTTTCAGGCTCGCCCTGACGTAACTGCCTGACCCATCGCGAACCGTGAATGCTTCCTTCGGATTGATTTCGCGACGCTTGAGCCGATTGACTGAAGCTCGCTCGATCCGGAATGGTTCATTTAACTTAAGGTATGATTCGATCGTGATGGGTTCATCGCCGGGCGCGTGGCACGTACGCAATGCGACGGAGTGCTGATGAGGCTGAGGGCGAGATCCTTTGCCTCCGGGCCCGCCTCCTTGGCGCGCCTGGCGATTGCTGTTGTGCGAGTCCGGTCTGGCCATCGGCTTATTCTTCCCTCTGCGGATTGTAAGTTCTTCGAAGAAGGAAATAGTATCCGCGAGGAAAGTTTTCGGCGTGAGAAGCAACCGTATCGGCAAAATCCACGGCCTTTTGATAGACCAGAAGATTTTCGAACATAAAGGCCATGATCTGAACCAGAAGGAGCAGGAGAGCAGGTGAGCAGTGGACCGCAGTGGAACAAATCGATGTCGAATGTCTTTTTTGTCTCCTGATCTCCTGTTCTACTTCTCCACTGCTCTATTTTTGCTTCGCAAAAATCGGGGCGACAAGATTTGAACTTGCGACCTCTAGACCCCCAGTCTAGCGCTCTAAACCAAGCTGAGCTACGCCCCGGATATTTGGTTTTCAATGAACTAGGCTTGCGCCCGGATATCAACGATTATACCCGCTTGACGCCGGGCGCGAATCGGTTTTTGGCCGATCGCGCCGGGCGATGAACGGTTAATCGCGGCGGTCATCTCGTCGATCGTCCCGGCGGTCACGGCGCGGGCCTCGGCCTCGGTCATCGCGACGTGGGCCTCGGTCGTCACGGCGTCCACCGTCGCCGCCTTCCTGGCGCTCCGGGCGCGGGCCGGCGTTCACCGGCTCGGGATCCGTCTCGCCAAGCTCTTTCATCGCGGCTTTGCGGGACAGCTTGATGCGGCCCTGGTCGTCGATCAGCAGCACCTTCACTTTGACCTCGTCGCCGACGTTCACGAAATCGGTCACACTCTGCACAAACTGATCCGACAGTTCTGAAACATGACACAGCCCATCGGTCTCGGGCGCGATTTCGACGAACGCGCCAAATTCCTTGATGCTCACCACCGTGCCGGTGTAAATCTTGCCGACTTTCACTTCGGCGGTCATCGCTTCGACGATGTCGCGGCACTTCTCGGCGGCGGCTGCATCGGTCGAGCTGATATACACTGTCCCATCGTCCTCGATGTCGATATTGGCGCCGGTCTGTTCCTGAATGCCCTTGATGTTCTTGCCGCCCGGACCGATCAGCTTGCCGATCTTTTCCGGGTTGATCTTGACCGTCAGCAGGCGAGGCGCCCACTTGCTGATCGAGGCTCGCGGGGCCGGCAACACGGCCGCCATCTTGTCGAGAATGTGCATGCGAGCTTCGCGGGCGCGATGAAGCGTCTTGCGAATGATGTCGTGATCCAGCCCTTCGATCTTGATGTCGAGCTGAATCGCCGTAATGCCATCTCGCGTTCCGCAGACCTTGAAATCCATATCGCCGAAATGATCTTCCTCGCCGATGATGTCGGTGAGCAGTTCCTTTCGGCCGCCTTCCTGAACGAGTCCGACGGAAATGCCAGCCACCGGCTTGGTGATCGGCACGCCCGCGTCCATCAGCGCCAAACATCCGCCGCAGCTCGACGCCATCGAGCTTGATCCGTTGGATTCGAGAATGTCGCTGATGATTCGAACCGTGTACGGGAACGACTGCACATCGGGAAGCACGGCGATAAGCGATCGTTCAGCCAGCGCGCCGTGTCCGATTTCGCGACGGCCGGGGCCGCGAATCGGGCGAACTTCGCCGACGCTGTAGCTTGGGAAGTTGTAGTGCAGCATGAACTTCTGTGCGTATTCATCGATCAGGCCATCGACCATTTGCTCGTCTGAGCTCGTGCCGAGCGTGACGGTGCACATCGCCTGCGTTTCGCCGCGGCTGAACACAGCCGAGCCGTGAACGCGAGGCAGTACATTGACTTCGCAAGAGATCGGTCGGATGTCGTTGAATCCGCGGCCATCTGGACGAACGCCCGACAGGATCGCTTCGCGGGTGGCTTGCTCTTCAACCTCGCTGAACACGGAACGAATCTTCCGAATCTGATCCTTGGCCGCGACGATTTGTGCATAGCTCGCATTGGCATCAGGAGCGGGCGCCATTTCAGCAACGAGGTCTTCCAGGATTTGTGAGACGGCATCAGCTCGATCGGCCTTGCCGGCCTTGCCTTTGACTTCGCGAATCTTCGATGCAACGCGATTGCGGATCGAATCGACAAACGCCGCGTCGGGCTGCTTGATATCGCCGGTCTTCGGTCGGCCGACCTTGTGCTGAAGTTCTTCGATCATGCCGACGATTTCGATGACGGCCTTGTGACCAAACTCGATCGCATCGGCGACAACATCTTCCGAGGTTTCGCGGGCGCCGATTTCGATCATGTTGACGAAATGCTTCGTGCCGGCGACGACGAGATCAAAATCGCTTTCATCCAGCTGTTGAACGGTCGGGTTCAGGACAAATTCGCCATTGATTCGTCCGACGCGCACATGAGCCGTGGGAGTGAGGAATGGAATATCGCTGATCGCGACAGCAGCACTGGCTGCGATGCCGCTGAAGATATCCGGATCGTTCTCGCCATCGAATGCCAGCACGCTGAGCTGAATCTGCACCTCATCCATGAACCCCTTGGGGAACAATGGGCGAAGCGGACGGTCGATCAATCGCGCGGTCAGGATTTCCTTGGTGGTGGGACGGCCTTCGCGCTTGAGGAACCCGCCGGGGAACTTGCCTGCGGCTGCGCGGCGTTCGCGGTAGTCGACCTGAAGTGGGAAGAAATCGATTCCTTCGCGCGGGTTGGCGCGGGCGACCGCGCCGAAAACAACTGTGTCGCCGTATTGGATCGTGACCGAACCATGGGCGAGCTTGGCATAGCTGCCAGTGCCGATGGTCAATGTGCGCCCGCCAATCTGGCGCGAGACTTCAATCGCTTGCATGAGGAAGAGTCCTTCTTAGGCCCGTTGTGGTGAGAATCCATTTAGCCACAGATGGACAAAGCGGGGTACGCAATTTTTGATCTTCGATTTTTGAATTGCGATTGATTACGGATTCAAATCGCAAATCAAAAACTGCAAATCGCAAATGAATACTGCGCTTTGTGCATCTGTGGCACTCCTCGCCGGGGGCTCGCTGGTCAGTGTTAGGGCCTAAGCAACTGAAGCGGGCATGCGCGGCAGGATCAACCTTTACTTTCGCAGACCCAGTTTTCCAATGATCGACTGATAACGCGTGCGATCGACCTGGGTCAGATATTTCAGCAACTGATTTCGACGGCTGACCAGCTTGAGCAGTCCGCGCCGGGACGAATGGTCCTTCTTGTGCGTATCGAAATGGGCGCGAAGGTCGTTGATTCGCTTGGTCAACAGCGCGATCTGGACTTCGGGCGAACCCGTGTCCTTGTCGTGCGTCTTGTAATCGGAAACGATCTTGGTCTTCTGGTCGGCAGTGATGGACATCGGAAACAATCTCCCAGACACCAAACCCCCAGCCCGGTTTTTGAATCCGCAGCCGGATGGTCGGTCTATTCGTAGGGTTCGTGTCAGCCGCACACGCGGCCGACAGTGGAGCGAAAACTCTAATGCAAACCCATGGCCTATGCAATAGATGCGGGCTCTTTCATCGAAATGGGTTCGTTTTGTATTTTCGACAACCATACTTGCATTCCTTGCAATTTCGGATCGTTCGATCCCACAATCCCCCCACGGCGGCGCCGTGGGCGTTCGATATCTTTCTTCGTTCCTCCTTCATCCTTCGTTTTTGCATTCCTGATACTTGCGATCCCGCTTGCGGTTTCGCGGTGAAAGAGAAACCGTTTGATTCCCATAAGTCACCGTCCATCATTTACTGAGAATGTTGCGCGTACGGATGGGTTTTATCGCAACTCCGTCAGGAGATGAAATGTCATAAATTGTTTTCCAATAAATGGATACGAATATTTATTCAAAAGATGTGCTGGTGGGAATTCATAAGTGACGTCGTGTGCAATGCGCGGTCGCGCGGTGCGAGCACCGCCGCTAAATGTTAATTTGCGGGTGTCTTTGCCCGGGAATTCGTTTGACCTATCCCTTTGGCGGACGGATAATTAGGCACAATGGCGGAGTATCGGCTCGACAGCATCGGGTCCCTTGCGCGGCAAATGGGGTTCACACCGCACAAGACCCTCGCTACGCAAATCACGGCGGCTGAAGCACTTCTGCATGATATCGATCCGGCCAAGGCGTATCCCATCGAATTTATCATTCACCGTATCACCGGATATCGCCCCAAGAAGTTTGCCGGCGATCTGCTGACCGGATTGGCCTTGCAGCATGATTTGGGTCTGCTGATTGAACAGGCCAGCGAAACGCTTCAGGTTCCGACTTCATCTCTGTCGGAAGTCGTTTTGAGCATTGATGATGTGACCGAACGCTTTAATGTCACCAGCAAGACGATTCAGCGTTGGCGGCGCCGCGGTTTGCCGGCGCGTCGGTTTATCTTTCCGGATGGCAAATGCCGGGTCGGATTTCTGCTTTCCAGTGTCGAGCGATTCTTTGCCGCTCACCGCGAGCAGGTGCCACGTGAGACCAATCTAACCGAATTGAGTGCTGCCGAGCGTGATCTGATTATTCGCCGGGCGCTGGTTTTGGCTCGCGAGGGCGGCTGCTGGGAAAGTGAAATTGCCCGCCGAATTGGTCGCAAGCTGAATCGTTCGCCCGCCATCGTTTTACATACCGTTCGCCGGCACGATCAGGACCATCCCGAGCAGGCGATTTTGCACTGGGCGCCCATTCCCGTGCCGCAGGAAGACAACGCGAAAATCCTCCGCGCCTATCGGCACGGCATTTCGATCAAGTCGCTCGCGGAAAAATACCATCAAAGCCGCTCAGCGATTTATCGCGTGATTATGGATGAGCGAATCGCCCGATTGAATCGCCGCAAGGTAAAGTTCATCGATGATGAGCTGTATCACCAGGACGACGCCGAAAATGTCATGCAACAGATGGTTTCGCAGGAAGAGTTGGGTCCATCGCGAAGCAAGGAGGAATTGCGAATTCCGCGCGATTTGCCTGCGTATTTGCAGGAGCTTTATCGCACGCCGCTATTGTCAGCCAATCGCGAGCGAGCGCTGTTCCTGAAATTCAACTTCCACAAATATCAATTCATCCAGGCCAGGCGCGAACTTGAACCGCAGTTTGCGCGATCTCGCGATCTGGATGTACTGGAAAATCATCGGCGCGAAGCCTGCGAAATGAAAAACCAGATCATTCGCGCGAACCTGCGGCTGGTGGTCAGCGTGGCGCGTAAACATCTGCGGCCCAACCTCAACCTGATGGAATTGATCAGCGATGGAAACATCACGCTGATGCGCGCGGTCGAAGGGTTCGATCCGCACAAAGGCAACCGATTCAGCACGTATGCGACGCTGGCGCTGATGAAAGGATTTGCCCGCAGTGTGCCGATGATGCGTGCCGCTTGCGGCTTGGCGCAAACCGATCTTCTCGGCGAAGTGGCCGATCATCGCAACGCATCGATCGCCGATCGGCTGGTCGAGCGCGATCATGTCCGTCAGCTTTTGACGAGACTGGACGAATCCGAACGTACGGTTCTCGAAGCCCACTACGGTTTGGACGATTCCGCCTGCCCGGCCAGCTACGAAGAAGTGGGGCAACGGCTGGGATTATCGAAGCATCGCGTGCGGCAGATCGAACAAAACGCTTTGGCTAAATTACGAGAAGAATCCACTCATTTCTGAAGATAGTTGACTTGTGTACAAATCGAATTGTTTTGGATCAAGCACGTAGAATCATATACACTTCAGTTGGCCGAGTCGGCTAGATTGTAGGTGCATCGTGCGCAAATGCCCTTTTTGCCGCGAGGATATCCAAGAAGACGCAATCAAGTGCCGATATTGCGGGAGCATGCTCGTTTCGCTTAACGACAATATTTCCGCGTCGTCACGAGATGAGAATGGTAAGACGGAGAGTAAATCAAACGATAGAATCACGGTGATTGTAGACCGTGATCTTTACAGATTTCTGAAGGTTTCTGCGGCGGTCTTAGCCATTCTTCTTGGAATAACTGCATTTGGAGTGGGACTCGATTTCCGAGCAGGCACTTCGAGCGTGGCTCAAACCATGAAGGAGATGCGTGCAGAGACGGACGAAGTGAAAAAGATTGTCGAAGGCATCAAGCAGTCTGCTGAGGAAGTCAACAAAAATAGGGCCGCAATCGACGATCTAAAAACGCATGCCGGCGAAGCGGATAAACGATTTCAAGATACAGAGAGGGAAATTGATTCTCGTATTGTAGAATTACTCAAACGGCAACCACAGGGTCTTTCGGAACAGCAGGTTCGCGAAATGATTGTTGTCACGTTGGCAGATGCATTTAGCAAGTCAAAGAACTTGGGTGACGGTCAAGACCCTGATCGCGTTGTCGCGGCGGTGCGAGCAACGACTCAGCCGGGGACGGACGCAGAGGCGCGCGCTCGCAAGGCGATCGAAGCGGACATCGCATATGCAACAGAATTTTTAAACAAGAAATTCACGTTACAGTTTGTCCCGCCACCACTCATTTTACTGTCAGCCTCCGATTTAAATGCTTATTGGAACGGTTCCAGCGTCCATGCGCCTCCTCAGGTGCAATATTTACATGATGTCACGTTCCGAGAGGTTTCGCATCGTTATATTGAAGACACAGTCAAGCTGAATTTCGAAGGCGAGCCCGGAGCATTGGAAAGCTCATATGCCAATATTCTCGCAATCTGGATCAGGCAATCCAAACCCGATATCGCGTTGAAAGAATATTGGCTTTTTGCTCCGGGTGCACTTGCATGGCTCGAAGGGAAGGACCCGGCTCGAGATCAAACCAAAATGCCATTGGAGAACTTGAGAAACCCGGGCCAGGCGTATCGAAATGACGCCGTATTAGGGAATGATCCACAGGTTGGTCACATGAAAGACATTTATCGGGGTTTCAGTGACAATGGCGGAGTTCACATTAATGCTGGCATTCCAAATCGTGCATTTTGTGAGTTGGCACAACAGCTCAATTTTAATCGCGCAGAAGAGATTTGGCTCCTAACTTTTCAAAAGTTACTTCCAACCAGCAAATTTATTGACGTTGCCAACACGATGCTGGAGGTGTGTAAAGATACAAAGGAGCAGCGGGCCATCCATCAAGCTTGGTCAGCTGTTGGTGTGTTTTCTGAACCTGCTATTGGCTTCCAACAAGTTCAGCAACGGAACCCATCTCCAATTCAGCAGGCGCTTCCACCAGATGCGCCCTCCAGACGTGATTGAATAATATTTTGATGAGATTTCGACGGTGGAGATATGTTTAGATGATCTGTTTGTTGTATGGGGAAAGTGTGTCTAGGATTGTCGCGATGACTCTCAACGCGGACCGTCCCTACGTCATCAGTTCCGACACCCAGCGCGGCACGAAGGAATTGCGCACGCCGCCGGGACAAACTCTGACGACCAAGTGGCCGGTACTGCATTACGGAAATGTGCCGAAGGTTGATCCGTATCATCCGGATTGGCGGCTCAAGATTTTCGGGCTGGTCGAAAACGAATACGAACTGACCTACAAGGAAATCCGCGAGATGCCCGCAGTAGATGTCTTGTGCGACATGCATTGCGTGACGCATTGGAGCAAGCTGGACAATACATTTACCGGCGTGCCGACCAAAGCCGTTATCGAGCGGGCCGTTCCCAAGGCGCACGCAAAATATGTGATGTGTCACGGGGAGAATGGATTCACCACGAACTTGCCGCTGGATGAATTCATCGGGGACGATTGCATTCTTGCCTATCAATGGGAAGGCAAGGACATCACGCCCGACCATGGCTGGCCATTGCGCGGGCTGGTGCCCAGGCTTTATCTGTGGAAAAGCGCCAAATGGATTCGCGGCATCGAATTGCGCGGTTCCGATGCGCCGGGTTTCTGGGAACAGAACGGCTATCACATGCACGGCGATCCATGGTCGCAAGAGCGGTTTGGGTGGTAACTCGCTGCCGATCATTTATGATTTGCACATGACTCTGTTGATCAAATTCGCTTTGGTTATTTTATTCACAGTCATTGAAGTTGGAGGTATTGCCGCGCTATTGACGCTTTTGCCGGGGCGCGGCGAACTGGGCCGGCGGATCAGCGAATCGTTCACGCGCGCTCCGCTATTGGACTTGTGGGTGGCATTACTGACGTGGGTGCCCTGGGTGGTGGCGGCGTTTTGCGCGGGTTGGATTGGATTGTTCGGATCGCTGGCGGGGCAAATTATAGTGCTTGGGACATGGTGCAGGCTACACGAGATGATGTACGAAACTGCTGCCGGCGGTCCGCGCATCGTGAAATTTCTCAATCGCACGGTAGGGCGGTGGCAGAATCATTTTGCGCTGTGGGTTACGTTGATCGCCCTGCCGGGTTTCTGGTTCATTCGCATTCTTGAGATCGCGTTGTATTGGACGCTGGTCGTGTTACTCGGTTTTCCCCGATACAAGCAAAGCGAATGGATCAATGTCAGCCGGCATAAATTTGACGGTCTTGTCGGCCACGACCTGATCTGGTGCCTATATTGTGACTGGATGACCGGTGTATATGCGCTTGGCGCGGAGATGCTGAGAAACGTCGAATCGTTCTGGTGCCCGATCCGGTTTTATGATGGCAAGAAGTGTGAAAACTGCAAGGTTGATTTTCCCGACATCGATGGCGGCTGGGTGCCCGCAAGCGGCAACATGCAGGATGTTGATAAGGTGATGAACGAGAAGTACACGCATTCGCCTCGCGCCTGGTTTGGCCATCCGGCACGATTGACGGTGAATGGCAAGCCAGTTGACCCCAATGTCTGAAGCGGTGGACAACGTCGTTCGATTTGAATCCACGGACGAGTCGTCGTGGCTGACGCCGATGCGATGCCGGCTTTTGCTGGCTGGCTTTGTCATTTTGTCGTTTGGATTGAATCTGGTTTATCTCCAGCATTGCCCGATCGACCTGGCGGGGGATGAAGCGCAATATTGGGATTGGTCACGTCATCTCGACTGGAGCTATTACAGCAAAGGCCCAGCCATTGCGTACATCATACGCGCCAGCTGCGCGATGTTTGGGGATACGGCTGCGGCCGTACGCTATCCAGCCGTCGCATTGACCAGCGGTACAACGATCGTCACATATCTGTTTACTCGCAAACTGTTCGGATCAGACAGACTGGCGCTCGGGGCATCGCTACTGTTGAATGCGTTGCCGATTTTTGTCGTTGGCGGATTTTACATGACCATCGATGCGCCCATGTTTTTCTGCTGGGCGCTGGCGACCTACTTCGCAGCCATCGCGATTTTTGACGATCGCCAATGGTCCTGGGTTTTTGTCGGATTTTTGATCGGGCTCGGATTTCTCGCGAAATATTCGGAACTGCTCTGGTTCATCGGATTGTTCGGATTTCTGCTGACGCAGCGGCCGCGACAGTTGCGGGGCGCAGCCATCGCTTTGCTGATCGCGGTGCTTTGCACATTTCCCGTGATCGTCTGGAATGTGCAGCATGGCTGGGTGTCGCTACGTCATGTGGCGCGTCAAACCGGTGCCAGCGAAGGTGTATTTTCCCTATGGGACATGGTCGTATTCATCGGCGGGCAGCTTGCGGTCGTCGGACCGACCATGTGGATCATGATGATCGCAGCCATTGTGTATGCGCTGCGCAGTCGAGCTGATGAGCAGAATTCCAATCATTCCCAGCTTGCGTTTTTGTTATGGATCGGACTTCCATTTCTAGCCCTGAATTTTCTGGACAGTTTTCGCGCCAAGGTGCAGTTGAACTGGCCGGCGCCGGCGTATTTCACGCTGACCATCCTCACCGCTTATTTTCTCGGAACGCGATGGCGCGATTATCAACAGTGGAAACCCAACCGCGGATGGTTCTGGATCACGATCGCCGTGGCCGTCATTTTTACACCCATCGCGCGGGATACTTCGATCATCTATCCGCTGCTCAGGCCGGTGGCGGCATTCACCAAACGCGATCTTGGCGAGCTGGATCTGCTTCAGCGCGTTCGCGGCTGGCATCAATTGGGCCGAAATGTATCTGATCAACTGCTGGAAATGGGTCCGGGCACTTTCATATTGTGCGATGATTATCAGCAAACCGCCGAGATGGCGTTTTACGTCGATGGGCATCTAAAGACTTACTGTGCAGGCCCGTATTTTGGCAAACGCTGGTCGCAATATGACATGTGGCAGGATCGGCGGCTGGATGCGCAATCGCCATTGTTGTCGATGAACGCGATCTATATCGGCAAGGGGGATCGCCTGCCACCTGCGGTGGAAGCGTCGTTCGAGCGAGTCGAGAAGCAGCCTTCGCTTGACATCGAAGTGGCGGGCGCGAAGATCAGGAGCTTCAAGACCTGGCGCTGCTTCGGATTTAAGGGAATGCAGCGTTCAAACGAACCCGCGGATTATTGAATGGATCGCGCAAAGCAGCGCGTATGGATTGCAACAAGCCTGTGGCTGCTCGCCATCATTGCAGCAGCCGCGTTTGACCGCGCCATGGCATCTGAGGCGCATGCAATTCAAAGCGATTCCTTCCTTCGATCCCATTCTCATTTGCGCGAAGCAATCAAGGCGACAGGTTTCTATCCATTCACGATCGTCCTTGCGATCGTCATCGCTGTTGTTCATCGAACACACTGGCGGGCGGCGGTGTTTCTGCTGGTTGCAACGTTGACGGCTGGCCTGAACGAGGCGATCAAATGGATCGCCGGGCGTGCCAGGCCGTTCAAGACGATTACCGGTGATTCGCCATCGCTCACTCCGTTTGAATTGCATCCATTTCCCCCGTTCAGCGCCAAGAATTTGAGTTTCCCGTCCGGTCATGCGGCGCTGGCGTTTGCCACGGCGGCGTCGCTGGGTATTCTCTGGCCTCGCGGACGCTGGGTTTTTTATGGTCTGGCGACAATCGTTGCAGCCGAGCGCGTTTTGGAAAACGCCCACTGGCTGAGCGATGCCGTCGCCGCCGCCGCATTGGGAGTTGGCGGCGTGACGCTCGTGCGATATTTTCTCTGGGATCGAAAATGGGGGAAACGTGTCGATGGATGAGTCACCCTACTTGTCGCTGGTCATCCCTGCTTATAACGAGCAGGAAAACGTGCCGACGCTGCTCCAGCGCGTCGAGGCCTCGCTCAATAGGATCGGCAAACCGTTTGAGGTGTTGATTATTGACGATGGCAGCACCGACGATACGCCGCGTCTGCTGAATGAAGCCGCCAAAAAAAGTCCGTGGCTGCGAATCCTGCGGATGCAGCAAAACTCCGGCCAGAGCGCTGCATTTGAAGCCGGCTTTGAAGCCGCGCGCGGCCAGATCATCGCGACCATCGATGCGGATTTGCAGAACGACCCCGAGGAAATTCCGCGCCTGCTCCCGATGCTGGATGAGCAGAAGGTGGATATGATCACTGGCTGGCGAAAGGATCGGCAGGACACGAACTTCCGTCGCTGGCAGAGTCGCCAGGCCAATCGCATTCGTAACTGGATCACCCAGGAGACCGTCAACGATTCAGCCAGCAGTTTGAAAATATATCGCGCTCACGCAATCAGGGGCATCAAGCTGTTTCGTGGAGCACACCGGTATTTTCCAACTCTTGTGAAAATGCGCGGTTACAGCGTTTATGAAACGCCGGTCAAGCACTCGCAACGCTTTGCCGGCACCGCAAAATATGGGTTCGGCAACCGCGCATTTGTCGGCATTTACGATTTGATCGGTGTAAGATGGTTGAAGAAGCGCTGGCTAAGCTACGAAGTCCGGGAGATCAAAGGCGAATGACAAATGCTCCGGTGCGGTATTCTGACGAAGTGACACGGGCGTTTCGCCCGTGCCGGGCAGCGCATGGCCGGGACGGCCATGTCACGGGAATCGATTTTCAACTTCAAATTCCATTTACGTCTTTATCGAGGCATTTGGAAATTCGGGTACTGGTGCAGTTTGAAAGTGACATGGGCTTTTAGCCCATGAGCACGGGCTGAAAGCCCGTGTCACACTTGAACACTGGACCGGTCCCCAAATGCGTGATTAGTGGAAAGGTTTGATGCGGATTGATGGTCACGATATCGGCGTGTGCAGTTGGTCGCTTCAACCGAAGGATATTGGCGACCTGATCGAAAAAGTGCGCAAGCTGGAGCTTGGCCACGTTCAAATCGCGCTGGCTCCGTTGCTGGCGATGGATGAATTGCAACGCAACGAGGAAATTCACCAATTACGCGAGTCGGGACTGGTGCTGACTGGATCGAGCATCAGCTTTCCCGGCGAAGATTATTCAACGATCGCAATGCTTCGCGCCACCGGCGGGTTGCTGCCGGACGATCGCTGGCCGGCGCGGCGGGATTTTGCGCTCAGCGCCGGCGAACTCGCCGCCCACATGAACGTCGATTTTGTCGAGTTTCATATCGGATTTATCCCCGCCTCCAACGATGCGTTATACCCCGGCCTGGTCGATCGCCTGACCGAAATCGCGCGCGGATATGCCGCGAATAAATTGAATCTGCTGATCGAGACAGGTCGGGAATCGGCGTCGGTATTGCTTCAGTTTCTCAATGATCTGAACTGCCGCAACGTCGGCGTGAATTTCGATCCGGGCAACATGGTTTTATACGGCACGGATGATCCGATCAGCGCGGTCAGCGTACTGAACCGGCATATCCGGCATGTGCATTTGAAGGATGGCGTCGAATCGAATCAGCCTCGCGTGCAATGGGGCCAGGAAGTGACCATGGGCACCGGCGAAGTCGATTTTGGCGAGCTGCTGGATGCTTTTGACGACGTCGGCTACACCGGGCCATTGTGCATTGAACGAGAATCGGGGGATGATCGTCTGGCCGAGGTCCGGGCGGGCATCCGGTTGCTGAAGGAATTGGAATTGTCGCCCGAGTGAGAATTCCTTTATATTGGTTGTCATGTCAATTGAAACGTCACCCCGGCCACACGTCATGCCCGTCTCCCGTCGCGCCTCAGCCGTGAAAATCGGCGGGGCCATGGGAATTGCCGCCAGCTTCATCGGGCTTGGCGTCTTTTTTGTCGGGCTATTCGGATTTAACGCGGTCTTCATGCTTTCAATTCTCCCGATCCTGCTCGGCGGAATTGGAATGGTTCTCAGCATCGTCGGCGCGACGATCCATCAGCCCAGCGGCGATGAAGAGACCCAGCCCATTTCCGCGCTGTTCTGCTGCCTGGCGGGACTGCTCTTCGGGCTGATCGAACTGTCCATCTGGTGCGCTCTCTCGAGCCCAGCCCCCGTCAAGGGATGAGTAACTTCGAGCCCATCCTGCCGCAGGCGATCGATTTTGATCCCACGCGGAATCTGGATGAACTGCTCAAAGACGTCCCCGCCAAGTGGGTCGTTTACCTGATGACCGACGAGGCCGATCGTCCGGTCCAGCTTCTTTGCGTCAAAAACCTCCGCTACAGCCTGAAGAGACGGCTTGGCGAAGGCGACGCGACAGTGCTCACCAAGCGAGTCGATTACCGACAAATCGTCCGAAAAATTTATTGGCGAAGAGTGTTCAGTTCCTTCGAGGCCGATAGCGTTTATCTCGAAGCGGCCAGACAGTATTTCCCCGAATCGTATCGAGGCATGACCGGTTTCTGGCCGGCATGGTTTCTGCACATCAACCCCGATGCCAACTTCCCGCGATACACCAAGACGATCGACCCGAACATCAAGACGGGTTTGCTCATCGGGCCGGTCCAGGACAAACACGCCGCCGGGCGATTGATCGATGATGTGATCGATTGGTTCGATCTCTGCCGTTATTACAACATCCTGCTGGAATCGCCGAATACGACGGCCTGTGCGTATAAACAGATGGGCAAGTGTCCCGCGCCCTGCGATGGATCGATTTCGATGGAGCAATATCGCAATCTCGTGCAATGGAGCGCCCAGACCCTGATTTCACCGGATGAATTGATTGCCGACAATAAAAAGCGAATGCAGCAGGCGGCGGCAGCGCTGAAATTTGAATCAGCCGCCAAGATCAAGCAATACATCGATTCACTTTCCAAGCTAGGCAAGGGGCCTTTCCGATTTGTGCGGCTGCTGAAGGATTTCAAGTATCTTTCGATCCAATCCGGCCCGCGACAAAACACCGCGAAGGTTTTTCTGATCACACCCGGACAAATCGATGAAATCGCTGGTTTGATCGATTCACCTGACCCCGCGGAAATTTTGCGCTACGCCTTGCCGCTTGCGGCTCAGCGCGACGTCAATTTTCTCGACACAATCGCAGCCGAGCGCGTCGCGATCGTCTCCCAACACCTGTTCCGACCCAAAGCCACCGAAGGAATTTACCTGCCGCTCGATACAATCGACGAAAAATCGGTCGCCAAGGCATTCAGGGATGTACAGAAGCAAAAAATTGAGGAGCCTGTCGAAGAATCCGAAGGGGTCGTCAAGGAATTGCAGATGCTTTGAGGGAAATTTTGGAAATCAGCGGTTTTCACCTGTGGCTGTGCGCTTTCTCTTAATTTAGAGCGGTTTTCAGGTCAGTGTACACAGTAGCCGCATTTCTCGAACCATCCCTTTGCATCGGCAGCCGTGACGCTGGCGAAGCCGTGGGCTGCGGCCAGTCCCAATGCTGCGCCGGTTCGCGGTTCGGCGCTGACCAA
>DASZXJ010000143.1:0-2657 GCA_035545895.1 Tepidisphaeraceae bacterium | reverse complement strand
CAACGCCTGACGCGGGAGCAACCATGAAACGACCATCATCACGATGACAGGGAGGCAGGCTGATCCTGCGCTCACGCCCCTGCGCCGTTCCTGCCGCCATCTCCTACCCCTTCCCCGCTGCGGACGGATGAAATATCCGGGCTAGGCCGCAGGCAAGATTCAATAATTTAACTCTTATTCTCCGATTGATCCGGCTTAGTTCCACATTCCAAGGTATAAGCGCCTTCGTCATTGTTATTGGAACGGCGACGTTTTTTCTTTGGACGCTTCACAAGAAATCCCACGGCAAAGCCGTGGGCATATTGTAATCATCGAGTCGATCAGACTCACTCGGAATGAACCTGCGTGAGCGTCTTATCCTCGATGCGAAGTCCTTCGTCCGTTTTTTTGACGCGAAGGAAACTGCTTTTGCGAACGCGTAACAAAGTCACATCAAAGCCAGCCAGCGGACGATTGATTTTGTCCGTATGTTCATGACCCCACCAGTTACAGCGATAAAGATCTCCGAAGACACGGACGCATTTCACGATTTCGCCCTGCTCCTTTTCGACGAACGCATTGATTTGCGAGGACAAATCGGGATCAGCCATGGCGATCGGCGGTCTGACGGAACCGGGTTTGGTTGCCAATTTGGGTTGTTCAATTTCTTTGGGCATTTAATGACCTTGGTAAGTACGACTTTCCTCAACGTACGCCATGCACAGAGTAACCGATTTTCAGACAAGTAATACAAGCAGGCGCGAAGATTTGGTAATCATTATTAACACCGTTAACACCACGCGAAAATGGCGCGGTGGGTCGTGAAAAACAATTTGGGTTATCGTTTTGGGGAATTAACCCACGGCGGCGCCGTGGGCGTTTTTATGGTTGAGTTCTGGTCGCAAGGAGTTTTTCCAGTTCCGTTGCAACGCGCTCGAAGACGGGGGGCCAAGCGCGGTAATCGGTTTGTCGGAACAAGCGGAGGGTGGGATACCAGGGACTGTCCTCGCGATCGAGCTGCCATCGCCAGTCGGGCCAGCGCTGAATCAAACCCCATGTCGGCCTGCCCATCGCGGCAGAGAGATGTAAAACCGCGGTATCCACGGCAATGGTCAAATCCATATGCGCCAGAAACGCGGCGGTGTCCGCAAAGTTGCGGATGTTTGAGGTTAAATCAATCAATTGAAACGGAACGCGCTGGCCTTGCTCAGAACCGGGCCCAAGCTGGAGACTGAATAGGTTAACGCCATCGATCTGTGCAATCGGCAGAAACTGCGCGGGCGTGACTGAACGCTCATAATCAAGGCGTAAAAACGGATTGCCGCACCAGACAATGCCGACGCGAAAGCCGGAATAGGGCGCGACGCGTGCCCGCCATTGTTCCACCAGTTTTGGATCAGGGTGAATGTATGCATGCTCCGACGGGATATTGTCAGGCTGCGTTTTGAAGATCGGCGGCAGGCTGAGCATCGGGGCGTGATAATCCACCTGTGGCGGCGTTTCTTTGCGTGTAATCAACTGGCTGACACCCTCGACATTTTTCAGCAGCGATACGAGTTCCGGCTGAACCTCGGCGATGACGGTTGCGCCTTGCTGTGCGAGCAATTTCGCGTACCGGATGAATTGGATCGTGTCGCCGAAACCCTGCTCGTGCCACAGCAGGATTTTCCTGCCGTTCAGGTCCTGGCCTTCCCATCGCGGGGCGGGGCGGTCTTTGCTGATCTTGATGAAGTCTTCGAGTTTCCAGCGGAAGTGATAATCCTCAAATCCCTGTTCCAGATTGCCTCGAAGCAAATGGACGATGGCGCGATTAGCGCGTGTGGAAACGCAATCGGGATCGACTTTGAGCGCCTGCTCATATGCCGCCAGCGCTTCGTCATGCCGGCCCAGATCGGTCAAGGCCAAACCGAGGTTGACGTGCGGGTCGATAAAGTTGGGCTCGAGCTCGATCGACCGTTTGCACGCTTCAACCGCCAGTTCACAGCGACCGGTCCGAAGATAGACGATGGACAGGCTGCTGAAAGCCAGCGCATAGTTGGGATTCAATTCGACAGCGCGTTTAATGAGTTTGATGGCCTGCTCGTAATCCTGACGGCGATAGCAGAACACGCCCATCGCCCGCAGCGCGTGGACCATGTTGGGATTGAGTTGCAACGCCTTGGACATGTCGGCGATGGCTTCGTCTTCCCTATTGAGTTTGTCGAGTATGGTGCCTCGATTGGCGTATGCTTCGGCGAGATTGGGGTTGCAGCGGATGGCCTGATCGTAGTGCGCCAGCGAAGACTCCAATTGGCCCTGCCGGGCGAGGATATCGCCGACGTTGCAATGCGCTTCGGCGTATTGGGGCGCCAGCGCCGCGGCCTTTTGATAACACTCCATGGCCTTGTCGAATTGGTTTTGCTCTTCAAGAACCAGTCCATATTTCAGAACGGTTTCCGGATCGTTGGGATTGAGTTGTAAAGATCGCGTGAACGCGGCAGCGGCCAGGTCATGCTGGCGCTTGGCGGCATAAACCGCGCCTAGGTTCTTGTGATAGATCGCCACATGGGGATCAAGTTCGATGGCGCGGAGCAAAAGCTGCTGGGCGGCGTCCATGTTGCCGGTGGCGTTGGCGACGTAAGCCAGGTAATGCGTCGCTTCAGGGTGATTGGGATACTGCTGAAGAATCTGGCGAATGA
>DASZXJ010000142.1:0-10969 GCA_035545895.1 Tepidisphaeraceae bacterium | reverse complement strand
GCCCGGTCCGCCGAGGAGCGATATCCGTGAACAAAGGCATCTTGACCGAAGCCAAGATTGGGGCTCTGCCCCAAACCCCGCCTCGTAAGCCTCTTTGCCAAATGGGTCTTGACGAGTAACGGTCTTTCATAGAAGAGGGTCGGGAGTCATCCCTGCATGCTGATGCTTGCTTCCATGCGTTCGTTGGGTTGAGGAAGGTCGAGCTTGGAAGCAGCGGCAGCGGCTTTGGTTTTGCCGAGTTGATCCAGAAGCAGTTGCCAGGTTTGTCGCTGATAGCGCAAAATGTCCAGTGCCTCATCGAGCGGCTTGAGCGTATGCTCGACATTGGCTTCGATCAGTTTGCGATAGACGAAGTTATAAAGTGAAGCCAGTTTGCCACAGAGTTGCGGGGAAACATCGTGTTTCAGGCAGGCAGTAAGTTCAGCAATGATTTTTTGGGCGCGGGAAAGCAGATCGAAACTCTGTTCGAAGTCTTTCTTCTCAAGGGCAATGCGAGCCTGTTCGCCGTAGCGAATGGCGCCATCGTACAGCATGAGCTGTAGCTGCTCCGGCGTGGCCGTGAACACCCGCGTGCGAAGGTAACTCTGTGTCTGCTGGTTCGTCATGCCCCTGTACGCATTCCTGGCGATCAATAAACATATCGGCTAACAGGACCAGGGGAGTTGAACGTCCTCTTACTTGGCTGCGGTGCTGATGCTGGTAATGCTGGCGATCGACTTCTGCTGGGTCTGCAAGCCGGCCAGAACGGACTCCAGATTGGCGAACTGGGTCTGCAAACGGGTGCGTTTCTGGTCGATCAATGCATTGAGCTGGGTAATTCGGGTTTGAAAATCGACCGTTTGCTGATCCAGGCTGTTGTTTTCGCGGGGAATCACGCCAGTGACCGGGTCAATCAGATCTGAAATGGTCGATTCCAGCGTATAGCCCAGGCCGGGCGTGGTTGTGGTGGTTGTCCCATTGACGGTGGTCGAATCGATGGCGGTAAATAGTTGCTGCACCGCGTCCGGGTCGGTGCTGTAGGCAGTGCGGAACTTATCTTCATCAAACGCCAGCTTGGCGCCATCCGTCAACGTCAATCCGATATCCGAGAGAATGCGATATCTCCCGCCTTCAGGATTGACCGCCTGTAGAGCATTATAAAGTTCGGTCTGCACCTGGCTGACCGTGCTGTCGCCGAGCAGTAAACCACCGGTGTTGTTGGTGGTGTCCCACTTGGTCAGGTCGGCGATCTTGTCCGTCATGTCATTGAAGTTCTGGACAAACGTATTGATCTGATCGACCACGTTATCCACATTGCGGGTGATGCTCAATGTAATCGGCGAATCACTGATTCCGTTGAGCGAGATATTCACGCCGGTGATGATGCCCGCCAGTTGATTCTTGCTTGAAGTAATCAAAAGCGGCTGGGAAGCGCCGACGCCTCCGACAAAGACCGCGGCGTTTTGTGCCTGTACAAGTGTTTGCGTGCCCAGGCCGGTGGTTCCCGCATCGACGACGACACGGCCATCCAGACCGGAGTTCTTGGCGTTCAAAGCCAATCGATAGGGCGCCGTTGTCGAGCCATCGTTGATGATCGATGCGGTGACGCCCCAGTTCAGGTCGTTGATCTTGGTTTGAAGAGACGAAAGGGTGTCGTTGGCGGTCACGGCAATCGTCTTTTCCATCGTGCCATCGATGGTGGTTCCGGTTGCAGTGCCCGCGATATGCAGATTGGCGGCGGTCGTGCCGTCGGAATCTTCGACCTTGAGTTTCTGAGTGCCGCCGGCTGTATCGGTCAGCAGCAGTCCATCGCCATGAGCATTGATGCTGGCGACGACGCCGATTCCCTTGGAGTTGATTTCCTGGATGACGTTGGTGAGGCGAATTTCGTTGCCCTGCGTGAGGTCGATGGTCGCGCTTTTGCCGGTGGAATCGGTGACTTTGAATTTGCCCGGCGTGACGCCGTTGCCGCCGTTGTAATCCGCGAGCAGGGTGTTTTCACTGACCCATTGACGTTGAAGATTGGCGCCATTGACTGAAGCCACGGTCGTGCCAAACGAGCCGGCGAGACCAAAGTCCGCCGCGGTCGTGCCGCTGACATCGCTGATGACGATATTGCCCGTGCCGCCGCTGGAATCGACGATTTGAATGCCATTGCCCGAGCTGTTGAGCGATGCAGTGACGCCCGCGCCGGCGTTGTTGATCGTATTGAGCACATCCGCCACGCTTTTAGCTCCCGAAAGATTGATGCTCGTGCCTGAGACTGCCGCCCGGCTTTGAATGGAGATCGTGCCGAGCGAAAAGCCTGCTCCACCATTGAGGCTGGAGATCAGCACCGTGCCAAGACCCGCCAGCACCGGCGATCCATTGATGACGCCCGCCGAGCCGGTTGCCAATATTCCAAGATCGCTTGCCGCCTTTGAGCTGTTCAGCGCGGTCACGGCAAATGTGTCACTGCCGGTTGTGTTGTCTGTCAGTTTAAGACCATTGGAGCCGGGATCAATCGAAGCTGTGAGCTTGGTGCCTGCCGCGGTGTTGATCGCGTTGATGACGTCGCCGATTGTTTTGCTAGCCGCGAGCGTCACATCGATGGAAGTGCCGTCAGCCAGATGCAGATTCAAGTCGGCTCCGCTGGAAGCCGTGCGCAGGCCGCGTCCATCGTTGATCTGTTGAACAGATGTATTGGTCCCGAGGAAGTTGATGTCCGTACCGGTGATCGAATTGGTCGCGGTGGATCCAACGATGCCCAGGTCCGCAGCGACTTTGCCGTCGCCGATATCCTGAACGATGAGATTGCTGGCGGATTTTCCGGTTTGATCGGTGAGCACGATCTGGTCGCCGCTGATGGTGGCTTTGACGGAGATATCAAGATTGGTGTTGATTTTTTTGATGACATCATCGAGCGTGACGGCTGCGGTGGTGTCGATGACCGCGGTTGCGCCGCTGTGGTCGGTGAGTTTGAACAGGCCGCGAGACACGCCCGCGCCGCCGCGCAGGTCCGCCAGGCTGTTGGATTGCGACAATTCGCCCCCGCCAAGTTCCAGCGTGATATTTCCCGCCGCCAGCTTGGCACTGCTGAAATCGGCAAAGCCGCGACTGACGGTCTGCTGAGTCGTCACCAGGCGGGCGACCTGAAACTGATACGTTCCAATGGCTGCGCCGGAAGAGGTGGTGGCGGTCAATACATTTTCATTGCTGCTGCTGGCGGTGGCGTTCTGAAAGGTCGCTTTTTTCTTGAGTGTCGTGCCGGTCAGGCGTAGCGCGGTCAGGCGTGCGGTGAGGTCGGTAAACGCCAGCTTCTGCTGCGTGATGTTGTCGATTCGCGATTGAAGGTTGTTGACCGGGCGCTGTTCCAGCGCCATCAACTGGTTGATGATATCACCGTAGTTGATACCGCTGATCAGGCCTGTGCTGGACGAAATCTGCGCCATGGCTGCCTGGGATTAATCGTCAAGGATGCTTCCGCGATACAGGATCGACCAGTCGCGCTCGGAAGGTTCAACCGCCTGGGAGTCGATCAGATCGAACCGTGATTGTCTTTGTTGCGGATTTGCGCCATCCATCGCCCAAAGCAGCAGAAACTGCCTGCATGCCGCGCGGGTGGCACGGAGTTGTTTGGCGGTGGCGACAATATCTGCCATCGGTGCGACTGGCTGGATCGCGGTCTTCGATTTCATACGGTGGTTATCGGAACCATCTGGCTTGACGCATGAGCAAAATTGTCCACCCCAGGTAGGCCAATAGCGCAAAAATTGACACCCACCGCCCAACCCGAAACGCCAGCGGCGAATATTCGAGAATCAGGTGATGTTTTCCCGCAACCAGGGGCACGCCGATCTGACAATAATTGGCGGGCATGACCTGAAAATGATCCTGCGGCGACTCGATCGGGCGGATTCGCCAGCCGGTGGAATAGTTGTTGGTGACCAGCAGCATGGCCGGCCGAGTGACGTCGGCCTGCAGTTCCAGCCAATCGGTGCTTTGGTTCACGACCCTCACCGTGCCCGGCGAATCGTTTCCCGGAATCATCTGAATTTCGGGGACTTCTTCCAAAAGGATATTCGACGTCGGATCAAAAGGCCCGGCGGCAAGGTAGCTCAAGAGATCCTTGCTGCTGTGAAACTTGGTCCAGTTTGAGGTGAGCATCGCCACCGGCAAGGGTTGTAGAAATTGCCGTGGCGCGCCTTTCGGTTGCGGAGCAACCAGAGGCGCTTGAATTGGAGTTTCGCAAATCATGCCGCACCGTAGCATCTGAAATACCGCCAGATTAATGCCCTGAAATTTCAAATATTGGGAGGCAGTCGATGGATCCAAAAGTTGTGAGGCATAAATCGCTTCCGCATAGCGCTTCAATATTAACGGATCGTTGCCTGTCATTCCGTCGAAACCGAGGGACATTCCCAAACTCCACCAATCGTAAGGGATCATCAGTATTCGCCAGTCCTTGTTAAGATCGGCGATCGGCTTTTTCCATGCCTCCGGCAATTGCATGGCAGCGGCAGGGTCCAGCGTAGGACGTACCGTTCGCGCAAAGCAGAACATCTCGATGCTGGCCAGCGCCAGAATTCCATAGGGGGCATATCGAAAGAATCGCGAACTCCACAGAAGGGCAAAGATCGCTAGAAACGTTCCGCCCGCCAGAAATGAAACCGCCGCCGCATGGGAAGCGGAACTGGAAATGAATTTTGGATCCAGTTTCAGAGCGTCCAAATAGTCGTTCCATCTTTCATGCGCCTGGCGCGCGGCGTCGGTGGTGCTCGCAACAAACTGGCCCCAGCTTCCATTGGGGCCATCGCTGCCGGACATCCAGACGAATAGTCCAAGCATGAACATGATGATGGCGGCTGCGGCGACATTGCCGAGTGCCATGTAGCCGATTTTCCGATCGCGCAGCAGCCCATCCAGCCCCATGGCGGCCAGCAGGCAAATGAATAAGTCTCCGAGATACGCAAACTTCACCGTTCCACGAAATGAACTGTAAGCGGGCAGGTAATCAAACATCGGCTTGTAAAGAAATGTGTGCCGGCCCAGCGCTAAAACGAAACAGATAACGATCAAAGACAGGATGACGAGCACGGTCCGAATTTGGCCACGCAATGCCCCCAGCACGGCCATTGTCAAGCCGGAGATGCTGATGAACAAGGACATTTCCCACAAATAGCCGTTGCTCCAGTAGAGCAGTTCCTTGGTTTCGTCGTTGCCCAGGAACACATTGCCGAAAAAAGTGGGAGCCAGCCATGTAATAAAATGCATGGGTGGCAATGAAAAAGTGGATGCAAAACTGTAATCCGTTCCACTGGAGCGAACCGATTCACCCGCAGCCTGTATTCCTGCGAACAACTGCACCGCTGCAATCGCAACCGCGCCGAAATACATCACGATAAACCCCGCCGGCACCTGCCAGCGCTTCATGTGAAGCACAGTGTAAATTGAAAGAATGATTCCCGTGTAATAAACATATTGCGGATGCCCAGCCAGCAGATGCATCGTCGTTGCGAACACACCCAGCACGCACCAGCGCATCGATCCTGTTTCGCCCAACTTGTCGATGGTCAGGAGCATCAACGGCGTCCAGATGACCACTGCCAGGTGCGGCAGGTGCCCGGCATATAAGTGCAGAAAGTAAGGCCCGCTGAACATGAACATGACGCCAGCCAGAATGGATCCACTGATTCCAATCGCTCGGCCGCGGCACCAAAAGTACGTGAAGTACCCGAGCATAAAAACGTGAATCGCGACGATCCAGTTGATCGCCACCGGCACGGGCAAAATCAGGTGTATCCAGTTGGGCGGGTAGAGCAGTGCAGATTGGAACCCGGCAAAGAAAGGAGCGCCGCCATATACATGAGAATTCCACAAGGCCAGATTGCCGTGCGCTAATTGCGTGAAGCCGTAATCCCGCCAGGCCAAGAATTGCATGGCCAGATCATTGCCCCAATGTGAAATGACGCGACTTGATGTGAACAGCACATCAAAAAACATCGCGAACGTCAGAACGCCGAAGACAATCGGCGCACACATCCACTGAAATCGGCGCGGAATCAGATCGTCCGGCTCGGGCGGCAAGACAACGGGGGAATCTGTCGCTGCGACTTGATCCATTCAGTTTCCAACCGGCAGCACTGCCCGCAGGCGCGAGATCACGCCCGGCAACACCTCCAGCGCCCGGTCGATTTCAGCATCGGTCGTATAACGCGAAAGACTGAACCGAATCGCCCCATGCGCGAGCCTGGAATCGACGCCCATGGCCTGCAAAATCCGCGATGGCTCAAGGCTGCCGCTGCTGCAGGCGGCTCCGGCGCTGGCGCATACCCCCTTTTCGCTCAGAAGAAGCAGGATCGCTTCAGCTTCCAGGCGCGAAAAACCAATATTGGTGGTGTTGGGCAGTCGCAGATCCCTTCGGCCGATAACTTGCGTGTCGGAAATACGTTCCAAAACCTCTCGCTCCAGCCGATCGCGCAATTGCGAAACTCGATCCATCTGCGGCAGCGCTTCGCGCGCCAATTCAGCAGCCAATCCCATGCCGACAATTCCTGGCACGTTTTCCGTCCCTCCTCGCCGGCCCATCTCCTGAGGCCCGCCAATATTCCAAGGCGTCAAGCGCGTGCCGCGACGCAAATAAATCGCGCCGATCCCCTTGGGCCCGTGAAACTTGTGCGCTGCCACCGTCGCCAACGAAATCCCCGAGCCGCGAAAATCCGTTTTGATTTTGCCGACCGCCTGGGTCGCATCGCAATGAAAGGGCACGCGAGCCTGCTTGCAGATGTCGGCGATCAGTTCAACCGGAAACAGCACGCCGGTTTCGTTGTTGGCCCACATGATCGAAGCCAGCGCGGTTTGATCGTTCAATGCATTCTTCAATCGATCCAGATCGAGCTTGCCTTCGATATCGGCGGGAATTTCGACGACTTCGTAGCCGTCTTTTGCGAGGGCGCGGCAGAGTTCGAATGTCGCTGCGTGCTCGACGGCTGAAATGACGATTCGTTCGCGCGGTGCGCGGGTCGCCAGAAGCCCGCGAATGGCGGTATTGGTCGCCTCGGTTCCGCCGCCGGTGAAGATCAGTTCCTTGTCATCACAATTCACCAGGCCGGCGAGTTGCGAGCGGGCTTCATCGATGGCTTTGCGCGATTCCTGACCGAGTCGATGCGGGCTTGATGGGTTGCCGTAGGCATCGGTCAGATATTTCATCATCAAAGCGGCCACCTGCGGCGCAGGCCGGGTTGTCGCGTTATTGTCCAGATAAACCACATCCATTTGCATCATTGTAGCCATTTCCACGAATCAAGCACCGTGCCTGACAAGCAGGACAAAAGTCGAATTTTCATTTTTTTCGAAACTTCCAGCAACCATTGGCACGCTGCCGATCCAACTTCTATACTCCGCTCAAGAAGGATGGGAGCGTTCGGGATTGGAGTCCGCGATGTCGATGCTTGCGAATCTGACCGACTGCATTGAAACAGAACTGGTCGAAGTCAAAGAACGTTTTGAGCGCGAACTGGTCAGCGATTTTGACTGCGTCGGCACGCTGGTTCGGCACGTCAGCCGTTTTCGCGGAAAGATGCTGCGCCCCACGTTGCTGCTGCTCACCGCCCGCGCCTGCGGAAAAATCACCGATGCTCACCTGACCCTCGCCACCGTCGTCGAAATGGTTCACATGGCCACGCTCGTGCACGATGACGTGCTGGACGACGCCGAACTTCGCCGAAAAGGCGCGACCATCAACCATCTTCGCGGAAACGAAGCCGCCGTCCTGCTCGGCGATTATCTCATCAGCCACAGCTATCATCTGTGCTCCAGCCTTGATTCGCAGATTGCTTCCCGATTGATCGCCCATACAACCAACCAGGTTTGCGAAGGCGAACTCCTTCAGCTTCACAATCGCAACAATCTCGATCTGGATGAAGAAACTTACCTGAACATCATTTCCCGCAAGACAGCCATCTTGTGCGCGACCAGTTGTTCGCTGGGCGCGCGGTTCGCCGATGCGGATGAAGCGTTGATTGCTCACATGCACGGCTATGGCATGAGCCTGGGCATGGCGTTTCAGATTCAGGATGACATTCTCGACATCGTTGGCGACCCCGATCAGGTCGGCAAAACCCTTGGCAGCGATGTCGAGAAGGTCAAATTGACGCTTCCCACAATTCACTTCATGCGAACCGCTCCGCGCGAGCATCGGTTGCTGCTGCGGTCATTGCTCAAAGGACACGATCCCGAAAAAATCGAAAAGATTCGCAACCTGATCCTGCCCAGCCGATCGATCAACTACGCCCGCGAAAAAGCGCGAGCGTTGGTGGACGAGGCGCGGGAAGCAGTCGATCAATTGCCCATCAGCGATGCCCGCCGCACGCTTGAATCCATCGCTGAATTTGTCATTCAGCGCCCGATGTAACGGACCATTTCCCGGCATTGCATTTAACGCTATAGTTTCCGCCACTATGTTTCGATGGGGAATCATTCTTGCGGCGATGGTGGTGTACGGACTTGTGCTGAGTTGCGTCATGTGGCCCACCACAGCCGGCACTCAGCACGTTGACGTCGATAGCAGCGTGGCGTCGGCAGCGGTCATTCAATCGCGCCAGGGCCTGCCCATCTGCGCCGTCACCATGCAAATTCAGCGGACCGACTGGATCGACAAATACAAGCAAAGCATCGACGAAGTGGCCGCCCTGGGCGCCGACGGCGTGAAGTTTGTCATCGATACCCGCCAGGAAACCGTTCACAGCACGCATATCTTTCTCGATATGCGCATGACACCCACGCCCGACAAGCTGATCGAGCTGATCAAGTACGCCAAGAGCAAAAACCTGCGCGTGATTCTCATGCCCATCGTGCTTTTGGATAATCCGCAGGGCAACGAATGGCGCGGCCGAATCGATCCGGCTGAAACCTATGGCGGGTGGGATGAATGGTTCAAGAGCTATCGCGAAATGCTCGCCCATTTCTCCTGGATCGCCGAAGCCAATGGCGTGGATGTCTTCGTCGTCGGTTCCGAATTCATCAGTGCCGAGCCCAAGGTCGATCAGTGGAAAAAGACCATCGCCGAGGTGCGCAAGACCTACCATGGCCGGCTCACCTATTCGTCCAACTGGGATCACTACACAGCCATCAAGTTCTGGGATCAACTCGATCTGATCTGCATGAACAGCTACTGGAAGTTCGGCGAAGAAGGCACCAACGAAAATCCCAGCATCGAACACATCAAGGACCGCTGGCACGAAATCCAAAAGGACCTGATGCCCTGGGTGAAGAGCACCGGCAAGCCGCTGATCTTTTCCGAGATCGGCTGGTTCAGCCAAAAGAACGTCGCCTACGAACCGTGGGATTACACCAAGGATGAAACGATTGATTTGGAATTGCAGCGAAAACTTTACGAAGCCTTTTTCGAAGTCTGGTGGGGCAACCCCGACCTGGCCGGCTTCAGCATCTGGGAATGGCCGCCGGATATGGGCGGCCCCAAGGATGGCGGGTACACGCCCAAGGGCAAACCGGCAGAGAAGGTCGTCAAAGACTGGTTCGCCAAGCCGCGCTGGAAAGTGGAGTAGGAATGGGCAGAGCCAAGAAGACACGAAGGAACGAAGCAAGCACGAAGACGGAGAAGAATTTTAACCACGGGTAAACACCGTTCACACCGATGAATCAGGTTGTTGCCCAGCTTTTTGTTTCTGGTTACTTGCGACCCCATTCCACAATCCTCTTCATCAGCCCATTCGCGAAAATTTATGTTCATTCATGGACATCCACTCACCTTGTCTCTCATTTACCAAAACATAAAAGGCCAGCTTTCGCCCGACGATATGCAGTAATTTAACTTACCTCCCTATGCCGGCGTTCTGTGATCTGCCTGATCTTCTCATCCAACTCCTCAATCCGGTTGTTTAGCCGCTCGGATGCCTCGTTCAATCGCTTCGACTCCTCCAATAATTCCTCCATCGTCATCTCCGACACATCCTTGTGAGGTTTGTCGGTCTCTTTGGCCATATTCCATATTAGCAGGGCAAACGCGTATCGCTCATAAAATCAGCACGATCCCGACAGGGATCGGCTCTTATCCACAGATAGAATCGCTCAACGCGGATGAATCATGTGGTTACTTGTTACTGGTTACTTGTTACTTGGCCTCCCTCTGTCCCTGATCTTTAATCTCAGATCGCGCTGGCAAGACATTCATCCACGAATCAACACGAATTCACACGAATGGAATTTGCCAATTGTTAATTGGCGGTCCATTCGTGAAGGTTCGTGTTCATTCGTGGATAGCCCTTCCCCTTGTCTCCCGCTCGCCTTGGCCTCTTGTCCTGGTTCGGTTCCGCCGTTTCATCGAAGATTTGCCGGGAGTTATTTCGTGGTGTTGCTTGGGGCCTGAGGTGAGACCTTCGCGCCACTCACCCATCGCTGCCCGGAATGCGGGGCGGCGGCGGTAAAGAACCACAGATGAATGCAGATTTACACGGATGGAGATGCATGGCTGGTTCATCCGCCTGACTTCATCCTTTCCTTTTCCCCTCCGTCACGCCAACTGCGACTTGTTCTCAAGGAAGTGACAATATTATTACAAATCAATTTGAATCGTTCTTGCTTCCCGGCGTTGAACGAACTACGTTATCGACACAAGCCGGCATGGGACGCTGGCTGCTCACAGTTCTTTCGGGGAAGGGTGGAAAACATGATTCGCCGCGCTCGCCGCTGGGGGGCTGTTGTTTCTCGCGCTGCCATCGAAGCCTTGGAAAACCGTCGATATCTCTCGGGCCTGCAGGTCAATGGCATTCAGCAGGTCAACGAGGCGTTATATGCTGGCAATGCTCCGGTTACCAACGATTTGCACCTGATCTACGACGTCACCGACGATGATGGCACATTGACCAACGTCAGCGTCGTCTGGAACACCGGCGACGATCCCGAGGACTGGATGCCCGGCGTGGATTTCGATCCGCAAACCGGCATCCCGCACGGCGCTTTCCCCTCGACCAACACCGACCAGGTCTATCAT
>DASZXJ010000141.1:0-5898 GCA_035545895.1 Tepidisphaeraceae bacterium | reverse complement strand
GATCGCAAGGACCGCGCGGCCGGCAAACCCAAACAAACGCTGCGAAAACTCATCCGCTATGCCATGGATGGGATGATCAGCTTCAGCTACAAGCCCCTGCGCGCCGCGACGTTTCTGGGATTTATCGTCTCTGCGGGCGCGTTTGTTCTGGCAGTATTTTACTTGCTTGACTTCATTTTCGGAGACCGCAAGAACTATGGAAGCGGATTCACCACGCTGATCCTCACGATGCTCTTTTTCGGCGGGGTGCAATTGATCAGCATTGGGATTCTCGGCGAGTACATCGGTAGAATATACGAGGAGATCAAGCAGCGGCCGTTGTATGTGGTGGCCGAGACGGTCGGCATCGATGCTCCTCCAAAGTAGAGTTGTTCATGCAGCCCAAGCGCGATCCACGCACGCCGGTCGAAATGGAGGATCTGGCGAAGATCCCCGCGATCTTTTTGTACGTCTGCGGCATCGTCGGGGCGGGCGTCGTCGTCCAGATTTTAATGTGGATTTTCGGCATCGGCGGGGGGCTGGTGATCTGGCCCTTCATCTTCGCGGTCTGCGTGCTGCTGATCATCAACGATGCCTCATCCAGCAACGCGGTCGGCGTGCCGCCGCTGCAGGCGTATGCGTTTTTCTTCGGCACGCTGATCGCCATTTTCGGATTCGTGTTTCTGGTCAGCAAGACGATCAACCCGTGGATCATCATCGCCGGCGTGGTGGGGATCGGGATTTACCTGGCCAATGACTGGAAGAAACGCAAGCTGCGCGAGCTGGAGATCGCCAGGCGAAGAGCGGCAGGCCTGTGCGTGCGCTGCGCCGAACCGGTGGGCAGCGAACTGGACGATGTTTGTCACAATTGTGGTCTACCAGTCAATGCCGAGCGCCTGAACCTGCTGCGCCTGGGCCGCGCCATCGCCAACAAGGGCGGTTCCCAACGCGCCCGTGAAGCCATCAGCGGCAAAAGCCCCGACAAGGGCAAAGCCAAGCTCGCCAACCTGCAACAGCAGACAAGGGCGTATAAATATAAAAAAAGGTGAGACGCAATTGTTTGGCGGCCCCACTTGTGGGGCGCTTCCCGGAAATTGGGAGTTCCTCGGACACGCCTCGCAAGCGAGGCCACGAAACGAGCAATCAGTTGTGGACCTTTTATTTTCCAAGTCGCTTTTTTGCGCTGATGTGCGAAATACCTTTGCCTTGTTTGACCTCGTCCAGGCCCCGGCGGACTTTTTCGATCACATAAAGCTCGTGCTGAACATCTTCCAATGAGCAGTTGTCGGGTAAACGACTCGGCGCATCGCGAACCTGTTTTTTTGTATTGGTCATGCGATTCCTCATGCAGGCGAACCATCGCCGCTGGCCGGCGCGGGCGGAGTTTCCGTGGGCGGTTTCTCGTCGGTTTCCTCCGGCGCGACTTTCGCCATCGCGACGAGTTTGTCTCCCTCGTCAAGCTTGATCAGTCGAACGCCCGAAGCGTTGCGACCGGTCTCGCGAATTTCCGAGACCGCCGTCCGAATGAGAATTCCTTTTTCGGTGATGAGCATGACCTCGTCGTTGGCGGCCACCAGTTTCAGCGTGATCATGTCGCCATTGCGTTCATTGGCGTCGATGCTGATGACCCCTCGCGTGCCGCGACCCTTGACGGGGTAATCATCCAGGGGCGTGCGCTTGCCGTATCCGTTGGCGCAGGCATTAAGCACCTGCCCGCTGGCATCATCGCCGTTGGGGATGACGACCATGTCAACGACTTCGTCGCCCTCGCGCTTAAATCGCACGCCCAGCACACCGCCGGCGGGACGACCCATCGAGCGGACTTCGCCTTCGTCGAATCGCACCGCCAGCCCGCTCTTGGTGCCCAGCATGATGTGGTCCTTGCCGCTGGTGATGCAGACCGCGATCAGGCTGTCACCCTCGTCCAGGCCCATGGCGATCAATCCGCTCTGGCGGATGTTGGCGTAAGCGTTGAGCAACGTCTTTTTCACGATGCCCTTGGCGGTTGCGAACATCAGGAATTGTTCGCCTTTTTCAAAATCCTTGACCGCGAGCACATTGGCGAGCTTTTCGCCGGGCTGGAAGCTCAGCAGGTTGGCAATCGACCGCCCCTGCGCCGTACGGCTCATTTCCGGCACGTCATAAACGCGCTGTTCATAAACGCGGCCTTGATTGGTGAAGAAGAGCAGGAAGTCGTGGGTGTTGGCGACGAACAAATGCTCAACGAAATCGCCTTCCTTGGATTCAGTTCCGCGAATACCGCGTCCGCCGCGCCCCTGGGCGCGATAGGTATCGGTCGGCAGGCGTTTGATGTATCCCTCGCGCGAGACGGTGACGACGACATCTTCCGGTGCGATGAGCTTGTCCATGCTCATCTCGCTGACTTCGCCGGTGATTTCGGTTCGCCGCTCGTCGCCATACTTTTCCTTTATTTCGAAAGTGTCTTCGCGGATGATGTCCAGCACCATCGCCTCATCGCGCAGGATCGCTTCGTATCCTTCGATTTCCTCGACGACTTTGCGATATTCATCGACCAATCGTTCAATTTCCAGGCCCACCAACTGAATGAGCTGCAGGCGACCAATCGCCTCCGCCTGCGCCTGCGAAAGCATCGTGGCCTTGGCGGCATCGGCCTGCACCAGCAGCGCTGGAATGCGCGGCGCATTGGGATGAGTCGGCGCGATGCGGAATGCTCGTTCGCGCAAGCGTTGAATGGCTTCTTCGCGAGTCTTGCTGGATCGAATCAGTTTTACCACTTCGTCGATGTCGCAAACCGCGAAGATCAAACCTTCCAGAATATGCCCTCGCTGCTGGGCTTTTTTCAGCAGGAACTTCGTCCGCCGGGTGATCACCACTTTTCGGTGCTCGATAAAGTGCTGGATCATCTCGATGATGCCCATCGTATGCGGCTGGCGGTTGGCCAGCGCGATGTTGATCATCGAAACGGTGATCTGGCAGGGCGTGTATTGGTAAAGCTGGTTCATCACGACGTTGGGATCGGCATCGCGCTTGAGATCGATGACGATCCTCACGGCGTGCTCGCGGCCGCTGTGGTCGTTGACGTCGGAAATCTCCTTGATCTTGTCTTCCTTGACGCACTCGGCGACCGATTCCACGATCGATTTACGGATGATGCCATACGGGATCTGATCGACGATGATCGAAGCGCGGTTTTTCTTGTCGTGCTCGACATGCATTTTGGCGCGAAGGGTGATTCGGCCGCGACCGCTGCTGTATCCTTCGATGATTCCATCGCGCCCGCAGATGATTCCGCCGGTGGGAAAGTCCGGCCCTGGAACAATGGTAAGGATTTCCTGGATCGTGATGTCCGGGTTGTTGATCACCGCGATGATGGCATCGCAGATTTCGCGCAGGTTGTGAGGCAGCAAGTTGCACGCCATGCCCACCGCGATACCAGTCGAGCCATTGACCAGCAGGTTGGGGAACTTGCTGGGCAGGACCAGGGGCTCCTGGCGGGTTTCGTCGTAGTTGGCCTGGAAATCGACCGTGTCGTATTCAAGGTCCGCCAGCATTTCCATGGTGGGAGAGGTCATGCGGGCTTCGGTATATCGCATGGCGGCGGGTGGGTCGCCGTCGGTCGAGCCGAAGTTCCCCTGCCCATCGACCAGCGTATAGCGCAGGTTCCAGTTTTGCGCCATGCGGACCAGGGTGGGATAAATGACAGCTTCGCCATGCGGGTGATAGTTGCCCGAAGTATCGCCGGCGATCTTGGCGCATTTACGATGCTTGGAACGAGGCCCCAGGTTCAGGTCGTTCATCGCGACCAGAATTCGCCGCTGCGACGGCTTAAGCCCGTCACGGACATCGGGCAGCGCCCGGTCCATGATGGTGCTCATGGCGTAGGTCAAATAGGAGTCTTGAAGCTCCGTTTCAATCTGCAAATCTTCAATGCGTTCAAGCGGAGCGCCGGCTGCTTCAGTCATGGTTTTCCCTGCGAATTACTGACCCGTTTCGAGCCCCGGATTGTATGAAAAAAGAGGTCAAAAGGCGAGCGTTGGAAAGGGGATTGGCGTACACTGCCCAGAGTTTAGCGGCCCCGCTTGCGGGGCGCGTTTTGGGCATCGAATATGCCTAAAACGCCCCACAAGCGGGGCAGCTAAACAAATGCATGACCAACGTTATTGCGATTCCGGTTCCATTCTCGTCAGACCAGCATGCAATGCGCAGATTTGTCATCTCCTGCATCCTTGCAGGAGCATTATTGAGGCTGGCGCTCTCTGCAGTCTCAGCCGGCACGAACGATGCCAACATCTGGATGGGCATCGCCGATCATGTCAGCCAGGTCGGGGTTTTGGAGGCTTACCGCACGGACCCGCTGATGAATCATCCGCCGCTTGCAGTGCTTTGGGCGCGGTTGTCTCTGGCAGTGGGCGGCGACACATGGTTCACCTTTGTCATGAAACTGCCTGCCATTGCCGGCGATCTGCTGTCGATCTGGCTGATCGCAAAAATTTGGGCTCGGCGTGGTGATTTCTCCAAAGCCAAAGCCGCCGCGATCTGCATGATGCTCAACCCCATCGCCATTCTCATCAGTGGCTATCACTGCAATACCGATAACCTTTATGCGTTTCTGTGTCTGCTCACGATGTATTTCATCGACGGCGGCGGACGATTCTTCCTCGCGGGCCTCGCGCTTGCGGCAGCGATCAATGTCAAACTCATCCCAGTTCTGCTGATCCTGCCCGCCATGTCGTTCTGCCGAACGTGGCGGGACTGGCTGAAACTGGTTGCCGGCTTATCGATTGGCGTGATCCCGTTCCTGCCGCTGGTGTTCGGCGCGTATCAGGCCATGCACGACAACATGCTCAAGTATGTGCCGCCCGTCAGTCCGTGGGGAATCGCATATATTCTCAGCGATCTCTTTACTCATAAACGATTTGAAGCCACCGCCTACGAAGCGATGAAGCAATATCTCTGGTTTGGACGCTGGTTGATTCTTGCGGGCCTCGCGGCCATCAGCGGCACTTCAATATTAATTCGCAGGTGGAACCCGTATGAACTGGGCGTGATTGTCTTTGCAATGTTCCTTGTCCTGGCTCCCGGATTTGGAAATCAATATCTGGTCATTCTCGTGCCATTGTTGCTGACAGTCAGCGTTTCGCGAGCCTGGGTTTATTCGATCCTCGCCGGTTTATTCTCGCTACTGATGTACTGGGCATATCTCAGTTCGGTGATGTATCGCGGAACGTTGCCAACGTACGAAAAGCCAGGAATCTTTTCGATCCCGTGGCTTACGGTTTTTCCACAAAACGGCCCAGCTCCCGGCGCGACTATTGGCTTGCTTGCGTGGTGGGTGCTGGCGGCGACGGCTGTGTGGTTGCTGGCACGGAAGCGCGATCGACAACCAGCGCCGTGAATTCGCCGACCACGAGCCTGGCATAGCTCGCATGGACGTCATTCAACAGTTTTTCCGTTGTCTCAGCGGATTGGCGCGACAATTCCGGATGACAAATAATCGCCACGTACCGCTGGGCATCGACCCGCTCTCGATATGGCGGATATCGATCCTGTCGCGGCTCGGATACCGCAATCAACGGGTCTTCATGCCACAAAAATGTCAGGTGATACGCCAGCCAAAACTCCGACACACCATAATGAATCCCGTTTTTACGCAGCGCTTCGCCAAGTTTCATTTCCTGGTCGTACAACTTGGTGACGGTGCGTCGCGGTAACAGGCCGTTGACGCGCTGGGTGTAACTGTTCCATCCTCCAAAGGCGGCCACGATCAAATAAGGAATGATTGCAATCGCAAATCGCTTGGCGCCCAGCCACAATCCCAACGGCGCAAGTGCAAACGGCGCCATCCAGAAAATTGGTCCCAGATACCGAACCGCCTGTGGATCGATCGGCGAAGAAGATAGATGAAACATGACCGTCGCGGACACCGCAGTGAACAAC
>DASZXJ010000140.1:0-5010 GCA_035545895.1 Tepidisphaeraceae bacterium | reverse complement strand
CACGGCTTTGGCGAAGTCTTCGGTATTGCTGGCGTGATCGAACGCCAGTCGCCACATCAATGGTGTGCCAAACGCAGTGCCGGTCAGCATGAACGCCAGCGACACGGAACAAACGGCGCGCGTAATCAAATTGATCTTTGACGTCATCATGACTTCAACGGCCTGCGGCAGCTTGAGCATGCAGAATGCAGCCGCCGGTGCGTAAACCATGAGCAGCGAGTTGTACGTGCCGCCATGCTTTGCAAAGGCGAGTATTCCCATTCCACCGCCGATAATCATCGAGGCGAAAAGCCACTTGGTCTTGCTGTCGCGCAGATGTTCGATTCCAGCCCCTAACACAATGAGCGAAACAATCGCGAGGTAGATCGTGTTGTACATAAAAAGGCATTCGATACCCAGTCGCATGCGTATGAGGCTCACGCCATAGAGCCTGGGCACCGTCACCATGTAAAACCAGACATTACGAAAGCCAAGTTTCAACGTGATACCCGCAACAACCATCATCGCCAGCGGAATGAACGATGTGATGAGCTGCCGTTTCATCGCTCGCGGTCGAATGAAAAATACCGCCAGCGGAGGCACCAGCGCGGTAACGGCATACGGTTGTTTATAGAGAAATGCGATGACGGTCAGGCTGGCCGTCACCAGATACCAGATGGGTTGTGCGCGCTCGACCGCGCGATAGGCTGCCAAGAGCGCGATCGTCGAAAGCAAAAACGCAAACGCATCGGGGCGCGTGTTGGTGAAGAGATCGACACAGCGAATGTGCAGTGAAACGAAGAAGGCCGTGCCGATGAGCAAGTAAACCAGCGTTCGTTTTTCGACGAAGGCGAGTACAAAGAGCAGGGTCGAACCGATCCCGCCGATCAGTGCCAGCCATCGCCCGGCGTTGACGATCACGCCCGTGACGCGATAGATGGCCGCCATCGTGTACGTGCCAAGCGGGCCATACATGTGAGTCGCATGTCCGGCGCCGACTTTTTCATAGACGGGCTGGCCATGGATCGCGCGGGCGGCATCGACGATGAACATCGATTCCCACCAGTCCAGCGGGAAGGGTTTGGACAATCGTGTGTAAACCGAATTGGCGGAGACAAACAGGACCGCTGCAGAAGCGATGAACAGCGGGAACAAAAAAAGATTTCGCGCTGCCACAGGACTGACATTGGGGAACAACGCGAGCAATCGCTGCCCTCGTGTCAGGACTATTTTGTCGATTGTTGGTGACTGCATGAAGTGTAGTTTAATCCGATAAGAACGGCAGCTTTTACCTCGTTCAGCCATGTTACTCGAAGAAGGGTTGTGGGTGTCAAGTATGAGGTTTGAACAGATACAAGCGACCTGCTAACTTCCTGCACCCAAACGAAAGGTGCTTTGGTCAAGGCATCGCTGGTCGATATCCAACATGTAGGCAAATCGTATGGCGGCGTACAGGCGTTGCGCGATGTCAGCCTGTCCATTGCACCCGGCGAAGTCCATGCGTTGTGCGGCGAAAACGGGGCGGGCAAGTCCACTCTCATTAAAATCATCACCGGATCGGTCGTGCCTGATACGGGCCAGGTCATGGTGGATGGGGTGCCCCTGAAACTCGGCGACGTGCGCGAGGCCGAGGACATGGGCATTGGCGTGATCCACCAGGAATCGAGCGCGTTTCTGCATCTCAACGCGGAAGACAACATTTTTGTCGGGCGTGAACCCAAAATACTTGGCGGAATGTTTCTCAATCGCAGGGAAATGCGTTTGCAAACCCGCGCGCTGCTTGATCGCCTGGGTGAACCCATCGACCAGCGGCGCGAACTGCTGGAAATGACCGTCGCGCAAAGGCAAATGGTGAGCATCGCGCGGGCGCTGTCGCGCAAGGTCAAGCTGCTGATTATGGATGAGCCGACGGCTTCGCTTTCGGCGCGGGAAACGGAAGTGCTTTTTCGAATCATCCGGCAATTGCGCAGCGAAGGCGTGAGCATGCTGTACGTCAGCCATCGCATGGAGGAAGTGTTTGATCTGTCCGATCGCGTGACGGTTTTTCGCGATGGCCGATGGGTGGCGACCGAGCCGACCAAGTCGATGACGACGCAGAGCCTGATCCAGAAAATGGTCGGGCGCGAGATCGGCGAACTGGGTCGCCGGCACGACACGGGAATCGTACCGGGCCCGGTGGTGCTGGAGACGCAGAACTTGAGTCGAGGCCGGGCATTTCAGGATATTTCGTTCACGGTGCGCGCCGGTGAAATCGTCGGGCTGGCGGGATTGGTCGGGGCAGGCCGCTCGGAAGTCGCCCAGGCGATATTCGGTGTTGATGATTACGATTCCGGCGAAGTGCGAGTGAACGGCAATCCGATTAGGAAGCACTCGATCAAGGAATCGATGGCGGCGGGAATCGCGCTCGTGCCGGAGGATCGGCAGCATCTGGGGCTGGTCCTGCCGATGTCGGTGGGCGCCAATCTGACAATGGCGGTGCTGAAATCGTTGACGCGAGGCGGATTTATTTCCGGGCGACTTCAGTTCGAATTGTCGGAAGACTTGATGCGCGGCCTGATGATCAAGGCGGCCAGCACTTCGATCGCAACCGAAACGCTGTCAGGCGGCAATCAGCAAAAAGTCATGCTCGGCAAGTGGCTGGCGCCGAATCCCAAAGTCCTGTTATTGGATGAACCGACGCGCGGGATCGATGTGGGCGCCAAGGCCGAGGTTCACAAGCTTGTTCGCGAACTGGCGGGCAAGGGCATGGCAACGCTGCTCATTTCATCGGAATTGCCGGAATTGTTGTCGCTGAGCGATCGAATCGTCGTGATGCGTCAAGGCCGCATATCGGGCGAATTGCAGGGCCCGGATGCGACTCAGGAAAAACTGCTGGAACTGGCGTTACCCAAGACATGAAATTTGGAACGGGAAAAATATTTCATCGACTCGATCAGCAGCGGGAACTGGGAGTGCTGCTGTTGCTGGTATTGACGGTTGCGATCGTCTCGATTCGCGATTCGAACTTTCTGCTGCTCGGAAATATTCGCGACATGCTGGTGGGAGCTGCCCCAACGCTGATCATCGGCTGTGGA
Organism: Tepidisphaeraceae bacterium; assembly: GCA_035545895.1. GTDB lineage: Bacteria > Planctomycetota > Phycisphaerae > Tepidisphaerales > Tepidisphaeraceae > DASZXJ01. The sequence continues at coordinate 1,957 of DASZXJ010000140.1, read as the reverse complement.
ATGACGCTGGTGATCGTGACCGGCGAGATCGATATTTCGGTCGGGTCATTGATGGGATTATGCGCAGCCGTGATGGGGCAGTTGACCTCGACAACCGATGGGCGATTGGGCTTGCCGGTGTGGGTGGGAGTGGCGGCGATGTTGTCGCTGGGCGCGCTGGTGGGTTTGATCAACGGCCTGCTGGTGACGGTGGGACGAGTTCCGTCGATCATTGTGACACTGGGCATGTTGACGGCGCTGCGCGGGATCACCCAGCGGGTCATCGGCCCGACCTGGATTCAGGACATGCCGCCTGGCCTGCGATATTTTGGAACGGGTACAATTTTTGGAATTCCCGTGAGCGTGCTCACCGCGATTGTCGTGGTGGTCGGATTTATCATCATGACCCGGCAGACTCCGCTTGGCCGGCGAATTTATGCGGTGGGCAGCAACGTGCGCTCAGCGCATCTGGCGGGCATTTCGCAGACGCGAATCAAGCTGGCGGTGTTCATTATCACCGGAATTTTGACTGCCATCGCAACACTGGTCAGCGCCACGCAGCTTCAGGTGATTGATCCGGGATTTGGCAAGAGCCGCGAACTGCTGATCGTCACCTGCGTGGTGGTCGGTGGCACTTCGATCAGCGGCGGGCGTGGAACGATCATCGGCTCGGCGCTGGGGGCATTGCTGCTGAGCATTGTCGGCACGGTTTTGATCTTCATGAAACTTGGCCCATCGGCCAGTTACTGGGAAAGAGCGATTCACGGCGCGTTTATTTTGCTGGCGGTGCTGGCGGATCATCTGGCGCCGGAAAGCTCGTCGGAGGCGCACGCGTGATCCGACCTCGCGATTTCCCATATTGGCATGAAGTGGTGCTGGCGGTGTTGCTGGTGGGGCTCATGATCTGGGCCGGCGTGACCGAGCCGCCGCGGCGAAACACGTTTGTCTCGCCCGGCACGCAGTTGCAACTTTCCGGCAACATGTGGGAGATGGCGCTGCTGACCGTGCCGATGACGTTGATCATCATCACGTCGGGCATCGATCTGTCGGTTGGATCGGCCATGGCGCTGTCGGCGGTGGCGCTGGGAGAAACGTACAATCACGGATTCAGCGTCTGGATCGCGGCGGCGGTCGCGATCGGCATGGGATTGTGGGCGGGGTTCTTCAATGGGCTGTTCATCTCCAAGCTGCACGTGCATCCGCTGATTGTGACGCTCGCGACGCTGGCGGCGTTTAAGGGGATCGCCGAGGGGTATAGCGAAGGCGTTTCGGTTTCGAAATTTCCCGAATCGTTTCGCATGATCGGGGAGGGAACGATCCTGGGCCTGCCGATACCGGGCATCATTTTTATGGGGGTGGTGATCTCGGCGGCGGTGATCCTGATCAAGACCCGATGGGGAAGATATCTATATTCCATGGGCCATAATGAAACGGCTACACGTTTTTCCGGCGTGCCGGTAGATAAGATCAAGCTGGCGCTCTATACGCTGTCCGGTGGAATGGCCGGGCTGGCGGCGGTGATCTACGGCGCCCGCCGCGATTCCGCCAAAGCCGACGTCGGCGATGGAATGGAGCTGGATGTCATCACCGCCGTGGTGCTGGGAGGCACGAGCATATTCGGCGGACGTGGTAACATGCTCGGCACACTGCTGGGCGTTTTGCTGGTACACGAAACCCGCGAGCTGGTGAGCTGGCGGTGGAATCAGGCGGAGTTGAACCTGATCGTGATCGGTTTGCTGCTGATCGGCTCGGTCCTGCTGAATCGGCTACTGTCTGTTCGAGGGCGCAAGGGTTGATACGACATATTCCTTCAATGGAGGTCTTCGTGAAACGAGTTTTTTCACTGGCGTTGGCGGCGTTGCTGGGTTCGGCAATGATGTTGAACGGTTGCGGCAAGAGCGATTCGTCCTCTCCGACGACATCAACAGGCAATGCCAAGGGCAAATCGATTACGGTCGCTTTGCTTCCCAAGCAAAAA
>DASZXJ010000139.1:0-11111 GCA_035545895.1 Tepidisphaeraceae bacterium | reverse complement strand
ATCGCTTTTGGGTCTTCTATAATACAAAATCAGGACATGTCGGGACGGGCGGTGAGATTGCCGGATCGGCAGCAGGTTCATCACCGCGATGGCGTGTTTCAGCGACTGAAACTTCCATCGACGCTCTCGTTACTGAATTTCAAGCATGACCACCGATTTGGCGGGCAATGAAAGATTCATTGCTTCGCCTTTGACCTCAAACCCTGTGAAGTCAGCGGGCTTGACGTTGGTGGGGTTGTCGAAGGTATTGATCGCATTCATCGCCGGCGCGGTCAGGATTCGCCCGGTGACTTGCCTGGCGGTTACTCCCGCGAGTTTGACTGAAAGTTTCGCTGAATTGTTTGCATCGAGATTCACAATCGACAAATGCACCTTGCCGGCCATATCGCGCGAGGCCGATGCGTTCACGCTCGGAACGGACGCAGATCCCATCTTATATTCCGGAGCCGTCAGATCGATTGGAATCAAACGCGCGCCCTGATGCACCTTGTACATTTCAAAAACGTAGTAGGTGGGCGTCAGCAGCATCTTTTCCTTGTCGGTCAGGATCATCGCCTGGAGCACGTTGACCATTTGTGCAATGGCTGCCATGCGCACGCGGTCACAGTGTTGATTGAACAAGTTGAGACTGATTCCAGCGATAATCGCATCACGCAAACTGTTTTGCTGATACAAAAATCCCGGCGTGCTGCCCGGTTCGGGGTTGTACCATGTGCCCCATTCATCGACGGCCAGGCCGATGCGCTTCTGCGAATCGTATTTATCCATGATGGCCGAGTGCTTTTGCAGCAATTCTTCCATGCGCATCGCCTGGACGAGCGTGGCATGCCACTGGCTTTCATCGAACTGAGTGGACGAGCCTTTGTTGGACCAGTTGCCGGTGGGAAGCGTGTACCAGTGCAGTGACATGGCATTCATTTGCCGGCCAACGTGCGACATCAGCACTTCGGTCCAATTAAAATCGTCGCCATTGGGGCCTGAAGCGATCTTCGTGATGCGATTGGCCGAATAGTTTTTGACGAATGTGCCGAACTTGCGGAACTCGTCGGAGTAATACTCCGGCGTCATGTTGCCGCCACAGCCCCAGCTTTCGTTGCCCACGCCGAAATAAGGAATCTTCCACGGCTCGGGATGGCCATTTTTGCGGCGTTCGTTGGCGAGAGTGGAATCCGAAGCGCTGGTCATGTATTCGACCCATTCCATCATTTCCTGAGGCGTGCCCGTGCCGACGTTGCCGCTGATATAAGGGCTGGCGCCGATCTGCTCGCACAGGTCCATGAATTCGTGTGTGCCGAACGCGTTGGTCTCGATCACTCCGCCCCAGTGGGTATTGATGCGCTTGGGCCTTTGGTTTTTCGGGCCAATGCCATCTCGCCAGTGGTATTCATCCGCAAAACACCCGCCCGGCCAGCGGATGAATGGCACGTTGAGATTTTTCAGCGCCGCGACGACGTCATTTCGAATGCCGCGCGTATTCGGGATCGTCGAATCTTCGCCGACCCACAGGCCTTCATACACGCACCTGCCCAGATGCTCGGCAAATTGTCCGTATAAATTGCGACTAATTTCCCCTTTAAGCTGATCCGCGTGCAAAGTGAGTTCGCCGGAAATGGGCTCGATACTTTGAGCCCTCATCGCGACGGCGCAAGACATGATCAAACCTATTACCGCCACCGACCATTTCCGAGAAGACATTGGCTGTTCCTCCAGTGTTATGCCCAAATGCGCCATTTTTCGATCGTTCGTTTCAAACCGTCCAGATCTTCGCGATTCAAATCCACCAGCGGCGGACGCACCGGCCCGCCAACCATGCCAAGCATGTCCATCATGGATTTCATCGCAGAAACCTCGTAACCCTTGCGCTTGGTGCGAAGCGCGTAAAGCGGAATGATCAATTCATTCATCAGCCTGGACAATTCATCCGAATGCCCCGCCGACGCGAGTTCGTGCAGTCGCAATGACAATCTTGGCGTGGTGTTGGAGATGCTTGATGTGTAGGTGCGAATCCCCATCGAGTAATACGCCGGCACCATGTCATCGCCCGCGCCGCCGATCCAGTGCAGGCGGTCGCCGACGCGCTGGCGGATCATCTGATATTTGCGGATGTCGGCCTGGCCGTCTTTCCATGCGATCAATGTCGGAATTTGATCGGCCAGCCGCTGAACCAGCGACGGCGAAGCGCTGAACCAGTCGCGGCTGTAAATAAACATCCCCAGCGAAGTCGCTTCCCCGATCGCTTTGTAATACGCGACCGTGCCATCATCGTCCGGGCTTGGGTAATACGGCGGAAACGCCAGAATGCCGCTCACGCCCGCCGCGGCGGATTGTTTGGCCAAGTCCACTGCGATCGGCGGATTGAATCCGGTTCCCGCCAGCACCGGCACCTTGCCGGCGGTCTCTTCGACCGTCGCCTTCACCACCTGCAAATGTTCCGCCGGCGACAGCGAATACAGTTCGCCCGTCCCGGCCGCAGCAACAATCGCACAGACCGGGTGTTTCAATAGCGAGCGAAGATTCTTCCGCAAGCCTTCAAGGTCCAATGATAAATCCGCCTTGAACGGCGTTACCGGAAATGCAATGACGCCGCTCAGCCGGTTGCGAAGTTCGTTGGGTGACATGGAACGAGGCAGAATAATCCGGACGGATGAACCGGTCAATTTCCAACTTTTTGGATTGTGAAATTTGGAATAGGACCTAAGATCGATTTCGGTCGCAGAGAATACGAGGGTCAGCTTGGCATCATCGGTCGAGCATGAACAGGTTTTGAATAGCGCCCGCCGCAAGTCCTATCGGCGTCTGCTTCCACTTCTGGTGCTCTGTTACATCATTGCCTATGTCGATCGCGCCAATGTCGGCCTGGCCAAATTGCTGATGCAGAAGGACATGCCGGCCTTCAACGATGCAGTGATCGGCTTTGGCGCGGGGGTGTTCTTCGTCGGTTATTTTCTGCTGGAAATACCAGGAACTCTGCTGTGTGAAGCATGGAGCGCCCGCAAATGGATCAGCCGAATCATGGTGAGCTGGGGCATCGTCGCCGCTGCCACTGCATGGGTGAAGACGCCCACTCAGTTCTACGTCGTGCGCTTCATCCTGGGATTGGCAGAGGCGGGCTTTTTTCCCGGCGCGATCATATACATGACGCACTGGTTTTTGAATCGTGACCGCACGCGGGCACTGGGGATTTTCATGATCTCCACGCCGATCGCGCAGCTCGCCAGCCCGAAAATCTCAAGCTGGCTGCTTTCCCTGGGGACGACCGCCCGCCCCGGCCCGCTGGGACTTGTCGGCTGGCAGTGGATGTACATCGCATGGGGGTTGCCGGCGGTGATTTTGGGATTCGTTGTCTTGTTCTTTCTCACCGATCATCCGAACGAAGCCGGTTGGCTGACCGCCGAGGAACGCCAGGCGTTGGGGGAGGAACTGGCCAAGGAACGCGCCATGCGATTGGCTAAACATCGCATGACTGCCTGGGAAGCAGTCGCCCATCCTAAGGTATTATTGTTGGCGCTGGCGTATTTCTGCGTGGTAACCGGCAATTACGGGCTCGAATTCTTCCTGCCCAGCATCCTGCAACAATGGTATGGGCTGGAACTGAGCAAACTCACCTGGCTGCTGCTGCTTCCGCCGACGATGGCGCTGACGGCGACACTGCTCGTGGGATGGAATTCCGATCGGACGGGTGAGCGGCGACTTCACGCAGCCTTGCCGGCGCTCATCGGAGGCGTAGCACTGGCGCTGTGGCCGCTGACTCGCGGACACCTGCCGCTGACGATGGCCTGCCTGATGATCACTGCCGCGGGGCTGAAATGTTACCTCGCTCCCTTCTGGGCGCTGCCAAGTCTGTTTCTCAGCAAGAACGCCGCCGCCAGCAGCGTTGGGCTAATCAATTCACTTGCCAATCTTGGCGGCTTCCTCGGGCCCAGCGTGTTGGGATTTGCGCAAACACAAACTCACTCGTACGTCGGCGGAATCTATTTCATGGCTTTTTGCATGGGAATTTATTCGATGATCATCATCGCATTGCGCCTTGGAAGAAAAGATGAAGATCGGGAAGGTCGCGGATTCGAACCGATCATGGCAGAGCCGGCGGAGTCGCGCCAATCCACTTGACGCTGTGATCGCCTGTCACCGCGACCGTTTCCGCCGGCGAATCAATTTTGAAAAATGACCAGGGGCCGGGAATAAACGGGTATTTCTCGATCACGGCTTCGTTCACTTCAATGCCAAGTCCCGGAACATCGGGCACGATCAAATCGCCGTGATGAATGTGCAGCGGATGACGCAGGATTTCATCGGACAGCGGAAACGGATACATGCCCGGCTTGGTTGCACTGCTATAACAGGGATATTCCAGCCACTCGACGACGTGCGCGGGCCAGCAGATTCCGAGCTGCCCAGCCGCCAGCACCTCCAATGCCGTGCCCCAACTGTGAAATGCGAATCGCAATCCCTTTTTGGCCACAGCATCAAAAATGCGCCGGCCCATCGCAAAGCCTCCCTGGCAGCAGACATCCATCTGGATGTATTCGGCGGCGTTGGTCTGGATCAGATCCATGAAGCCGGCTTCTTCCTGCTCATGCTCACCCGTCGCGATTGGAACAATATGCCTGGATCGCAATTCCCGATACGCATCGTGATCGTGAGGCGGCAGCGGCTCCTCAAGCCAGGTGGGTTGATATTTCGCAATGGCGGCGGCGACTTCAGTAACGGTTTGTGGGGAAAAACTTTTGTCACCCATCCGCCACCAGGAATGGGCATCGATCATCAATCCAAAATCGGGACCGACCGCGCGGCGCATTTGCCGGACCGTTTCGATGTCTTTTTCCGGCCCGAGCGCGGGACGCATTTTGTATGCGGTGAAACCCATGGCGGCGATGGCGGCGGCTTCCTCGGCGAAACGCTCGGGAGACATATACATGCCGGCGCTGCCGTACAGCTTGATGCGATCCCTCTTTCGTCCCCCGATGAGTTCGGACAGTGCGCACCCTTCAAACTTGGCGGCCAGATCGATCAGCGCGATCTCGACCGCGCGATACGTTTTGGTGGTTTCCAGGTCTCCGTTGAATTGAAAGTCAGCCCATTGTTTTGGATCTTTGCCAATCAGGAACGGGCCAATGACGTCGCGAATTTCGACGGCGGCACGCTCGTGCGCAGGACCCGGCGCGTAGCCCACCAGCCCGCTGTCCGTGCGCACGCGGATAAGCATTGCATCGCGCTTAAGGATTGTCCGCAGGCCGTTATAGAACGGCAGCTTCAACGGCTCGGCCAGCGGATACGACATAAGAATGCCGGCAACGTCGGTGATCTTCATTGAACTATGGTCCCCGGCGGTGGGAAATCGCGCGAGACATCATCCAGCACCAACACCCAGACGTTGCCGGGACCATTGGTCGGCGGTGTGAACTGACGCTTATCCACCTTCTCAAAATCCTCTGCGTGGCTGGTTTTTCCCGTACGCGGATCATACCACCACGCTGACATCTTCGCACCAGAAAGCTTTTTTAGCCCCGCCGCTTGCGGCGGGTTTTCGAGCGCCCAAACCCGCCACAAGCGGCGAGGCTAAATGAATAACCTCAAACTGACGGCTGGCGATTTTCAATAACGACGAAATAGCCGTTGTCGCAAATTTTAAGGCGAGGAAGTTTTGCGGATTTCGCCAGCGCGGGCGCGCAGAGCACGCCGAGCAAACAGAGCGGGAGTGCAAATCGAAAATTCCCGGGCATTCGACCCTCCTCGACCCGGCAGCGGCTACGGCGCTGACGTGGGCGCGACCTTTTCATGGCGGCCAGTCGAAGACAGCGCCTGCCTCAGTGCATCGAGTCGCTGGCTATTTCCATGAAACACTTCAGTCGGGAAGCGATAGTAATCGGTCATGCTTCGCAGAATGTCCGTTGGCACGTAGGTGTTGAGCGCCATGCCGGCCAGGTATTGCAGACGAAGGTTTCGGTCGGTGTTGATCTGCGCATCAGCGCGCCATTTGGTGAGATCGGCGGCCTGACCGGCATAGGTGGCCAACAGATCGACAATCACGCCCTCTTCGCCGTTTGAATTGCCGCCGCCAAATTTATTCGATCCGAAACCGACATCGGTCAGCGAAGTTTTGACGGTTTGATATTCGGGCCTGGCCAGCAGAGCGGCCAGTTCATCCAGATTGATCTGGGCCGGGCCATCCTGGTTGATGCCAAACAGCACAGCGTCGTATCCTTCGCCGCGATCATCGTTGCTGAACATGATGCCGTTCGGGAACACCTGGAAAAACGTGCTGATGAGCGACTTGGTCGTTTCTACATTGCTTTCATAAAGCGGAATCCAGAGGCTCATCACGCCGCCCGGATTCAAATGCTCCTTGCACATCGTGTAATACTCGATCGTGTTGAGGGCGGCGCATCCCTTGACCCACGGATCGATCGGATCGGACGTGATGATGTCGAATTTTTCCCTGGTCGTACGCACAAAGTGTCGGCCATCGTCGAAGATCACGCGAACCTGTTTGCCATCCGGCATTTTCTTGGGATTCTGCTCGGCGATGCCATCAACAATTCCATAATTGACGCTGCTGAATTTCGGGGTGACGACGGTCGGCACGAGCTTTTCGATATCGACAATCGTCACGTTTTTGACGTTGGGATAGGGAACAAACGACCCGGCTGTCACACCCGCACCGCAGGCAACGACCAAAACATCCTTCACGTCATTTGGATTGGGATGCGCAAGCACCGACAAATGGCCGAGCATCCGCTGAAGGCGCATGTCCTGTGGGTTGCTCGAAGCCTGCACCTTGCCGGCGCCGTGGAAATACTGCCAGCCGTTGGAATCGCGAGTCACCGCGACGGAAACGTTCATTCCTTCGCCGACATAGACGCAATACCGTTCGAGTTTGCTCGGCGAGGCGCCGATTTCGGCTGTAGCGGGATACATCTCCGGGTCAGCGCTCTTGAACCAAAGTGACTGCTGCCTGCCGAATGCGACGGAAATCCAAGGCATGGGCGCGATGGTGATAATCAACGCTGCGATAATCAGAACTGCAACGCCAGCGGTCGCCAGACGCCCCGCCATGCCGCTTGGAGATTCAAGTTCGCCCTCTGATTCCTCGCCATCCGAGCCAAACAGGCAGGGCATGAACGCCAGCAGCGCCGAGAAGGCGCAGATGCCGATCAAAACGCGTTGCGCCCCGACGGTTGTAATTGCAGGAATAACGAAGAGGCTGAAGCCGATTGAACCCACAATCGCGCCCAGCGTGTTGGCGGCATACACCCCGCCGACCATTCGGCCCGCATCGCGACCTCGCGTGGCGACCGCGGCCAGCGCCAGCGGGAAGCTGGCGCCCCAGAAGATCGCGCCCGGCAGAATCGCCCAGGCCGCTCGCGCCAGATCAAGCTGGAACGTGTACCACGGGCTCATCGAGTAATCGAGATTGATCGGCCAATACGGCAGCGACCTGGAAATATTGAGCGCGGTCCACGCAATCGCCCCGCACAACAACAACTGACAGGCTGCAAGCGATCGACGTGGATGGTCAGACGACCGGGCAACCATCGCGCCAATGCTGCTGCCGATGCCCAGCCCGACAAGGAAAATCGCAAGGATCAATGAGAACGTGTAAACCGTCGCGCCGAACATCAGCGACAGAAGGCGCGTCCAGACCACCTCAGCCCCAAGGGCAGACAACCCGGACAGCGCGATAATGATGTAAATCATTCCCGTGCCGGATTGTTTTTCAATCGGTTCAATAACGATTTCATCTGAAGAAACTGCAGTGTAAGGCGAGCGAGTGGCGAGCAATAGCGCGATGGCTGCCACCGAAAAATTGATGGCCACCGCGACATAAGTTGCGGTCGGCATGTCATACAAACGCAGCAGCCAGAACCCCGCCAGCAGACAGCCAAACACCGCGCCGCCGATGTTGCCGCCGTAGAAAAAGCCCATCCATTCGACACCCTTTGGCGTGGTCTTGACCCACCGCGAAATTGCGGGAAGCGTTGCCCCCATGAGCAGCGTCGGCGGGATGAGAAAAACGGCTGCCACCACGGCACGCAGGCCGATCGAATTGGCGCCATGCCCGGCCGAGTCGGTGTACATCGCGGTGATCGGATTCAACCCATACAGCACGCCAATGCCGACCAGGCCGATCCCTATTTCCAGCAACGCATACACCTTCAACGGATGCCAGCGAGGCGAAATAATCCAGGGCAACACCAGGCTGCCCAGGCACATGCCGCCCATGAAAGTCCCCAGCAGCACACCCAATGAAATGGCGGATGCTCCAATGATTTCCTGAAGCTGCTGAAGCCACACGATTTCATAAATCAGCGCAGCGCAGCCGCTTCCGACGAATAAAATCAGAAGCAAAGGCAAAAAGCGAGGGGACGACGGCTCGGAGACCCGCAGGTCTAAAGTCGGTGATGTCATGTCTTTAAGCTAACTCCCGTTGGGGCCTACCATAACTGAAGGGGACAGCCTGCGCCTAATCTGAAGCAAATATGCGCACTGTCCCTCACCCCCCGGCGAAGGGGTTGCAATATGGGTTAGTATCATTTCAGGACGTTTCTCTTCCGCGGAAAATCGAAGATTTGGCGATTGACCTCAGGCCCTTGGCCGAGGCGCGCTTCATCTTCAAGTTCCAGGACTTTTGGTAATAAGTCAATTTGAAATTGGTTCATTTTAGCCCCGCCGCTTGCGGCGGGTTTGGCGCTCGAAACCCGTCGCAAGCGGCGGGGCTGAAATGGTTATTTGGCCTTCGCGATCTCAACCGCGTAGACCTGGTTTCCACCAAACATATTGCCGGTAAAAATCACCCATTTTTTGTCGGGCGTAATGTGCGCGTTGGGCTCGACACCACGCTGGCCGGTGACGTAATTGTGTTTGGACATATTCACCAGTTTTTCCCGCGCCACGGTTCCATCAGGCTGCACCCGAAACAGGTTGATCCACATACCGTTGGTCGAATACGCGACCTGCGAAGGATCGCCGCCGTCCGAGCAGAACAGCGTGTTGTCCCGCGAGCTGTTGAAGTGCACGCCCCACGAATCCTTGTCGATGTGATATCGCGTCTCCTTGCCGGTATCGATGTTTACGCCGGCGATCCAGAAATCCTCGCTTCGCGGGGTTTGCAGATCAAACCAGATCATCTTTCCGTCATCGCTCCACCACTCGTGTCCATTGATTTCCATGTCCATCGTGCGCTGGTGCCGCAAGCGAACATCGGTGGCGTCGGTGCGAATGGTCCACGTACGATCGACTTCGTGCCAGGTTCCTTCGTGTGCATACAGCAGCAGATTGGGATCGGTGGGATTGAATTGGTGGTGATTCAGGTCGCCAAACTGGTATCCGCCGGTGGTTTTCTCGCCAGTCTTCAGGTTGATAAAGGTATATGCCTCCGGTGCCGGATCGAGCGTGCGACGAGCGAGGCCTTCCTCTTTTTGCACGGAATATTGCTGATCGGGCGTGAGGTCTTCCAACTTTTTGCCGGGGAACATGCGCTGGAGTTGAGACATGTACGGATGCGTCGTCGGCTTTTTGGTTTTTCCGGTGGGATCGATGGCAGCATCACCCCGCACGACGGTAAAGGAATAGGTTTCATCGCAATTGATGACGGTGCTGGGCGCGTTGGGAACAAGTCGTTCGGCCTTGTTATCGACGTTGACGGCATAGACGGACCCGCCGCGACCGCCGGCGGGTTGAATGCCGGCCTCACGGCCGCGAGCGGGCGCTGCGCCGGCTTGGGGTTGAGTCGCCGGTCCCCCGCCGCCGCGCCTGCCACCACGTCCACCGCCACCTCCTCGGCTGACGTACACCTCACGCGTCCGCCGAGCCATGATCGCGCCATTGCCCTGGGTGATGATCTCCATCTTCGGCGGCTCGGTGCCCAGCCTGGTGATATCCACCACGGCGACACCACTGCCCGCATTGAAAATCAGTTTGTCGCCTTCGGGAGTAAACGCGTTATCGTGAAAATAAAGCGTGCGACTTCCATCCTGCTCGGACAATCGAATGATTCGATGCCCCGTATCCGGGTCGATCCATTCACGAGGAGGATCGGCCGCCAAAAGTGATGTGCCCGTAAGACTTATCATGCAAAAAGACAACCAATTCTTCATTCTTCACTCCAAAATTGAATTGAGCGATTGGGTGATATTGTGAATTGGCGATGTATGGATTTCCTCATTCCTCATATCGCCACATCACAATATCGCGACTTTGCCACGTCCCGTCATTTTCCGATCATTCCCTGGTTTTCCAGCCACTGCCTGAACTGCATCGGCCATTCCGATGCGGGCGGCGTGGCGTTGGGCTTGATGCCAAACCCGTGGCCGGTCTTTGCATACACGTGCAATTCCGCGGACACACCCACCTTTTTGAACAGCAAATAAACATTGGCCAATCCTTCGGAAATATCCTGCCGGTCAAGGTTTCCGCACGCCAGAAACACCGGCGGCGAATCCTTCGCCGGTTGAATTTTTCCAGACTGACCCGGGTAAATTAGGGCTTGAAAATTGGGTTTGGCGCTTTGTTGATCGATGGGATCGGTCGCGTTTTCCGTCGGCCCGTCCATGCGCATCGACGCGAGGGCTGCCAGTTCCCCGCCGGCGGAGAATCCCATCACGCCGACTTTATCCGGGTTGATATTCCATTCGGCCGCGCGGGCGCGAGCCGTGCGAATGGCTCGATCCACATCGGCCAGTGCGTCCTTTTCGATCGTGTAGGTCGAGCCTGGCTCGCGCGCCAGTCGATATTTCACGACGATCCCCGCAACGCCGTGCGCTGCCAGCCACTCGCCAACGTAATAACCCTCGTGGCCGATCGCGAGTTGACTATGCCCGCCTCCGGGAATCACGATCACCGCCACGCCCGTCGATTTATCCTTCGGCGGCAGATAGGGAATGATCGATGGATTGTGAACGCTGGTGATGCTCGTAAACGATTGGCCTGGCCCTTCGGGCTTGACGACTTCGGGGATATTTTTCCTGGCTTCTGAACCGGGCGCGCCATTGGCCCAGAGCGGAATCGACGCCGGTGGATCCGCCGCCAGCGCATGCCCAGCGAAGCTGATCATGACGATTGCGCCGATCATTTTCGAAAGCATGTTCATTCTCCGCCTATTTCTTCAACAT
>DASZXJ010000138.1:0-15393 GCA_035545895.1 Tepidisphaeraceae bacterium | reverse complement strand
GCTGCGCTGCCAGCCGCAATGCAGGCGAATGCAGCGATCTTCCACGTAGGAGGGTACGGTGGACCTCCGCATCGTTCGCTAGGCAAAGGCGGGCGGGGGTTGGCGGGGAAACTGAGATCGAATGACCAATGACCAAGTCCCAATGACCAACAAAATCCCAATGACGAATGACCAAATCAGAATGACGAATCAGCGACCCGCGGCTCCTTTGTTGCGCCATGCTGACTCATGTCGCGCAATTCCAATTCCCAAATCCGCAATCCGAAATCCCAAATCCGAAATTCCTATCCGTTTCTCAAGGCTCTCAAAACCTGCACAAAAGTGCGCGCAATATGACGAGTCGGACAAGCGGATGGGTTGATGAAATGCGCTGAATCTTCGCGCATCTGCGCGTTTCCGCAGGTCATCCGGTTGCAATCGCGATGGCGCAAGTGGGTTTCGATGTCGCTTGCGCCATCGCGATGTAACTTTCCTTTTAAGGAATCAGCGCGATCCACTTGGCGGTCTTCTGATTGCTTTTGATTGTGGCAACGACGTTGCCTTCCAGGTCAAGCCGATCGATTGCCGCTGGACCGCCGACCCACAGGTATCCGGTATCGGGCTCGATCGCCAGCGAGGAACCGGTCAGCGGAATCGTCTGCAGGATATTGCCATTCAGATCAAACTTGACCAGCCGTGGATTGGAAGTCCGGCGGCTGAAAGCCCATCCTGCGCCGTGCGATGAATCGACAACGACGGCGCCATCGAAACCATCGACCTGCTTTCTCACCTGGCCGTTTGATTCGAAGATCGTCAGACGGTCCACGCTTGTCTCCATCTGCGGATGCGATCGTTCCGTCAGCCAGACCGATCCGTCGCTATCATTCACCGCCAGTGAAGACGCGGCATAAGTCACCTTGACTGCGCCTTGCGCGATGGTATTGCCATTCCGATCCACTTTGGACAATTGTGATCCCGCGATCCAGAAACAATCATCGTGAGCGCTATACGCCAGGTCTCCACCGGCCGCCGAATATGAGGTCATTTCAACACCGTCAGGATTGAGAACATGGATCGTGCTTGTTCCGGCGCGCCCGCCGTCAGACAGGGTCCAGATGTTGCCGGTCTTCGGGTCAATCGCCAAACTTTCGTATTGAGTTCCCTTTATTTCGGAAAGCAGTTTTGCTTCGCGGGAATAGTGGAGCAGTCGCCGGCCGCTTGTTTCAATCAACCAGATCGATCCATCCCGAGGCGATGCTGCAATAATGTGCGAGTCGGCCCATGAGAACTGATTTAGTCCACCTGCTTGTCCATGTATCGTGCCAGCGCCGTCGTAAACGGTCAGCGTATCCGCGTAGGCGGACTTATCTTTGAAGTTCGGGTCGGCGTCTTCCGCCACTGCGACAAGCGCGTGGCTGACAGCGGGTTTACCCGGTTGCAGTCGCCATTCTTGTTCGCGCAGCGCCAAAGGACGATCAACATCGAGATTGAGCGTGACGTGATCCCCTGTGTAAAGCCGCTTTGTATAGCGAAGCGACCCTTCGATTTGCGGCGGCTCCCCCTCGCCAAGCTTCACACGGAGGTTGGCCGCATTATTGATGAAATTGCGCGAATCCAATCCCCCCATTCGATAGTGCCCATCGGCGTCGGTGACTGTCTGATTTAAGTGCCAGTCCGTATCTCGCCTTGAGTCTTCGCTGGAGCCGGAATTCTCCGTCAGGAAAACCGTCGCGCCGGCAATGGGCTGTTGAGTGTCGGCTTTGCGTACAAAACCCTCAATGACGATCTCATCCGTCATTTTGATGTCGTCCAGCGTCCGGTTGTCGCTTAAATTCTGGACGGCCATCAATGTTCCCGCTCCATAATGATCGTGTCGCGCTCGAAAATAAACGGTCGCGCCCCGGGGCAAGCCATCGAGTTCGAAACTGCCGTCCTCTCGACTTTCGGCAAACGGCGCCGCCTGCGCCACGCCGCGCGAGAAGACAAACATGCCCAGATCAGGATCCTCCAACTGAGAAGGCGTGATGCGCGCCTGCCTGACGGGATGCCCGTCGCCGTCAACCACCTTGCCCTTCAGATGCACGGCAGGTTTGTACTGAAGATGCAAATCATGCAGCGAAGCTTGCGGCAAGCTTCGCCACAATAAACCGGGCTTGCCATTACAAACCAGCCATAGGTATGGCCGGTTGTATTCAACGGGCATGACAAAAGAGGCAGAAAACTTCCCCGCGGCGTCGGTTAAAGTTTTGGCAAAAATATCTCCGCTGATGTTGGCCCCTTGCGAGATATACACTGCTACGCCTGGC
Organism: Tepidisphaeraceae bacterium; assembly: GCA_035545895.1. Lineage (GTDB taxonomy): Bacteria > Planctomycetota > Phycisphaerae > Tepidisphaerales > Tepidisphaeraceae > DASZXJ01. Next base: position 13,108 of record DASZXJ010000138.1, on the reverse strand, counting down.
GCGGGTTTGCCATCGGCATCCAACAAAGTCCCGTCGATGGTGATCTTGTCGTCCTGCGGCGAGAGTTAGATGACCACATCGCGCGCCGTGGATGAAATTCGCTCCTTAAATCCCCAGCCCAGAACTCCCTGAGATGCCCAGATGTCGGTCTTTCCTGGATCGAGTTTATCGAACCGGAATGCGCCGCTGGAATCGGCGGTCAGTTGAGCGGGCTGTGACATGCCGCCTTGCCAGGTCGGCCTCGCGGCGCCTCGGCCCGGCAAAACCATGGAACGGGGGAGTATGGCGCTGTTGTTGATGGATACGATGGCTCCCGGAACCGGCTGCCCCTGGGCATCGACAACCTTGCCGGTAATTTCATCCGCGTGCGGAAGTTCCACCTTGGGGACGGCCATCAGCGTCTGATCTTCGTTTTTTCCTTCAGTCACTTTGAACGTCGGACCACTGGAAGCGTTCATGGTATTGGAACCGCCGATTCGCAATCTCGCTTCAACGCCCGGCGGCAGCAGCGCGGTGAAATGGCCATCGGCGTCGCTTGTGAAAATGCGACTGGTTGGCTCGGCGATTATCATCGCTCCGGCGAGCGGCGCTCCGGTCGGATCGATGACCTGGCCCTGAATTTCCACCATCTTAATGAATCGGGCCTCGACGCCCCGATAAGTGCCGGCTTCGGGCATCTTCAGATCGATGGAATTGATTTTCGGATTCAGTCCGTGCGAAGGTTGCGTGATGGATGTGATCGTGGCGTAGTCGCGAATGGTGGGAAACGCGATCGTGCCGATACAGCCAGCGGGGATATTCGTCAGCGTAAAACTGCCGTCTGGATTGGTGGTGGTTTCCCATCGAATTTCTGCCGGCAAACGGATCAGGACAGTCACGCGTCTGTTGCCGACATTCACCCCGTCGGGACCCGTGAGCTTTCCTTCGATGACCACGCCGGCTTTGGCGACCATTTCAACCGGAGCAGTCTGCGAATTGGGTTTAACCTGCAAAGCCAGCGAATCGAAAGACCACTGCCCGGAGGCGCTTGCGGACTGCACGCTGAGCAGATAATCCGCTTCAGCGGCATGTTCGATCGAAAACTTGCCGTCGGGGCTGGTCTTGGCTTTGGGCGTGAATTCGTCCATGTAACTCATCGCAAAGTTTGCGCGGCGTGCGATGACGGTGGCGCTGCCGACCGGCTTGTGATCGGCCGTCATGATTTGGCCGGAAATCGTCTGCCCTCGCGAAAGGCGCGCTTCGATGACCTGTCGCGGGTCCGCTGTAAGCCCGCGCAGAAAAAGAGGCGCATAGCCATCCAGCGTGGCCATCAGGTTGAACGAATTGCCCGGAAGGCGAACGGTCGCCTGACCATTGGTGTCGGTTGTGCCTCGCGCCGATCCCCGGGGCGAATCGGGCAGAACTGCGGGAAACTGCGGATAATCCCGCGTTACCCATACTTTTGCGCCTTCGATTGGTTTTGAATCATCGCCCTGGATATGAATTGTATAAGATTGAACCGGCTCATCCTGTTGCGCCGCCAAGCGCTGTGTCGTAACCCACCAAAGCCCCGCCATCGCCGCCCAAACCACTCGTGAATACGTCATGGCTGATCTCCAGTTTTTCAAAACCGATCGACCACAAACGGCTCATTGCACCCCGGGAAGAAGGCGCAGTATACCGAGTGGGAGAGATTTGGGAACGCAGAATATGTAATGCGGGGTTCGTGATGTGAATGCGGATGCACCTGACGATTTTCCGTCGCGGTGAGGTAATAAGGGTCGCTTTCATTTAGAATGTGGCCAGTCCAAGACGAGTACATCCATATGCGATCGATCGCTCATTGCCTTATCGTGCTGATTCTTTTGAACCTGGCGGTTTCCGGTTTCGCTCAGACGCGCGAAGACCTTTTTCACGAGCCGCCGGATTCGGCGCGGCCGCGGATTTGGTGGTACTGGGGCGAATCGGTCACAACCAATGATGGGATTACCAAGGATCTGGAGGCCATTCGGCGGGTTGGGCTCAGCGGGGTGATTCTCTATGAGCAGGTGTTCACGAACCGGCCGGATGCGTTGAAGAGCTTGTCACCGGAGTGGCTGGAGCGGGTGAAGTTCGCGGCAGCGGAGTGCGCGCGGCTTCATTTGTCGCTGGAAGTCAATTCCGGCAGCGGCTATGTCGCGGGCGGTCCGTGGATCACGCCGGAACTGGGCATGCAGAGGCTGGTGGGCAGTGAAACGCGTGTTGACGGTGGTCAACAGCTCAATATTCAACTGCCTCAGCCGCCGACGAAACTCGATTACTATCGCGACGTTGCAGTGCTCGCGTATCCGTCGCCTGCGAATGCCGGGGAATCGGTTGCGTCGCTTCATCCACGGATTTCATCAAACACAACTGATTTCGATGCAACCGGTCTTTTCAATCCGGAGAACGCGCCACAGCGCACGCAGGTGCGAATCAGCCCGCGAGCGGACCGCCAGCCGGTCCTGGTGACGATGGATTACACGCAGCCGGCCACGGTGCGCAGTCTGTCCTATACCCTGCGGCGAAACACCAAAGCGCTGGTCATCGCGACAGAATTGCCTCGCCCGTTTCCCTGGCGCGACGATTTTTTCGGCGAGAACATGCGCGTCGCTCCGGCGATCGGGCAGTTGGAATGCAGCCAGGACGGGCAGACCTGGGAGAAAATCTGCGACCTCCCGCCGGTCGGTTATCTGCACGACAGTTGGGAGCGCCAGACCCTTTCGTTTCCCGCGCATGTGGCGCGGTGGTATCGACTGAACCTGCACGATTGGGGACATAATTATTCGTATAATGACGACAACATTGTGCTCACTTCGGTTGATCTGTCCGGCGAAGCGCGGATAGACCAGTGGGAGAAGAAATCGGGCAACGTTGTTGACCTTCCGCAGGCGGATCGCACGCCGGCCTATCAAGGCAATGAAGTGATCGATCCGGATCAGATCGTTGATCTGACTGCATCGACGGATACCGGCGGCAAGCTGACGTGGAATGCGCCGGCGGGACAGTGGACGGTTCTGCGCATCGGCCACACGCCTACCGGCATGCGCACCAAGCACGGCCGGGTGGAAACAATGGGGCTTGAGTGTGACAAGCTCAGCGCTGCTGCGGCGAAGGTTCAGTTCGACAACTATGCGGGGCGGATTCTGGCGGTCATTCGCGGCGTTCCCGGGGCGCGGCTTACGGGCGTGCAAATGGATAGTGCCGAACATGGCGCTCAGAACTGGACGCCTCTGTTTCGCGACGAGTTTCGCGGGCTGCGGGGTTACGATCTCTTGCGATACCTTCCGGCGATGCTCGGGCGCGTGGTGTCGAGCCCGGAGCGGTCCGATCGATTTCTGTATGACGTGCGGCGGACCATCGCGGACCTCATGAGCACGCGCTACTACGGCACGTTTCGCGAACTGTGCAAGGCCGAGGGAATGACGCTCATGGCCCAGGCGCCGGGCATCGCGACTTGCCTGCCCAGCGACAATTTCCAGGCCAAGGGTCAGACCGACATTCCGATGGGCGAATTCTGGATGACCCAGACGGAAGGCAACATCGATTGCCTTGAAACCGCGATGGCGTCGCATGTCTATGGCAAGCCGATCGCAGCGGCGGAGGCGTTCACCGGCAGCCGGGCCAATGCCCATCCTGCCATGATGAAGCCGTTTGCCGACGCGGCTCTTTCACTGGGGATCAACCGCTTGGTGGTGTTGGCGTACGTTCATCAGCCATGGGATGACCGCCTGCCCGGTGTGACCGAAGCCGGTTTTTACGTACCCTATCAGCGTCACAACACGTGGTGGGATCAAAGCAGCGGATTTTGGAAGACCATCAGCCGCAGTTGTTACATGTTGCAGCAGGGAAAGCCTATCGTGGATCTGCTTTACCATCTAGGCAACGACACACCGCTGAAAATCACGACGTTTCGCACGCGCCCGGTGCCGCCGGCCGGTTACGCATTCGATGCCTGCGGCGATGAGGTACTGGTCGAACGATTGAGCGTTCGCGATGGGCGATTCGTTTTGCCCGATGGGATGAACTATCGAATGCTGGTGCTGGCTGGTGGAGATCGCCTCACGCTGGCGGCGTTGCGCAAATTGCACGAGTTGGTGGGTGCGGGTGGAATTGTGTTGGGATCCAAACCGACCGGCACGCCGGATTTGATGGACGAATCGGCGGCGGATGAATTTCGCAGACTCACCGATGAGCTATGGGGAGCATCACCGGTTCGTGCGGGCCTGCCCGGGCCGGATGAGCACACATTGGGGAGTGGCCGGGTGATGTGGGGAATTACGCCAGCCGAAGCGCTGGCAAAGACCCAGACGCCGCACGACTTTGAATTTCATTCGCTCGATGCGCGGCCCGCTGATCTGCTTTGGACCCACCGTCGCGACGGAGACACGGATTTTTATTTCATCGCCAATCATCTCGCGCAGCCCTGCACGACGGAATGCACGTTTCGTGTTTCGAAAAAGAGCGTAGAGCTTTGGTATCCGCAGAGTGGACAAGTTGTCCGCGCGGCCGAAGTCCGGGAGGACGATGGCAGGACCATCGTTGCGGTCAAGCTCGAGCCGCACGAATCCGTATTTTTGGTGTTCTCTTCCGGGACGGGAATCATCCGCGCGGACGCGCAGCGCGAACTGGTAAGCGAAATGCCGATCCAGAGCGAGGTCGCCGGGCCGTGGGAGCTTCGGTTCCCAGCGGGTCGAGGTGCTCCGCCGCAGGTGCGGCTTCCGTCACTGATTTCTTTGACCGAACACACAGACCCGGGTGTGAGTCATTTTTCAGGGACGGTCACCTACAGCACGGAATTCACGTTGGATGAGGCTGCGCTGAAGCAGAGTCTGGTGCTTGATCTGGGGCGCGTGGAGGTCTTGGCGCGCGTTACGGTTAACGGCAACGATCTGGGAGTTGTGTGGAAGCCGCCCGATGCGGTGGATTTGACGGGCGCAACCCGGTTGGGCGTGAATCGGCTGGAGGTTGAAGTGACGAATTTATGGGTGAATCGTTTGATTGCGGATTCCGCCTTGCCGGAAAATCAGCGGATCACCTGGACGACGTATAACCCATATCGCCCGACTGACAAACTGATGGATTCGGGACTATTGGGACCGGTGCGAGTGAGAGTGGCGAAGGGACGGGAATGGATCGGCGAAATCAGGCCGGAGGTGTTGCGAGAAGCATCCGTTCCTGCAGGCCGCCGCTAAACGGTTGCTACTTGCCCATTGCGACTTTGGTTTCGTTTTTGATCGGCTTGGGGATGACCAGGACGATTTGTTCCAGTTCTTCGGCGGCGGCTTGTTTCATGAAGAAGGCGTGGCCGATGCTCGTGGGACGCGCCGCATCCGGCGAGGGCGTGATGATTAGGAAACTGTCAGGCGGGATGTCGGCACGGCAATTCAAATCGTAAATGGCTTCGGGCGTGACGGTTTGAAATTCCATCTCGTTGTTGCGCTCGGTGTATTCCAGCTTCTTTCGCAATGCGCGAACGGCTGGGCAGATGGTCATCCGCAGTTGGCCGGGCTTGCGCATGGCCGGCTCGAATGAAACGCGGAGCAGGTTGTCGCAGCCATCGAACGAACGGCCGATCACGGTGTTCGTGCGATCAAAATGAAACAGCGTTTGTGACGGCAAGCCCGTCTTCAAATCGAATTCCATTTCCTTGATTTCCGGGGCCGTCAACGAAAACTTCTGCTTGGGAACCAGGTCGGTGATGAACTTGGCGAAGTGTTCGATCTCGGTATTCCGCGCCACGCCAATGCGCATGCCATTCTTGTAAAGCAAATCACTGGTGGCGGGATCGACGCAGTTTTCGTCGATGCGTTTCCAGAAATCCTCGTTGGCACTGTAAGAACCCTTGGGCAATGAGAGCAGGAAAATGTCCACGTGAAATATGACGGGGAGCACTTCGGGCGCATCGGGCGCCATCGTTGAGACGCGGGTGAGCGCGACGATGGGCTTGACCGGAACATCGGCTTTGGGTTCGGAATGGCAACCAATGGCGAGTAAAGCCACAATGACCAAGCACCAATGCCCAATCTCCAAGCGCGGCTTGGTCATTGGCGCTTTGTTGATCAGTGGGATTTGGACATTGGGATTTTTGCGCGCGGAATCTACGCCGCTATTGTCTGAATCAGAATATCCAGCCCCTGGTGCCATAGTTCCTTGTTGATGTTTATCGGCGGGGCAAGGCGAATAACTTTCTGCGCCGTCAGGTTGATGATAATACCACGATCCAACCCTTTTTCGACGATTTTTTCTGGAGGTTCGCGCAATTCAATGCCGAGCATCAACCCTTTGCCGCGAATATCTGCAATTTTGTTGGATATTTTGGGTTCATTCCGCAAGCGGGCGACGGCTATTTCGCCCAATGTGACGGCATTTTCCAATAGTTTTTCCTGTTCAATGACGTCGAAGATGGTTCGAGCGACCGCCATGCAGATGGGGTTGCCGCCGAGGGTGCAGCCGTGCTTGCCGGGTGTTAATAGCGCGGCCAGTTCGGGTTTGGCGTACATGACTCCGACGGGCAGTCCCCCGCCGACGGCTTTGCCGAGGGTCATGATATCCGGTTCGATGACTTTGCCGGATGGGTCGGTCAGATGTTGGTGGCCGAACCATTTGCCGGTCCGTCCGCCGCCCGTCCAGACTTCATCGTAAATCAGCGTGATGCCTCGCGCGTCGCAAAGCCGTCGCAATTCAAGTGCAAAGTCCGGCGGCACGGGATGGATGCCACCTTCGCCCTGGATGGGTTCGACAATGATGGCGGAGACTTCGTCATCGACGGCGCCGGTGAGACCTTCCAGATCGCCAAGTTCCACTTGCGAAAACCCGGGGACTGGCGGTTCGAAGCCTTCGCGCACCTTGGGGTTGCCCGTGGCAGCGATCATCGCAAGAGATCGGCCGTGAAATGACTTCGTAAAGGAAATGGTTTTCCATTTCTTTTTTGTCGAGTGTGAACCTCGCAGCCGAGCCAGTTTCGTCGCAGCTTCGTTGGCTTCCAAGCCGCTATGACAGAAAAACGCCTGTCCCTTGAAAGCATGCTTGTTCAATCGCTCGGCGAATTCCACCTGCGGCTCGGTGTGAAACGTATTTCCGACATGCCACAATTTTTTTGCCTGATCGGTGGCGGCCTGTACCTGGGCTGGGTGACAGTGGCCTAGAATTCCTCCGCCGAAGCCGGCGAAGAGATCGAGATAGCGTTTGCCATTGGTATTCCAGACGTACGAACCTTCGCCGCGCGCCATGACAATGGGTTGTCGCGCGTAATTTCTGATGAGTACGTTTTTTGCCCGATCCAGAACTTCTTGCGTATGAGACATCATTTCCTCTTCTTAAGAATAAAGAATATGCTGATTGATGCAGGAGTAAAGTGATGGCTGATTTGTTGCGATGGGGAATTTTGGGCACGGGCAATATCGCCAAGCAATTCGCCGCGGGCATGGCGACGTCGCGGCGAGGCCGGGTGGTGGCGGTCGGATCGCGCAGCGGCGAGACGGCGAGTGCGTTTGCGCGGCAGTTTTCCCTTAACGCCGCCCATGCGAAATATGAAGCCCTTCTTAACGATCCGCAGGTCGATGCGATCTATCTCAGCCTGCCCAATTCGATGCATCACGAATGGACGCTGAAAGCGCTGGCGGCGGGCAAACACGTGCTGTGCGAAAAACCGATGGCGAGCAATGCGGCACAGGCGGCGGAAATGTTTCAAGCCGCCAAGTCGGCGGGGAAGTTGCTGGTCGAAGCATTCATGTATCGATCGCATCCACAGACGCAGGCTGTGCTGAAGGCGATCCGATCCGGCCGAATCGGGGAAATTCGCGCGATCAAAACCAGCTTCTGCTATCGCACGACCAAGCTGGTGGACAATATCCGCTTTCGCGCGGACCTGGCGGGCGGTTCCATGATGGATGTCGGCTGTTATTGCCTGGATTTTGCCAGGCTTGTGACCGGCGAAGAGCCCAGGTCAGTTCTCGCGACGGGTCGATTACATTCCAGCGGCGTGGACGAATGCGCAGCCGGGACACTGCATTTCCCCAGCGGCGTGCTCGCGACTTTTGTCTGCGGAATGACGCTGCAGGCGGATAACAGCGCCTATGTCTGCGGCGCGGAGGGTTATGTGCATATTCCGATTCCGTGGAAACCGCCCAGGCCGTCGGTTTATCACATTGCCTACAGCACGCCGCCCAGGCAGGATGTCGCCAGCGGCATGCCGGTGCGCCCGCCGAAAGAGGATTTCACGGTGGAGTCGCCGGCGGAGCTGTACGCGCTCGAAGCCGACGATTTTGCGGCAGCGTTGAAAGGCGAAATCCCCCCCGCCATCTCGGCCGAACAATCGATCGGAAACATGCGCGTGCTGGATGAAATTCGAAAACAAATTGGATTAAAATTTTGAACCAGAGCCACGAAGTCACGAAGAGACGAAGAAAGCACGAAGGACATTCAAATTAAATTTATCTTCTTCGTGTTGACTTCGTACCCTTCGTGCCTTCGTGGCTCTTCAATCAACTTTATGCAAATACTGATGAACAGTGGCGGCATTGCGATGACCAATTCGTTTGTCATTGCGGATGAAAACGCGAAGGTCGCGGTAATGTTTGATGCGCCGGATCATACCGTCGGGCCGCTATTGGATGAGGTGCAGAAAAAAGGTTGGGACCTGATCGGACTATGGCTGACGCACGGGCATTTCGATCATATTGCCGATCATGCGATCGTTACCAAGCGATTTCCCAATGCCAAGGTGCTGATTCATCGATTGGACGAACCGAAGTTGCAAAATCCGAATAGCTCGGTGTTTGAATTGCCCTTCACAATTCCGCCACGTAGTGCGGATGCACATGTGGAAGATGGACAGAAGCTAAACATCGGCAATTTGCAGGTCGAGGTGATTTTCACGCCTGGCCATGCACCGGGGCATGTGATGTATCACATTTCTTCGGAGAAGATTCTGGTGGGCGGCGACTTGATCATCGGCGGCGCGATCGGCCGCACTGATTTGCCCGATTCAAATCACGAGGACCTGGAGAATTCGGTTCGGCGGGTCATGCAGTTGCCGGATGATACGAAACTTTTGCCGGGGCATGGCTCATTTGGAACGCTGGGGCATGAGAGGCGGACGAACATGTATGTGCGGACGATGCTGCGGAATGGTTAAGGTTTGCGAACGCGCAGCTTAATGTCGCTGATTACAACAAAACAACGATCCCATTCTTCAATTGAATGAGTCTGCAATACCTGATGAACGCGCTCTACAAGCCGGCGACGACTGGGATGTTTCAGTCTCAATAGCACAATGCCAGAATGGTGGCCGGGTTTTAACTTTCGCACGTCAGAAAAATCGAGGTCTTGCGTGAAAAGGAGTCGCGATTCTCAAGTGGCTGCTTCGAGAATTGAAGCATCATTTTCACCGGCAAGATTTTCTTGTGGAACTGTGTGAACGTCATGACCTAATGATTTCAGCAACCCGGCCAGATCATTCGGCAGATTTTCATCGACCTTGATCTTCATATCGACGAAGGCACTTGGGGAATGGGCAAATCTTCCTGGGCTGACGCTGCTGCAAAAGCAATGACTGCTTTGAGTTGGTCCAGCTTCAATGTGGGGAAATTCTTGAGAATTATTTCAGGCGAATCCCCTTCAGCGAGCGAGGCAAGCACAGTTCGCAGAGTCACGCGCGTGCCGCGAAAAACGGGTTCACCACCGCAAATTGACGGATCGCGCGTGATGAATTCGTGTAAGGTCATAACTTGCTGCTATTCTAGCAAAGTGATGCAAAACAGTCATCTCATTTCAATGCTTCAACTAATCCGCGGCCTGGCGGAGTTCTTGCCACAGGTCGCGGCCATCGATGCTCAGGCGCACCAGGACGCTGCCATCGGAGCGGTATTCGACCGGACCGACGCGGGCGCGAAGCAGGCTGCGGGTGATCGCATCGTTGATTGCAGGGTTTTGCTCAGCCAGTTCATCCAATGCGATATTGCGTTTGAGACGCAGCGCGCCGACGCGTACTCTAAGGACCTCGGCGGCGTTGGTTTCGGCGTTGGACTTGGTTCGCAGCGGCGTCGCGGCGCGCGGCGCGATCGCTTCGGCCTCAAGCGGCATATTGACCCACGCCGGCGGCTGAGCGGGCAGATCAATGCGGAGTGGAATCGGCTTGGGTGTTCCCGCCACCGCTCCAGCGCGGCCAATGGCAGCGGGAACATGACTCAGAAAATCCGCTCGAAATTGCCGCTGCCCCTGCTCGTCGGTCGGCAACGGCACGTCCGCAGCCGTCGGCGCAATTGACACCATGTAATTGAATAATTCCGTCGGAGGCACGGACACGATGACTTCGACCTGCAGATCATCTTTGAAACGAATCTGCGTGACAGGCCTGGCTTGCAGCCAGGTGTTGACTCGCTGCTGAATCAACGGGCGGGTGAGCAAGTCGCCAACCGTCTGGCCGCGGGTCATTTGAACGGGCTGGATCGATTGAAGAACGAGGTTGATCGCATCCTGGCGCGCAGCAGCCACTGCATCGGCGCGGGATTTTTCGCTGACGGTGGTCCACACATCCCCGGCATCTACGGGACGAATGGCGCTTAGTTTTTGAGTGGCAATGCTCGTGCCCGTGCCGGTAAACGTGCGCGTTCGCCAGTCAGTAAGCAATTGTTCGAGCTGTGGCGACGGGATGGGCGATTGCTTGGCGTGCGTTTCCCCGGAGGAAATCAGCAGCGTCGCCACCCACTGGGCGGACAATTCAAGCTTGACCTGACACGTTTGCGGGTCGATCCAACGCGGCCCGCCGATCTGCTGGGCGCGCTGAAGCAGAACATCAAAATCCTCCTGCGATTGTGTTTTCTGAATGAACTGTCCAACTGTAATGGCGGGCGTGATGTGTGTTGACACGATTTCCGCACGAAGCGCCGCCGACGCGTCGGAAACCGCGGCCGACACCTGGGCGCGGGACGCATCATCATCCTGGCCGGCAACGGGAGAGATCGCCATCAATAAAGCGAGCGAAAAATACCAAATGACGAAACCCGAATGACGAATCAATGACGAAGCCCCGAATCCGAATTTGTCACTCGGATTTCGAGTTTGGTTCGTTATTCGGGCCTGGTCATTCGTCATTTGAACTGTGTTGCTCCACCATTTAGACAAGGTTACTGCCGAAACGTTTGGGCCGTAAGTGGATATGCTCATCACGCGAGGCGTTTGCTTTGCCCCGGGCCGATTCTTAAAGTCTAGCGTAGAAACCCATGATTCCACGCCGCAAAACCCGCAAAATCGTTATCGGCGACAAAGCCCACGGCTATGTCGAAATTGGGGGCGATTGCCTCGTTTCCGTCCAAACAATGACGGCGGGCTATACGCATGAGATCGACAAGTGCGTCGCTGAAATCCACAAACTCGCCGCCGCCGGCGCGGATATCGTCCGGGTGGCCGTGCCCGAGCGGAAGGATACCGAGGCCCTTAAGTATATTTTGCCTCAGGTTTCCGTGCCCATCGTCGCGGATGTGCATTTTCATTTCCAGCGGGCGATGGAATCGCTCGAAGCAGGCGTTCATAAGATCCGACTGAACCCCGGCAACATTACCGACCGCGATCAGGTGCTGAAAGTCATCGACGCCTGCAAGGAACGCAAGATTCCCATTCGCGTTGGTGTGAACGAAGGTTCAATTGTCGAACGCAAGGATAAGCAGAAACGACAAAAGGAACTGGGCGGCGTCTTTTCTGAGAACAAGAACGGCCACCTGCTGGCGATCATGATCGCCAAGCTTGAAGAGTATCTCGATATTTTTCACGAGCGCAACTTCCACGACATCTGCATCAGCGCAAAGAGCATCGATCCCATGCTGGTGATCGATGCCTATACCGAAATCAGCAAGCGGTTTGATTATCCGCTGCACCTTGGCGTGACGCATGCGGGCCCGAAAGAGACGGGAACGATCCGCAGTGTCGTGCCGCTGGGACATCTTTTAGCAAGCGGGATTGGCGACACGATCCGCATCAGTTACGCAAATGATCCGGTTTACGAAGTGCAGGACGGTCTGGAACTGCTTTATGTGCTGGGCCTGCGAACGCGCAAAGGCGCGGAGTTGATTGCCTGCCCCACCTGCGGGCGCATTCAAGTCGATCTGTTCAGGCTGGTGCAGGATGTCCGCAAGAAACTGGCGGAGGAAATTCAACTGCCAATCAAGGTGGCCGTCATGGGCTGCGTGGTCAACGGTCCCGGCGAATGTGAAGGCGCGGATGTCGCGATCTTCGCCGGCGATCGGCGCGGAATCATCTACGTGCAGGGGGAAAAAGTCGCCAACGTGCCTGAGGAAAATATTCTTCCCGCCCTGCTTGATGAATGTAAGAAACTGCAAACCCGTATTGAAACCGGCCAAACCAAGCTGGGCGAAAAGAAAGTCGATATCCTGCCTCCCGATCCCATCGGCGCATTAGGAAGCGGTTGGGAAAAGATTCAGATCGAAAAAGGATTGTCGCTGCCGGTCGTAAAATGATGTTCTACATGCCGAATTTGCTATTGAGCCATTTCTATTTAGAATACTCTTGTAAGCAAAATCCTTTACAGGGGAATCATGTCGCCCAAAACAATTTTTGGATTATCGGTTTGTATTTTATTATGCTTCCCGGCGGAATTATGCTGTCGGCACCTACAACTGAACCAGGCACCGTCAATATTAGTGTACGTTCTGTTCATATCACTCGAAACAACGAATTACAGAGGTCCTTTCGGAATCGCTATAGCGGCGACTCTTCGATTGGAACACATATCGAATTGCTCATGAAGATGAGCGACATCAAGTTGTTGCCCATAACTCGGGACGCACTGAACATTGATACCTTTGTCGACGATACCTACCAGAATTTGATTGCCAACGGTGGGGATTACACCCAGCAAAATAGCCAGGCATATGTGTCTGATGATGGCAGCATGGCCCTGTTGAGCATCAACTCAAATCGAGCACCCACTAATGAAGCGGGTCGAGTGTTTGTACGGGGTTCGATTAATGCGCGCATCGTCAGAGGGGAACTAAAATCCGCCAAAAGCAACCTCGCGATGAAAGTCGGAGAGAGCACCAAGATTGGTCCATTTAAGTTATTGATTCGCTCCATTCCCGACAATCGTCCGCCG
>DASZXJ010000137.1:0-54821 GCA_035545895.1 Tepidisphaeraceae bacterium | reverse complement strand
CTGGTCATCGAAGCAGAACAAAACCCTCAGAGGCCGACCCATATCAATGGGCCCAGGTGACGCGAAGGATTCTCAAGGATGAACTGCATTAACAGTTATCAGCAGTAAAGGAGGTCCCCCCGTGAGAGTTGGTATGAACCTATTCCTATGGACGACGAACGTCACCGAGGAGCTTTTCCCGCTCTTTCCACAACTAAAATCGCTCGGCTACGAGGGAGTGGAAGTCCCGATTGCTCGAGCCAACAAGCCGATCTATCAAGAGATCCGGAAGGTGCTGGATGACTGCGGGCTGGCATGCACCACGATGTTCAATCTGAGCGAGGACAAAAACCCCATCTCCTCGGATCCAAAAATACGCCAGAAAGGCCTCGACGAATTAAAATGGGCCATTGACATTAGTCAAGATGAAATGAGGAGCGAAGCCCTGGTCGGACCGTATTTCTCAGCCTACGCAGTTTTTTCCGGCAAAGGCCCCACGCCGCAGGAACTGCAATGGTCGGCAAAAGTCATGAAAGAGGCCGCACAGCACGCTGGCGACCTGCGGATGAGTATTGAATTTTTGAACCGCTTTGAAATTTATCTGCTCAACACGACGGCCGAAACCTCCGCTTTTGTGGACTTAGTGGGTTGCAGCAACTTCGGCATCCTCTATGACACCCACCAGGCGCATCATGAGGAGAACAATATTTCCCAAGCCATCATCTCCGCCGGCAACCGGATCAACCACGTGCATTTCAGTGAAAATCAGCGCGGCACCCTCGGCACTGGCATGGTGGATTGGATCGGCACCGTCAAGGCATTGAAACGGATCAATTACGACAAATGGATCATGGTGGAATCCTTTGCCAAAGACGTACCTCCACTCTCAGAAAAAGCCCACGTATGGCGCAATTGCTTCGGCTCGAAAGAGGAAGTCTACGAAAAGGGTTACAGTTTCGTCCGCGACCTTTGGAACAGTATTACGGTCGACTTACCAGATCCCATAATAACCGTGAGACAAGCAGGCGATGTCCGTATTCATACTTTCATTTCATCTTTTGAAGACAATAATATTGCCAATGCTACCCATATTATTGAAAGTCAAAACAGCCTCGTTCTTGTCGATGGACAATTTCTCGTTCCTTATGCAAGGAAATTCAGAGAGTATGCAGATAGTCTCCAGAAGCCAATAGACAGACTGTATCTTTCACACCGGCACCCAGACCACTGGTTTGGATTGGGAACGGCTTTCGGCGATATTGACATTTACGCATTACATGAAACTAAAAGCTTTATCGAGGAGCATGGAGAAGATTCGAGAAAAGACCATTTGGCGAAAATGGGAAATCTGGCTCCGGACAAAATAGTTGTTCCCCAAAATCTCGTCAGACCGGGTGTAGAGACTATCGACGGAGTCAAATATGTTTTCAGCAGAGTAACAGACACAGAAATCGATTTTCTTCTTACCATAGGACTTCCTGAAATCGGAGTTTATATTGCCCAAGACTTAATTTATAGCGGCACGCATCTTTATCTGACAAAAGATATGGAACATTGGATTCAGATTCTGGAACAACTCTCACAATCCAATTACGAATTGTTCATGCCAGGCCACGGTTTTCCAGCGGATAAAAATGAGGTCGCAGAAAATATTAAATACCTCTCCGCAGCCAAACAGGCACTTCGTAATGGATTAACAAACGCAGCCTTCAAAGAGTTCATGCTTCAAAGATTCCCCAAACGCGAATGCCCAGGAATATTTGACATATACCTTCCGCGGTTATTCGATGGTGCGAGTCAGTTTTGATGTCTTTTCTCTTTGGAGCACAATCATGAGCGAACGAGTCCCCTCAACCACGCGTCGTGACATGATGATCGGCGATGGCTCGGCTGCCGCTTTGATGGCGGTGCGCGAGGTCGCGACTGGTCAGCAATCGCAGTCGCCACCTCCGGATACGCATCCGCAGAATCAGCCCGACGGCCCGCCGCCGGCAAACATGGGGCCCGAGAATCAGGGGCTGGATCAGGAGAATCCAAATTCGAGCGAGGAATATACAGTAGGGCAATACCTGGTCGACAGGCTCTATGAAGTAGGCTTGCGGCATCTGTTTTCCATCCCGGGCGATTATACGCTCGAATGGGTGGATCGCTATGTGGTGCCGAGCAAAATCAAGGTCATAGCAGAAGTCAATGAACTCAATGCAGGTTATGCCGCTGACGGATATGCAAGACAAAAAGGACAAAATGGAATTGGTGCGCTTTGCGTGACTTACTCTGCGGGAGCATTATCCGCAGCAAATCCGATTGCAGGTGCTTATGTCGAGAGGGTGCCGGTGGTCCTGATTAATGGCGCTCCAAGCATCAAAAGAACGCTCGCCCTCGAGCAGACTGGCTTCACTGCGCATCATTTCATTAGCGGGCGTCAAACAAACCTTCAGGTTTTCCAGTATATCACCGCGGCGGCGGTCAGAATCGACAGCTCCGATCTTGCGCCGAGGCGGATCGATGATGCATTGACCCAATGCATCACAGAGAGACGCCCTGTTTATATTGAACTCTTGGAGGATATGGTGGACTTAAAGTGTGAGCGTCCGAAGGGTAACCTGACACCGGCGAAAGACATGTCGGACGAGCCGAATCTAAGAGATTCAATTGACAGAATTAAGGCCAAAATGGAAGGCGCGAAAAATCCCCTGATTTGGCTGGGTGCAGAGGTTGACCGTTTTGGCCTGCAAGAAAAAGCAGGTGAACTGATTAAGGAACTCAACATTCCTTACGTTACCCAGCTGATGAGCAAGGCCGTTTTATCCGAAAACGACGCGCATTTTGCAGGTGTGTTTGACGGCAAGGCATCATCGGATGCCGTTCAAGCGTTGGTCACAAATTCTGATTTCATACTTGCTTTGGGTGTTTGGCTGACAGATATCAACACTTTAGGCTGGCCTCCGGATCTCGATAAGACCGCATTCGTTTCATTGGATTCCGTTAAAGATGGAACGTATTTTGGCGCACAAGTTTCCTTGGAACACTTCATCGGCCGCTTGCGGACTGCAGGCATTCCACCCAGAGGGCAGGCTCCCCCACAAACGGCGGACGGCCCAGTGTTTGGGGCAAAATTAGATGATGATATCACCTACCAGGGATTTTATGATTTCATTCCAAGGCATATTACCGACAAGACCATCATCGGCAGCGATGCGAGCATGAATTACTTTGGAACCTTGTTACTCAAAGTGGGTGCGGCGAGAGGTTATTTTGCCCAGCCATCCTACTCATCTATCGGTTATATTGCTCCGGCTGCGACGGGTATTTGCCTGGCCAAAGAAAACGACAAAAGGGTGATGGTCTTTACGGGGGACGGCGGCTATCAAATGACCGCCCTATGCGTTGCAACACAAACTCGCTTTGGGCTTAACCCGATCATTTTTGTCATCGACAACGGAGTATATGCCGTAGAGCAATGGCTCGCCAATGGAGCGGTTTTCTCCAACCCTGCTGCTCCGTTTAAAGAAGGATTGGATGTGCACCGGTGCTCTTATAGCAAGATGTCAGACGTCGTTGGTTGTCAGGGATGGAAAGCCACTACCTATCGTGAACTGGAAGTCGCTATCACAGGTGCATTGGCGAACTTAAAGAGCCCATCCATTATTCAGGTGGTAGTGCCTCCTAAGTCGATTCCGAAGAATGCGGAATGGAAAACACAATAGCAAAAATGATCGCGGAACGACTTTGGAACGGCCCCCCGCGCTGCCCAATGGATATCCTCTCCTCACTCCGGGTGGGCCCACCAATTGTGGTTGCGAACCTAACACGAAAAAAAGCCATGGCAACTCTACTTACTAACAGCTCGGCACCCGGCGGCCCGGAGCCGCCGCCATGTGGACCCGGGCCGACAAAGGCGACATCGGAACCGCACGGTCTTCAGCCAGCCAAGTCTGGTTTACCGTCGCTGGCGGCATCGTCACCGAGGCCCGAGCGCGCCGGCCGTAGTCGAGGCGGGAAGTAGTTGAACCTAGCGCATTCCGAATCGTGTTCAGCGGCAGTTGTAGGCCGTAAAGCCAAACCTCGCGTATGCGTCATTTGCGTCTGTCTAACTTTCTCTTTGTGCGGCCGCCCTTGGTGCTCGCAAGAGCGGACGCCCCGAGAACGTCCATCGGTGATATAAAACCGTACTTCTTGGACAACGCTCTTGCCAAGCCATCCAAATCCGGAAAAACCTGATAATCATCCAAGCAAACGCTATCCAAAAAGGCCTGCGCCGCTGGAATCGCAGCCACATCGAGTTCAACTTTGCGGAGAACCGAGCTCCCGATAATCTTTTCGAGCGGTTTGTAGAGATCGCCGTGACATGTGAACCATCCCTTTTGAGCACCCATCCTTGGGTTACGCTGCTTTGGATATATCGCGACAGGAAGTTTGAATCCAAATCCCTCGTCCTCTATTAAGAACTGGCCGTAATCATTACCAAGGTAGTCGGGCGAGATTAAGTCGCGGTTATCGTAACTATCCTCGTGCTCATTAAGTGAATATGGATTGAGCATCCACACGCACGGCTTCCGTCCAGGCTTAAAATTTTGAATCGCGAAAAATACCGCGACGCCCAGCGACTCAGTCCAGTCCAAGAGGCGGGTTGGAACTCCATGATGACGCATGTTGAACAATATATCCCATTGCGTAAATGATCTGTCATGTATTTCGTGAGCTCGAGCCTCGAACTCGAAGAAGAGATCATATTCAAGTTTTTGGTATTCGTATCTTGAGCGCACTACTGGACCGCGAAAGAGAGAAGGCGCCAGGCTCCAGGAAGCGTCGCCTTGGCCACGAAAAAAGGTTTCCTCCCCAGGTCCAAAGGAAAGCGCTTTGCGGTTGCTCTCGATTTGATCGAGGAATTTGGCCCATTCTTTCTGTCTGTTCATTGGATTATCTCCAAGAATCAAGAGCGACGGAACGCTAATGACGGCGGTCATACAAACGCCATCATAGTTTCGATGCTAGTCCTGTGAAGTTGTAAAGTGCGACGCCCCTTCAAGCAACAAATGATTGCCAGACGACATACCGGCGGAAGCGTAGTTACTGCCGCCCGGATCACGCTTCAGTCTCGATTGGCCGGTTGACGAGCAAGTGCCGTCGTCGATCCTAATTGGTACCAGCGCGGGTAGCGCGCTTCGCAATTTCGCAAGGTGAGGAGATGGCGCGCAAGCGCATTGCTTATGTGTTCTGAAGGCGGCGTGAAACAGGAGAATACCACGACCTTTCGCTAAATAAATCATAGCGTTCAACGCCATTGAGCCGATAAGTAATTAAGCTCCATGGACCGGCATATACCAAAAACTCCAGCGTCGTCCCATAATCCAGACGCCCCAGCGCAACAGGCAACTTGGGCAACCAGATATGCATCTGGATGTCGAATGGTCATCTGCAGGCCTCCGGGGTCTTTTGGACTAAAGCAGTCTCTGTTTGCTTTCTACACGGACCCCTTTCTTGTTGGCCTCGGATGTGGAATTTGCGGTTCGCTAAGTCTTATCACAGACACGGCACGACGCGCAATCGAAAAGGGTTATGAGATCGAACTTAGCAGGGTTATGCGGATACGACGTGGAGAAATGCCGCTTGCTGCGGAGGAATTATCTGTTCTTCAAAATGAATTTCGAGGACATCTCATCCCTCTCAATCATTCTTGAGGATTCGACACCGCATCCTTCCTGTGCCGCACAGCCTGTATCACTTCCGGCGGCGCCACGAAGCCAATTTCCCCAGACTGGTCGAAAACCTCCTTGAGAAGTCGAATAGAAACTAGAAATAGCGCGCGATATACAGTCTCATCGCCTGACACGGCATCACCACCGGGTCGAATCAGCAACTGCTTAATCGTGTTATCCGTCATCAATCGTTGTTGTGAGATGCGCGCGTCCATGCAATTAGCGATTATCGACAGAAGATTGAGGTTGACCAACCCAATCTCGCCAATGCGCTTGTCTACCACGAGCGATAACAACCTGGATCGAGTCGCATCACCTTCTTCCGAACCTTCGGCACCATCTACAAATGCATCTCTGCTCCTTCGCGATTCCTCAAGGAATGCGTCAAGTGAGATGTGGTCGTGATCGTCGTCGGGATATGGAATGATCTCAATCCCCGCGGACTCTGACAGCCAGTCACGCCACTGCGAATTACTGTTTTTCAGCACCGCATACGCCTTCGGAATTGTACGGTCGAAATCTTGCATCATTTTCCGACGAATCCTGACGATATCGTCCTCCAGAGAACACCCGATGAAAACGACATGGTAACTAAGCATGAGAGCCGCGAGGAAGGACGACATCCGTGGAGTACCGAGATAGGTGCGGTCGTATTCCTCAGTGCTGAGAACATATTCCCCACCCGCGATCGAGCCATGCACTTTCACGAAAAATGTCCTGCTGGTTGGAGAGCTAAGCACCGTTCCAAGATTGGGATCCGTTCCAAGTGAAATTGTATGTGGTATCGCAAATTGGTTAAGACCCCATTCAATTAAGGTGTCATAGTTCGTCGTGACAAGCCCTACCCAAGGACCTCGAACAAGATGCTCAATTCTTGCCTTCATTCGATCACGGATCTCCTTCCGCGATCGTTCAAATATTGTGTTGTCAAAATGAGACCGCACAACATCGCCAAGTTCAGCTCGATCCATCACCTTACGTAGCAATGAAGCCGCAAGCAAAAACTGGTTCCTCCCGGCCGCATCCTCTACTGCCTGAATTATGTCAAGCCGCTTGTCCTCTACGCGTTGCGCTAGATTGTCACGCGCATATTTGCACATTTCATTAAGAAGCTGCTTCCATCCCGGCATACCACACGCCGCGGAAAAACCGGCGCCGACGTACGCAACACAACGGCGGCTGACAATCTTGTCGCGCAGTGACCGGGATAGCATCGAACCGGTGAAACGACCTGGCGGACCGGCTCCTCCATCAACTGATCCCACCGGGTTTTGTTCGGAGTTCTGTGGAACTCCGGGCGCACCGTGAGCTGCCGCATGCTGGGAAGCCCTTATACCAGCTCTCCGTCCTTTAGCGTGATGAGATTTGTCCATCATGCAATGGCCTCGGGAACTGCCGACCATTGCAACAATCGCTCCGAGATTCTCGCGATGTCCGGATGTTTGGGAACTGCAGACAGTTGTTGGCGCGCCCGCGCCAATTCTTTGCGTTCAAGTGGGCGCCATTTTGCTGGATCGGGCGGGACTGCGCCAACAAGATCCAGAATCAATGTTACCGACTCGGCAAGCCTTTTCACTGCGTTGCCGCGAACTATCGGATCTTCCTCAACGTGCCGCTTAGCGAGTGGAAAAAGGCGGGACAACACGCAGATGGCCATACAAAGAAGGGCGCATTCCTTACCAACATGGCACTTCGAGCCGCGGCAGACACCATCAGAACTCATTCCCAATCCTTGTGCCAGTCCCTTGATGTTCGAATTAGATAACTCGTCGTTTCCATGACTTATGCAAAGTATCGCGGGAAGACCGATCCTGTGGTCACCGAACACGTAATGCTTGTGGCGTCCGCGTGCGACAGGGACAAGTCCAATCTTGCTCGACAGCAAATGGTCGGCATCTCTGTGATCCATTTTCATTTTGCCTCCGTCTTGGAACGCACTATGTATTCATTCAATTTATCGTTGACCTCCTTGGCCCAACCAACCACATGCGATTGGCCAGTCGAATCCAATCGATCCTTTTCAAACACGATCGATTCGGCCAAATGTTCAATCGATTGTTCGATCGTCTTGCCGCGACCGTCACATAAAAGACCAAGGTCTCGGGCAGTCGTTCGAATTTCGTCCTCGTCTTCCCAAGTGCAGATTACCTCGATGGGCTTTACGAGCGCCAAACCGCTATCATCAGGAAGTTCCTGTAAATAAGTCTGTGTTATGGCTCCGAAAGTTCTCGCCAAGTCCAGAATATTCTGCTTTCGCCCGGGATCGTCCTGATGCAGTTGCCGGTAGACGTCTCGAATTTCTGGATGTCCTTGGAGGCTCTCTTCAACCAGCTCTCTCTCGATGACTACGCAAGGCGATTCCTCACCTTTCCCAACCACTGTCTTAGGAATCCAGCGCCGCACATCCAAGTTCATCCCTTTCGCCTTCTCCTTCTCAATATTTCTGTCGGCCCACCACGACAATACATACCGGGGAACGTCGGGGAAGGTTTCCTGGGCATACTTTAGAAAATCCAAGCCATCTTCCGACTCACCTTCCAAATATAGATCAGCGATGATCGCGTTTACTTGAATACCTCCTTCCGTGAGCAAACGCTTTCCCTGACCAACCGAATTAGCTGTAATGACACCCATTGACGTGCCGGAGTGGACTAATTCCCTCCAATACTTTGTCGTCTGGCGATCGTCATCGATCAGCATCACGGTCGGAAACTTCACCTTTTTTTGCTGTAGAGCAATTGTCATAGAACTACCCTTTTATAGTGGAATCGTAAGCTTGAACTTTGCCGTCTTCCGATCCTCCAATGCAATTTGACCTTGAAAGTGGCGGCTGAGCATCAACCCCGCCAAAGTCAGTCCTGTTCCGGAGCCTTCTTTCTTGCTTGTCTTTCCCAATTGAAAAATCTCTGCCGGATTCTTGAACATGGGGTCGATGCCTGGCCCATCATCCCAAATGTCGATCTCGGCACGCTCATGCGCTCCTGCTTGTACTCTAGATACGCTTATATGAATGGCACCTTTAATTTTTTTCGCCCGCATCGCATCAATGGAATTGACGACCAAGTTAAATAGCACAAGTTGCAAAACCGCCCGCGGACCCTCAATGTCGATTCGTTCAATGGTTTTCTTGTCAATGACGATATGATTACGGGACAATGCCCCCCTAAATGCCTTCTCAATCTCTGCGATCACGTCACTGATCGTAAATCGGCTGCGCTTTAAAAACTCGTCGGCATCTCGTGTTTGTATGCTACGAAGCTGCTCTAGGTTCTTCTGGACCGCTAGGACGGCATCCGACGCCTCGGTACCTCTAATCAAAAGCTGCTCGCGCTTCTTTCCAGTCGCGGGGTTCTCAAGTTGCTTTTGACTCTCGGTCACATAATCCTTGGTCAATGTATAAGCGTTAAATGATTTGTGCAGGACATCGTGTGCAATCAGAGCGACGATTTCAGTTTGGGCCTGGTTGCGCATCTGAAGTTCAAGGAATACAGTCTTTTCTTGAAGCGCTTGATTCTGACGCTGCAGAGCAATGGTGTCGGCAACTCGCTGTGCATACGCCCGGAACAAAACGACGTCGCGGAACGAGAAGCGATGCGGCCGGCGATAGAATATCGACAGGGTGCCGATCCGCGCATCCTCTACGGATCCAACTGCGTCCAGCCTCATTAGCATGAATGCTTTAATCTTCGCAACTCTCAACGGGCTTAATACTTCTTCAGGAACGTCGACCCCTTTATATTCGGCGCGACCCTCCTCGTCCCAAACCCCAAATGCCCATGAATGTGTTCGGCTGACAAACACTCTGCCGCAAAGACCTTCGGATTCCGCTCGATCCTTGAATAACGTGTCCGTCAGCTCTCCCGCCCACCAATCCACTTTGAGCAAGCGAGTCAATGGATCAAAAATCCGTAGTACAGCGCCATCTGCGGCAAAACATGTGAGGGTGCGTGACGTAATATCCTCATATAGGGTTGAGAAATCTCCAATCTCCGGGTCAACCGCAAGCGGCGTTGCCATCTGCCGCACGCGCATCGAGAAGTTTTGTTCCGCTATTCTGTATGAAACTTCCTCAAGTTGGTCAGCGAGTGCCGCGACCGCCTCAGGTGCAAAGGTTCTAGGCTCTTCGATGTCAAGTGAAATTAGACCAAACAACTCGCCGTGGCTTCGGAGCTTTAGGAGAAGCTTTTGTCGTATATTCGAATTCCCAGCGTACGACGGAAACTTGGCCGGATAGTCGATAAGGTGATATGGATCGGGTAGGTGGAGATATTGTTGAACCAGTGTCCGTCCCCGGCCATGAAGCTTATCGCGGATTTCATTTATGTCTCGATTCAACGCAACAAAGGGTGCAAACCCGCCCAGTTCGATGCCAGAGATTGCTATATAGCCGTGATCAGCTTTCACGGATAATGCCATAATGTCCAGGACTGCCTTGAGATATTCACGAAAGTGTTCAGTTGGACCGGTGTCACTATCGACATCCTCTGCGCGCCAACTTGCCTCGGGATCAAGTGAGTAAAGTTGTTTTAGCCCGTCAATCATTGTTATAAAACCAGAAAACCTGAAATCGCGAAAATTCAAGGTTTACGCTAGCCATTCTATCACAGTTTTGATGTCTAAACCGGATACAGCAGCTTAAGTTCCAGGTTAGGCATTCGCAACTCATCCGTAGAGTCATGCAGACTGGGCCCATCCGACTCTCTCAAGCTGTGATTGTCAACGAAATTGATCGATGTCCGCGACGCCTTCGGTTTTGTACTTTTTGACGGAGACCAATGTAGCGGACTGATATCCCTCGAACTGAATCGTGAAATCCTAAAGCTTTTCACCGTCGATGGTCGTGTCTAAATTACACCAAGGTCGTCCTGATTGAGGCAAAGTGACCGTCGAAATAGTCGACGTCGGGAAATCAGTTATCTTCCCCGAAACTTCCCCTATTTCGAGCAGAAAGTGCTTGTCTTGCCGCTCATGCAGAGTAAAATGTGCGGTGTGTTAACGCTCTGCCTGAGCGGGAGTTAGGCGTAAATCCCGGGTATAGCTAGAGTTGCTGTTTTTGGGTCAGATCAGGCTCATAACCCGGAGGTCGGAGGTTCGAATCCTCCCCCCGCTACTGAAAGTCATTGCAGGCCAGCCACTTATGGCTGGCCTGCTTCATTTCGGTTCGCGATAGTCTCAACCCGGAGGTCGCAGTGATCATAAACCCTCTTAAAGCAGGAACTTGTGTGGAGCGATGAGACCTCCACGACATGCGTGGACCCCATTCTACGACCGATGGCTACGTCGGTACGAATACGCGACCTGCGATATAGCGTCATCGTCTGGATCAGTGAACTACTGTTCAGCGCTGCGAGGTGTGCAAGTCGTTTAAAGCTGCCCATGCAGCGATGCTTTGATGTTGAATGGCGGCGGCAATGAGACTCGGAAACAGGTCCGGCGTGCACGCGAAAGCAGGTGAGCCCATTGCAGCTAGGGCAGCAGCGTTTTCATGATCGTATACCGGTGCTCCATCGTCGCTCAGTGCAAGCAGTGATATCAGGCTTACTCCGGATGCAATGATCGACGCGGCTCGCTTCAGTAGCTTCTCGCGGACTCCGCCTTCAATTAAGTCGCTGATCAGCACCAGGATTGTTTCGCTCGGTTGACGGATCAGACTCTGGGCGTAGCCCAAAGCGCGATTGATATCGGTGCCTCCACCGAGTTGGGTTCCAAAGAGCAGTTCTACCGGATCATCGAGCGTGTCAGAGAGGTCGACAACAGCTGTGTCGAAAACGACGACCTGCGTTCGAATTGCGGGGAGCGATGCGAGGACTGCGCCAAAAATGCCACTGTAAACAACGCTGGTGGCCATCGAACCCGACTGGTCGATGCAGAGGATGACTTCCCGCAAAGCGCTGCGCTTTCTGCCAAAGCCAATCCTCGTCTCGGGCACGATCGTTTTGTAAGCCGGCTGATAGTGCTTTAGGTTGGCCCGGATCGTGCGGTTCCAGTCGATCTCGCGATAACGCGGGCGACGGTTTCGAGTCGATCGGTTCAATGCGCCTGTAACCGCCTGGCGAAGGGGCTGCGCGAGCTTTCGCTCGATCTCTTCGACACACCGGCGAACCACGACACGCGCTGTCTGCTTTGTCTTCGCTGGCATGATACCGGAAAGCGATAGCAGGTCCGCCACCAGATGGACGTCCGGTTCAACGTTCTGGAGCATTTCCGGCTCCAGGAGCATCTGCCGAAGATTCAGCCGATCCATTGCGTCCTGCTGCATGACTCGCACAACGGAAGCTGGGAAGAACGAGCGGATGTCGCCCAACCAACGAGCTACTGAGGGTGATGAAGCACCCAATCCGGCTGATCGCTTCCCGCCCAGACGTGCTGCGCCGCCGCCTTTCTGATCCGCGTCGTAAAGCGCCGCCAGGCACCGATCGATTGTTGTATCCCGCTGCGACAACGAGACGCTAAGCCCGTCTGCTTCATCGCCACCGAGGATTAGTCTCCAGCGGCGCAGACGTTCATCATTGGCAGTCGTAATGGTCATTGTTGGCGTCCTCCCAGAATCTGCAGAAGCAAGGGCAGCGCCATCGCTGCGCGGTCGTGATCGATGCTATCGTCAACAGCCCCCGTGGCTTGTAGAGATTTTCCGGTCGACAGCATTTGGCCGATTTGGTGCCTCTCGGGCCGCGGAAACGTTGAGAAGGTCCGCCGAAGCAACGGAATTAATTCATCGAAAATCTCCGGTTGAATTTCAGTGACCCATTGATCGATGACGCCCAGCAATCGTGCGTCGTGAATGAGCAGTAGGCCACTGCCAGTCAGGAACCCTTCGATCCACCTGGCGGTATGTGCTGGGTCTGCACCCCGCGAGAGTGCGAGACCCAGTCGCCGCGCGACCTCGGTCGAGTCAATCTTCCCCGCGTCGAGAAGAATGCGCGTGCAGCGCCCGCGAACCAGACCATGGATGGTATCCTGATCGATGATGCGGGCCAGGCACTCAAACCAGACATAGCTGTGCTCGGCAGATTCGACCATCTCGATGGCGGAGCTGGTTGCACGGATGTTCTGCTCCATCGCTACCGCTGCATCGTCGTTCAGCGATGATACCGCTCCGCCGAGTCCAATTGTAATTCTGGGAACAACGCCATTGATGATCTGACGCACCATCGACTCGTCGGCCTGACGCACATTGCCGTAACGAAGGACCGCGGCAAGCCGTGGCAAGGTCTGCATGAGCAGGGATACGTCGGCCGAGATCGCAGATACTCCCTCGATCTTTTGAACCAGCTCCGCCACCGCGTCTCCAAGGTCGGCGAGCAAGGCATCTTGAAGAAGCGAGGCGAGCACCCGCAAATCGGATGACTCAGTAGCCAATTTCCGTAATTTTCCGAACGCGGCCTGCTCGATCGTGTTGCCCAACACACCCGCCTCGATCAATTGAATTGTGAAGCCCGGATCCCATCGCAACTGCCAGATCTCGTGAAAGGTTCCTTTCCCGCGATTGGGCTGCGGTTGGGGCACGCCCCAGTCGATGCCGAGCAGCCTCAGCCGATGCAGCAATTGGCTGCGCTGGCGATCGGTCTCCTCACGAAGGTCGAGGTCAAGCACTTTTTCCAGTGCCTCGAGTTTAAGGCGCAGGCGTTTTTGATTCTTTTGCAGGTCCTGCACGAGGGGAACAGCCGGGGTCGATTCCGGCACGGAGCCCATGCGAATCCCGACGAGCAGGTCGCGTGCGATCAAATGCATCGGCAGGTCGCTGTCGAAACAGAAAACAGCACGGGTGGCGTCTGCAATGTCGGATAGGTCCGCCAGCGGCCGTGAACGCAGGCTCGCCAACAAACCTGCCAGCCGGACAGCTTCAATGACGTGAGCGCTGGAACAGTCGATGTCCTTCTCGCGCAAAAGTCGGGCCACGCGGGTCATCCATGATTCAAGCAAGCAAGTGCGATCGCTCTTCCAGATATGCTCGTACCAGCCGGGGGAATAGACGCCTGCACCATAGCCCGAGGCGAACGTCAGATGGTCATAAGTCCAGGGGATCCAAGTGGCGCTGGTCTTTAGTTTGGGCAGGCCTTTCAATAGATCGTCATCCTGCTTTTTTGTGACGGCATCCACGTCTAGCGCCGGTGCGTGCCAGGCGCCGCAGACGGCCGCGATCTTCGTGAAACCTTCTGCCCGCGTTTCCCGGATGGTGCGCCGCATCCATGCTTCGCGGTGTGCCTCGTGACGGTCGGGGCTGGGCGCCCTTTCCCGAAGAACGGCCATTGCATCACGGAGGGCTTCGAAGATGCCTGCCTGCTCCTGACGATGCTCAACCAGGTATTCCCACCAGCGTTCGCCATCATCAAATCCCGCGGTACGCGCTAACTCGCCAATCGGATCAAAAATCGCGCTGGAATTGGTGCTTCCGGAGGCTTCCGCTGAAGCGCTCGCATTTTGCGCTTGCTTTTCCTGCTCCATTTCGATCGGCATCCGATGGGCCTGCGGCAGGTCCATGAATCGGATAGAAGACTTGTGTTCGAGCCCCCAGCGGATCGCATTCCATTCCGGAGAAAACGTGGCAAAGGGGTAGTAAACAGCCCGCGACGGTTCATCAGAGGCGTGAACCAGAATCGCTATCGGTGGCTGCATTTGGGAATCCGCCGCCAGCGGGATCATTTCATCTGCATCAGGCGGACCTTCCACCAGAATGCAGGCAGGTTTTAACTCGTTCAAGGCATGAACCAGCGACCGCGCCGATCCCGGCCCGTGATGGCGAACTCCGAAGATGTGTACGCCGTCAGCCATGCCGCCCTTATCCGTTGTCACGGCACGCGCGATACAAGTCTTTCCAACCGTCGCGTTCCTTCACAACCGTTTCCAGGTATTCCTGCCAGACCACGCGATCCTGCACTGGATCCTTGACGACGGCGCCGACCAGGCCGGAGGCAATATCGGCAGCCTTGATCCTTCCGTCCCCAAAATGAGCCGCCAGCGCCATGCCGCTGTTGACGACGCTGATCGCTTCAGCCGTGCTCAGCGAGCCGCTGGGCTGCTTGAGCTTTGACTTCCCGTCTTCGGTCTGGCCATTCCGTAATTCGCGAAAAATGGTCACGATCCTGCGGATTTCGTTAGCGGCCGGTATGTCGCCGGGAATCTCCAGCGCCTTGCCCAAAGAGGCTACGCGCTGCTGAACGATGCTTACCTCCTCCTCGGCGGATTCGGGGACTGGCAGGATTACCGTGTTAAATCGTCGCTTCAGCGCGCTTGATAACTCGTTTACGCCCTTATCGCGATTGTTGGCCGTCGCGATGACATTGAACCCTTTGGCTCCCTGCACCTCTTGGCCCAGTTCTGGAATCGGCAGCGTCTTTTCTGAAAGAATGGTGATCAGAGTATCCTGCACGTCCGCTGGAATGCGCGTCAGCTCTTCGACCCGCGCAATCGTTCCCTTGGACATCGCGTTCATGATTGGGGAGGGCACGATCGCCTCAGCAGTTGGCCCTTTGGCCAGAAGCAGCGCATAGTTCCAACCGTAACGGATCTGCTCTTCGGCTGTGCCTGCTGTTCCCTGCACCAGAAGAGTCGAATCGCCACTGATGGCGGCTGCGAGGTGCTCTGACACCCACGTCTTGGCGGTGCCAGGAACGCCCAGCAGGAGTAGCGCGCGGTCTGTTGCCAGCGTCGCCACCGCAATCTCTATGAGCCTCCTCTTGCCGATGTACTTGGGTGTGATCTCGGTACCGCCCATTTTGCCGCCCAGTAGATAGGTCGTGACCGCCCAGGGCGAAAGCTTCCAGCTTGGTGGACGAGGCCGATCATCGGCCTTCAGCAATGCCGCCAGCTCCGCAGCATATTGCTTCTCCGCGTGCTCACGGAGAACGGCGGTTCCATTCCCTGATACCCGTTCGGTGGATTTAGCGCTCATGTGTTGAAAACTCCCGTTTCATGTCACGTCGAAGTACGAGCAACTCGAAAAATTGATCCAGAGCTTTACGATTAGCTTCCCACTTTTGATCTGCCCAGCGGGTCGTCAGTTCATCATGCATTTGTGGTGGAACACGAAGGGCGAGATTCTGCAGGAGCTGAGCCAGATGGTATTGATAAGCTGCCGCCTTTAATGATAGCTGGTATTCAATCTTGTCGATGACAGCCAATGTTGCCCGGCGATCCAACTCGCACTTGCTGGCGTCCAGGATTCTCACCAACGCGTCAAGTTCGGTGCGCGGTGATTCAGCGATCAGCGTCAGCACCTCAAGCTGGTCTGTTCTATGAAGGATATTCAGCACCGAAAGGTCAAGCTTCTCAATGTTCTCCTTAACTGCGGCTAAAGTGAGGGTTCGCAGCCAGGCTTGATCCGAGCAGCGTTTTGCAGCTAGTTGCCAGCCGCGGAAAACGACGTCTCCAAATTCCCCAAGGGCTTCAATGCACTGCTCCGGGGTCAGGTTCCACCGCATCGTCCATGTTAACGGAGGCACGAATGAGATAATTTGAAGTAGCCACCATTGGCGGATGCCCATATTCTCAGTCGGTTTCTCGACGATCCCATCTTTGACGAGTGCCTTATCGAATTGCTCAGGCGGCAGCGTAACGTCGATTGTCGCAGGTTTGGCACGTTTCAACTTGAGGATCTGGCCAGCCACCGGCGGGACAAAGTTCAACAGGGGTATGGCTCGTTCGGTCATTCGACGCACGAATGCCGATTGCGGCAGCGCGGTCAACAATTCGGCAGCCGCCAGGCGGACGCGCTTGCTCTTGTCATCCAGCACCTTTTCGAGGATGGGCTCATCGGTTGGGCCCAATCCAATCGCAAGAGATTCGATAAAATCCACCCGCTCTTCAGCCGCGTCCTGGTCCCACGTTGACTCGATCAGACTGCGGGCCCGGGTTGAATCCGTTTCGCGTAACTGACGAATTGCGGTGCGGCGCTGGTCCTGATTGCCAGTCTGCCAAATCTGATCCACGTCTGCATCCGCAGTCATCGCAAACTGCCAGCGAGAGTTAAGTTTCATTAACCATTCCCCACGGACGTCGATCGTCGGAATGATCACCGACCGCCATCTCTTGTGACCCGCCGCATAATCCAGTACTCGTGGTAGGAGCCAGTGTGGAACCCGCTGGTTTGAGGCTGAGGCATGCTGAAACCACTCAACAATCAAGTGCTGGGAGATTTGGGAATCAGGCGCAGCGAGCAGTTGATCAACAATCTGCCCTGCGCGCGGCGAGGATTCGGCAAGATGATCAGCAGACGCAAGATTTGCTTCGAGTGCGGCCGTTGTCGGCTTCTGACCGCAACGTTGGTAAGCAGAGCACAGCGCGGCGGTTTGAAGAAGCATCGTCTCCGGTGAGCCGGCGGGAAGTGAGCCGATTGCCTGGCCGAGTTGGCCGGTAAATGTCACCTTTTCAGGGGCTCGCCCAGTTCCCACTAGCGCTTGTTTGACCAGTTCCTCCAGCACCGCGTTCACCCTCCGACGTCAGCCCTGACGGTCAGCGTGGCATAACGCCCGCCAACCATCGCCGCCAAAGGTCTTAACCTACTCCCGTCCATCGCCACGGCAACATCGATTGGCGTGCCTCCAGATAGCGCCATCAGCAGCCATCCGCCCGAATTACTGCAGTTCAACGTCATGGCCTCTTGGCGTGCATCGGTTAGATACCACTGCTCGCCAATGTGTGTCGGAACGACCGCTCGCAATGGGACTACCGCCTCCTCCAACCATGGCAACCCCGTCAACAATCGGCCGAAAACCGCGCAGGCTGCATCCAGCGATTCCAATCCAGGCAAGCCCTCCAGAAGCACCGCCGTGGATTTATTTTTAACAGCCGCCCGGATCTGATTATCTCCAAAAAAGCATACCTCTCCGTCAAAACCAGTGCCCGGCTGCAAACTTGCGTCGAGCGGGCCTGTACCGTGGGCAAAAGTCAGGACCATCGCAGGGCGACGGGTCGTGCTGCCGAAAAGCCAAGTGCGCTGAACCCGCAAGCGGTCCTCCAGTTCGACCTCCTGCGCCAGAACATGCCATCGATCTGCGACGCCAGCCCGGCCGAGTACTTCGTCCTGTCCCTGTGGAACACCGATAACAGTTAAAACATCTTCGCCAATCTGCTTTGGAAGATTCTCGATTTGGTCAACCGCGGACGTCAGAAGATGAAGAACCGCAAGCTGACGAAGAAATGGTTCTTGCCATCCGGCACCGGACATGGCTATGGACCCTAGCTGCCGGATCATCCGCGCCGCCCCTGGTGCCTGAGCGTCGATCATTCGCCGCGCCGGCTCGTCAAAATGGCCGTAACCTTGAGAAGGAGCTGATGCGATTCCGGTACGGATCAGGTCCTCCGCCCAAATTCTCAGCGATGCAATTCCCTCGCGAACCCGGTCCACCCTTTTGGCACGTCGTTTCCCTTGTGCCTCGGCATCCAGCGGTTTGGGAGGCTCCTCGGCTTTCTCTTGCTTCTTCTTCGCTCGGTCGGCCCGCGACGCCAGCCATTCATCCACCCACGCGGGTCGAGTCGATACTTTGACTTCGTTAGCCGTCCAGAGCAGCATCAGGCCCAGCGAATGCTTGCAGGGGAATTTACGGCTCGGACAGCTACACTTGAAGGCGGACTCGGCCAGCTCGACCTGAACCTGATAAGGTTTGGCCCCGCTTCCCTGGCACTCGCCCCAGACAGCGCCAGCATCACATCCAACCGATACCCACTTCCTGATGCTAGATAACCCCTGTCCCGCCTTTGCGCTGGCCGGATCTGGAGCAAGCTGCATGACTCGATCAGGTGTCCACCCTTCCGACATGAGAGTATCTGATTAGACGATGCCATTGGTGTCAACAATAGGCAGCTGACCGATCATGCTGACTCCGCCTGTAACAAACTGATATTCACTGCGCCAAACCCGCTCCCGGACGAGGCTCAGCGGCAGTCATTGTCTTTTGACGAGTTGTCTCTGAGAATGACGCAAGGAAAGTGCCGCAATATTTCGTTCGCCACTGACGGCGCTAGAATCGGCTTCTACGCTCAATGCATCGGCGGCCAGATTCAAATGGATAAAGTCCTCGATAATGCCAAAGTTCCAAGCAAGCCGGCGACGCCACTCGGCTTTCCCGAGGTGCCGTGGTCATGGCACTTCGCGTGTGAATTCAGAGATGTGATACGTCGCCCGATTGGCTGCTCGATCGGTGGGCACGAGTTCGTGTTATTTGCAAGCGACGCGAATCAAATTGTGGCGATGGACAGACGCTGCGTGCACATGGGGGCGGATCTGGCCGGCGGTTGCATTGTTCAAGGTCGGATTAGATGTCCGTTTCACCACTGGGAATTCAATCAGCAAGGGCAGTGCATCCGCATTCCAGCTACCGACTCGATTCCAGGGTTCGCGCGGCAGCGGGTTTACCGCACAGCAGTCGTCGGTCAACATGTTTTGCTCTTTAATCACAGCCAGCCATCGTTTGATATGCCCTTCTTTGATGATGTCGCGCCACGCGACTTGCTGGCTGCAAAACCGTTTGATTTTGAAGCCGAAATGCCTTGGTATATGGTGGTAGCCAATGGGTTTGATTTGCAGCATTTCCGAACGGCACACGATCGAACACTCGTGGGAGAGCCGGTGATTAGCCGGCCGTCTCCATTCGCATACCGCATCCGAGCAACTTTCGATGTCACTGGCGATTCACTGCGAGATCGCCTGACGCGACGGATTTCCGGTCCCCGAGTCACAATGACCGTTACAAGCTGGTGTGGCACAATCGCACTCGTGACTGCGGAATTCGCGCGCACGACTAGCTATGGCATGGTGTGCGTCCGGCCGATCGACAGGAATCGATCTGCGATTCGTAACATCGTCTGGGTTGCGCGGCGATCGGGAATGTTGCACGCCCTGGACCACGTGGATGCGATGGTCCGAAGATGGTTCATCCGTGGATTTGTCGAGTCTGACCGTGAGCGATCGCAGGGAATTCGTTATAATCGTGGTTCCTTGATCGAAGCTGACGCGGTGGTGGCTGGCTATTTCCAGTGGCTTGCGGAGACGGTCGGCGGCGAGTCGTTTAACGAATGAAGGTTCTTTCATGAAAAAGTGGCTCATCGCAATCGCTTCCGTGCTTCTCACCGGTGTCGCATCTGCGCAGACAACCCGAGCGGTGACCGATGCCGATCCGCTCGCCGCCATCAATTCTCTCCGAACCGAATTGGTGGATAGCTTTAATAAAGGTGACGTGGACCGGCTATTGGTGCACCTTGCTCCCGATGTCGTCATAACCTGGCAGAATGGCGAAGTGTGCCGCGGGCCGGAACAAGTGCGGGCCTACTACAAAAAGATGATGAGCGGGCCCGACAGAATCGTCGCGTCGGTTCAATCGAATCCACAGGTGATCGATCGACACCTATACGGCGACTGGGCGGTTTCGTGGGGCGTCATGAACGATCACTTCACACTCACCGACGGGCGTGATCTTGACATGAACAGTAAGTTCACTGCTACCATCGCCAGAAGCGGCGATGAATGGAAAGTCACGAGTTTTCACCTGTCCGTCAATGTGTTTGACAATGCCATTCTCGGGCTGGCGATACGGAAGGCATCGATGTGGGCTGCGGTGATTGTTGGCGTGGTGGCATTGGTGGCAGGGATTGTGTTCGGACGATTGACGAAACGAAAGCCGGGCCCGGCATGAGTCAGGCGGCGCGCATGGCGTATCCGCCGCATGCTAAGGCTGAAGATTATGCGCTCTTTGACCGTGCCCGCAACGTATTCCCTGTCAATCTCGATTGGCGTCAGATTTCCCCTGATCAGCTTAATGAGATCGCCCGCGTACACAGCATTGAAGTCGCCACTGCGGGGTGGTGCGATGCAATTCGCAATGCTCCAGAACAAGCTGATTTTGTGCGGGCCATCGAAACAGCAGTGACCGGCAGGACATCTCCAGCAATTGTGGATTTGCCAACCATTGTATTGATCCGAGGCGCGTTCTTCAGGCAGCATCGTCAAACGGGTGCGGACGGCGATCGAATCCTGCGGATCGCTCGTGAAATGGGATGGCCGATCGAACTCGTTGAGATTGACAGCTTTGGATCGCTTGAGAGAAATGCGGATGCCATTCTCAATCATCTTTTGCGAACCCAAGCATCCAAGTTGATGTTGGTTTCGCTCAGCAAGGGCTCGGCTGACATTGCTATGGCACTGAATGATCCGCGCGCTGCAGCTGCGATGGAGCGAGTTTGCGGCTGGGTTAGTTTGAGCGGGCTCTCGACAGGAACACCGTTGATCAGTTGGCTCCGTTCACATCGGCTGCGGACAATCGGTGTGCATCTTCTGTTATGGAGCCGTGGGCAGCGTTTTCGCGTTCTCGATCAGTTGCGGCATAATAACGGACCCTTGGCGTCGCGGGTGACGATTCCGGCGCACTTCAGAACCATCCATGTTGTAGGATTTCCAGTCCGATGCCATCTTCGCCATCCTTGGGCTCCGAACGGATACGAACGAATCGCACCGTTGGGTCCGACGGATGGTGGGGGGATTCTTCTTGCGGACTCGGCGAGACTTCAGGGGCGGGTCTATCCTGTCTGGGGGGCAGATCACTACCTTCAACCAGATTGGGATGTCGAGCCGCTAATTCGCAGCATACTGCTCCATGCAGCCCGATCGGATGTCCAGCCGAACGCGATTCCCACCACCAAATCCAACGCATAATGTTCCTTTATAGCAAGCGTCGACCACGCGATCAGAACACCCCAGACAACAAGCGTGATCCAGACAAATTGAGACAGGGGTGATCGCACACGACGAGCAAAGCAGAGTGTGTAGAAGAGGAATCCGACGTGCAGAGATGGCATCGTGTTGTACGGACCGTCGTACATCATCAAAACCGCATACATCCCCGATGGATGTTCGACCAGTCCACGTGGGCTACGGACTGGGAAAAAGACGAACACGACAAATGACGCTGCCGTGAGGAGTGAGAAGCCAATGAGGTATTTCTGCAGTTGTTGTCGCGTTTGGGCGAACCACGGTAGTGACACCGTGAGTAGATAGACGGATTGATATATCCACACCCATTGCGGGTTGAAGCCCGCAGCGTGATCAAGCCAGGTCATAGGCAAGTCGTGGGGTCGAAACAATGGATGGTGGGCCAGGTAGATATACGGTGTCGAGAAGGCTGCCGTCAGGCTGAACAGCAAAAGCAATTTAAGTCGCCAGTGCGCCCCTAGGCGATCGCGGAAATCACTGAATGATTCGCCCTGCATACTTGTTTTGAACATGCTCCCCCGTCTTCCTTGGGCCATGCCACATTCTTAGATACGCCAATGGGAGGAAACCCCGATGAGTCTGTTGATTGTCGCGGGCGATGGCGGGCAGATAAATCCAAGGCATCGTGGGGTGTTCGTGGTGCGTGCGATGCCAGTTATGGTTCAACCAGATCGCATCGATCGGCCTGAACAGGAAAAGATTTCGGGCACCGCGTGTCACATGTCGCTCCGTGGCGTAGTGATGAACATACTGCATCGCCGACCACATGAAGCCGAAAGTCGCGTAGAGAATGATATAACGCATGACGGGAAAGCCCAGACCCCAAACAATACCGATGTGTACCAAAATTGCCAAAAATCCTTCCAGCCAGATCCATCGCAGATACCTCGGATTGAACGATTCAAGGAATGCCACTGAAGCGCGATCGACCACCACATGCCGCTCCACCTTGAAATGCTTTCGGTCAAAAACAAAGGGCGCCACAACGGCCAGCACGTTGCTGGTGACGACAAGCAGGTAATACAGCCCGGTTAGGATTCCGATCCACACCAGCCATTTCCAGATCACGCTGTCGCCTTCAAAGTACAAATCGAATGCTTCATCGTCGGACCGATTTCGCATATGATGCCCGATATGGCCCTGGCGCAACAGGTGAAACGGCGCGGGAAACAGCAGCGCCATGACCACGCCGGCGGCCTCGTTCAGCCTCGAGTTGCTAAAGAGCATGGCATGCTCAGCCTCGTGGATGATGGAGTAGACCGAGTTCATGATTACTCCAAATACGAGGGACAACGCCGCGATTTGCCACGCTGTTGATGCTCGTGATGCGGCGATAAGGCAGCCAACGAACGCAAGCAGTTGCGCGGCAATGATTCCCATATTCCAACCATTTGGGATCTCGGCCTGCGAATCGGATTGGTTTCGTTCCATCGACTGGACTCCATCCGACAGTGTATCGCGCCGGGGCATGGTGTTACACTCATCGGATGCCGTCGAGTAGGATTCGAATTGCTCTGATCTCGCCAAAGGGGCCGCTCTATCGGCATCGCGGTGGCATTTTCCGCAAATCGCTCCGCTATCAGCCGCTGACTCTGACGACCCTCGCAGCCCTGATTCCACCGGATATAGATACTGATCTACAGCTCATTGATGAAGGAATCGGTGATGTTCCAGAGAACATGGACGTGGACCTTGTGGGCCTGACCGTCATCACCGGCACGGCTCCACGTGCGTATGAGCTGGCAAAGCGATTTCGTTCGCGGGGAATTACGGTTGTTCTAGGCGGGCCTCATGTGACGCTCATTCCCGATGACGCCCAACCGCATGCCGACGCGGTTGTTGTCGGCTATGCCGAAGACACCTGGCCGCAATTGCTTCGCGATTTCTGTCGGGGGCAGATGAAACCGAGGTATGACCAATCCCCCGACTTGGACCTTTCCGACCGTCCGTTTCCCCGGCGCGAGCTGCTTCCCTCGAAGCGGTATCTGACGAACAATGTCTTCGAGGCAACACGCGGATGCGTTCACAATTGCGATTTCTGCGTCGTTCCGTCCGCATGGGGACGCAAGCCCTATCAAAAGCCAATTCAAGACATCATTGAGGACATTCGCCGCCACGGCGCAAAAAAGCTGATCTTCGTGGATCTGAACCTGATTGCAGACCGCGAGTATGCTATGAGGTTGTTTACGGCGCTGACGCCTCTCGGAGTGCAATGGTATGGCCTCTCGACAGTCCTTCTCGGACAAGACCAACCGCTGCTCGAACTGGCGGCGCGAAGTGGATGCCGCGGCCTGCTCATGGGATTAGAATCGATCTCACCGGATAACCTGCGATTGAGCCGCAAGGGTTTCAACTCTCCAGATCAATATGTGCGACTGGTCGAACTGCTCCATCAACATGGGATCACGCTTCAGGGTTGTTTCGTTTTCGGACTCGATCATGACGAACCCGACATCTTCCTTAAGACGGCCGAGTTTGCCGTGGAGGCGAAGATTGACCTGCCCCGGTTCGCGATCGTCACCCCGTTCCCCAACACGGGGCTCTACAAGCGTCTTGAGACTGAGGGGAGGCTCTTGACGAAAAACTGGGAACTGTACGATGGCCAACATGCGGTATTTCGGCCGCTCAAGATGTCGATGAATGAGCTTCAAGCAGGGACTGAGGCGGCCTGGAAACATGCATATAGCCTGAAGTCGATTTCCCGGCGTATTGCGCATTCGCCGGCACCGTGGGCCGTCAGAGTAGGGACGAATCTTGGATACAGGTTCTACGCGAATCGGCTCAACCGTTTCTATAACTGCGACTGGATGATCGGCCAGGCGCGAAGCAACGCCGAGAGGAATCCCCGTGAGGTGGTCGCCCTGACCGTGTCGGCCGGGGGACGATGAAAGTCACGCTCATCCATCCATGCATAGGCCGACGACCAGGGCAGAAGTACATTCGTACCTGGCAGATGGAGCCGCTTCCTGCCGCCACGCTTGCTGGATTAACCCCGGCGGATGTCCAGGTCGCATTCTACGACGATCGAATGGAGCAGATTCCTTTCGACGAGCCAACCGACCTTGTTGCTATCAGTGTCGAGACGTACACCGCCAAACGCTCGTATCAAATCGCGACTGAATATCGAAAGCGTGGAGTGCCTGTCGCAATGGGCGGGTTTCACGCGACGCTGGTACCGGATGAAGTTGCCCGCTTCGCCGAGACGGTCGTTGTGGGCGAGGCGGAACTACTGTGGCCGGCGGTCGTTGATGATGCTCGGCATGGGAAGCTTCAGAAGTTCTATCGTTCAACCGAACGGCCATCGCTGGCGGGACTCAAGCCAAATCGTTCGATCTTCCAGGGCAAACGGTATCTTCCGATTGGCCTCGTGGAGGCAGGACGCGGTTGCCATTTCAAGTGTGAATTCTGCGCGGTCCAGACCATCTTCAATGCGACCCAAACCCGCAGGCCCATCGATCGCATCATCGAGGAGGTGCAAGCTATCAAGTCGCGACGAAAGCTCTTCTTCTTCGTCGACGACAACATCACGTCGAACATCGAACAGGCCAAGGAACTGTTCCGAGCGCTGATTCCGTGCAATATCCGATGGGTCAGCCAATCCAGCATTAATGCCGCGCACGATGAAGAATTCCTGGAATTGCTCGGGCGAAGCGGATGCAAAGGGGTACTGATTGGCTTTGAGAGCCTGGACCCCAAGAACCTGAAGGAGATGAACAAATCCTTCAATACGATGCAGGGCGGATTTACCAAGGCGATGGAGAATCTGCGGCGGCATGACATCCGCGTCTATGGAACGTTTATCTTCGGATACGATCACGACACGCCCGAGAGTTTTGACGCAGCCGTGGAGTTCGCACGCGAGCATTCGTTCTATATCGCGGCGTTTAATCATCTCACCCCATTTCCAGGCACGCCGCTATATGATCGGCTCAAGAGGCAGGGTCGGATGCTCTATGACGCTTGGTGGATGGATGATCGCTACAGCTACAACCAGATTCCCTTTAAGCCAGCGTTAATGGAACCGGAGGCGCTGCGGCTTTCGTGTTTGAGCGCGCGGCGACAATTCTATTCTCTATCCAGCATTTTCTGTCGCGGGCTCGACGCCGTAAACCGCAGTGACTGGTTCATGTGGCGGAACTTCTATCTCATCAATGCGTTGCACAGAAGCGACGTCAACTCGCGTGATCACTATCCGCTGGGGGATATGGCGTTCCAAGGCGAGCTTCTCCGGGCGGGGTGAATTCTTTGCACACCAGCGATGTCCACTTTGTCCTTGCGGAGGCTTCGCACGATGCGGCGATCCGAAAACTGCTCCGCGAATGCCCCATGGAGGGACAAATCAGACTTTCGCTCCGGCGCGAACCAAGCTATTTCCGCGCCGCAGGAATCGAAGGACCTGAGCATCATACAATCATCGCGCTGCGCGGCGATGACATCGTCGCTATGGGGAGTGTTTCCGTTCGAGAGCGTTTTTACAATGGCAAGGTCATGCGCATTGGCTATCTCGGCAGCTTGCGACTCGACCGATCGTGCTGGGGCCGCTTCGATATCCTTCGACGTGGATATCGATTCGTGCGGAAACTTCATCCCTCGTTGAACGTTCCGTTCTACTTGACGAGCATTGCTGCAGACAATCAGCGGGCAATTAGCATAC
Organism: Tepidisphaeraceae bacterium; assembly: GCA_035545895.1. Classification (GTDB taxonomy): domain Bacteria; phylum Planctomycetota; class Phycisphaerae; order Tepidisphaerales; family Tepidisphaeraceae; genus DASZXJ01. Next base: position 28,786 of record DASZXJ010000137.1, on the reverse strand, counting down.
TTGAGCGAGGCCTGCCCGGCATGCCCACCTACCGACATGTCGGCGACTTGGCCACCGCTTTGGTGCGAACGTCGCGCAATGGCAGTTCCAGCCGCGAGCCAGTCTGCGATCAACATGAGATCTTCTCGCATCTGGAGCAGTCGATGCACCAATTCCAATTTGCCCCGCACTGGACGGAAAAGGAAATGAAGCGTCAATTCGAGTTCCATTGTCTTCGGAATGACGAACGACAGATCATCGGTTGCGCCGCACTCTGGGACCAGCGGTCGTTTAAGCAAGCCGTGGTCAGTGGGTATTCAACTTCCATGGCGGCGTTTCGACCCTTGTATAACCTATTTGCGCGCGTCACCGGACGCGTCATGCTGCCACAAATCGGCGACGTCATCTCGCAGGCATTTGTGTCGCATCTCTCTTCGGCAGTCGGCCGGCCGGAACTGGTGGAGGAGTTATTTGAACTGCTCAGTGCCACCGCGCACTCCATGGGAATTGAACTAATGGCATTTGGTCTGGATGTGCGCGACCCGAGATTAAAATGGATTAAGAGTCGGCTGCGCGCCCGCGTGTATCATACGCGGTTGTATATGGTTCACTGGACCGACGATCCCCAAGCCGTCGATCCGCCGGACGAGCGGCTGATGTATCCCGAGGTTGCTTTGCTATGACCGGACGGCTGGTTCGACAGATCGACCTTGTTTCTGCTGAGCGTGACGCGATGTTCGCGCTGCTGGATGCCCATTTCGAGGGGGTGACGCGAGACCAATTTGATCGCGACCTTAGGGAGAAGAACTGGGTCGTCCTCATCGAAGAGGCGAAACAACTGTTCGGCTTCTCGACCATCCTGGCATATCAAGCCACCGTCGCCAAAGAGCGAATCAATGTCATCTGTTCCGGCGATACGATTGTCTCTCCCGCCGCTTGGGGGTCCATGGCGTTCCCGCGCACATGGATCAGGTCCGTGTACGGTCTTCGTGAGGCTTATCCCGATGGCAGGTTGATTTGGTTACTGTTGACGTCTGGATTTCGGACGTATCGACTCTTGCCGGTCTTCTGGAGCGAGTTTTATCCACGTGCGGCCGCCGTGACGCCACCGGCATGGCATCGGATGCTTAGCGACCTTGCCTCACAACGATTCGGACCGCAGTTTTGCCCTGAACGGGGAATCGTTCGATTCGAGAATCCTCAGAGACTCCGCCCGCAGTTCAGCGTAGTCCCGGAAGGGCGACGTGATGATCCGGATGTCGAATTCTTCATCCAGCAGAATCCGGGATTCGTCCAGGGCGATGAACTCGTCTGTATCGCCGATCTGTCTCCGGAAAACCTGACACCGGCGGGCCGGCGCGTTGTAAATGGAGCCTGTCGATGAGCGCCCAAGCCACGATCGCCAACGGCGCATGGTGGCTGAGCTGCCTGCCGGCATGGTGGTCGTTCCGCCGTGCATTGGCCCAGCCACACCTGGCCCAGCGATCGATTCTGCATCGATTGATTCGACGTTCAGCCGAAACTCAATTCGGCCGCCATCATGCCTTCGCGGGCATCTGCGATTACCGCGACTTTGCCTCCCGCGTGCCGATTCGCGATTACGCGGAGTTGGAGCCTTGGATCGATCGAATTCGTCGCGGCGAGAATAAAGTGCTGGCGCCAGACCGGGTGATTCGCTTGGCCACGACGAGCGGAACGACTAACGCGCAAAAACTCATTCCATATACCACGGGATTGCAAGCGGAGTTCAATCGCGCCATCGGTCCTTGGATGGTCGATTTGTTCAACTCCGATCCTCGGTTGATCACGGGTTCGGCATACTGGTCGATCAGTCCGGTCATGAAGTCCGACACATCGGAAGAATCTGCGGTTCCGATCGGGTTCGAGCAGGACAGCGAATATCTCGGGGGAATTCGCCGGCGCCTCGTGGATTGGGTGATGGCGGTTCCGCCTGGCGTTCGGCACGCCACTGACATCGAAGAGTTCCGCCGCTCAACACTGGCGCATCTTCAGCGGCATCGAGACTTACGGCTGATCTCTATATGGCATCCCTCATTTCTCACACTCCTACTGGCTGGCCAGTCTCATGCTCCACGCGATCTGTGGCCGCGCTTGCGGTTGATCAGTTGCTGGGCGGATGGTCAGGCAGCTCTGGCGGCGCGGGAACTGTCGCAAAGATTCACAGGAGTCCGAATCCAACCGAAGGGCCTCATCGCCACTGAAGCAATCATCTCCATTCCCTTCCGGCGCAAACATCCCCTGGCCATCACCTCTCACTTTCTGGAATTCGTCGACGAATCTGGCAAGGTGTACTTGGCGCATGAATTGGTGGAGGGACGCGAATATGAGCTAGTGGTGACCACGGGCGGTGGCTTATGGCGATACAAGCTCAATGATGTCATCCAAGTTAATGGCGCGATAGACAAAACCCCGTCAATCCGATTTGTGGGCAAGGCCGGAAACATTTCTGACCTATTCGGGGAGAAGCTGAGCGATGCATTCGTCGCTCGGGTAATTGAGCGCCTGCGCATCGAACAGCACCTCAGCGGTGCGTTTGCGATGCTCGCGCCGGAGCAGAATGCGTACATTCTTTACGTGCAAGGCAATGCCGGACAAAGTATCGGGCACCATCTCGACCAGATGCTGCGAGAGAATCTAAACTATGCGTACTGTCGTGATCTCGGTCAGCTTGCAGCACCTCGCCTCTTCAAAATCAACAAAGACCCCAACGCCGCCATCATGAAGCGGCTCACCGCACAAGGGCATCGCCTAGGCGATATCAAACCCGTCGCGCTCAGCCGGCTAGATTGTTGGCACGAGTATTTTGAAGGTACGTTTTTGACATGACCCTACTGGGAGGCTGACGATGCTCGGTGCCTGTTGAATGAGTACGACGCTCACGAAAATGGACCCCCAAGTGTACCCCCAAAATGGCAAAACAAGGCAAACATGGGTAACATGTTCGTTTACGGCTCTTCGGATATTCAGAAAGGGTGAGGTTTAGATGCGGTGCTTGCGGGAAATCAGGACGGAGCGACAAAACATCCGGTCGCCCGTCATCTTTCCGGAAGACCAGAGCTACGCGCTCTGTCGGCCGAATATCGTAGGTCTTAAGCTGAGGCGTCTGCACGCCCACTTCGACAACGAGAACCTCTTCTTTACCTTCGCCGCGACGGCGGCACTCAATGAGAGTCGCGTACTCAAGAATTCCACGGGAGAGCACCGACGCCGTCTCTTTGGCCCGCGGAATCGCGAGCGTCTCCGGCGTAAGGATAATTCCACCGACATCAAGAAACTCTTCTGGCACACTCACCCCGCTCGCGGTGCTGAGCGGGTTACGATCGCGGCGACGCCTCCCGCAAATGCCTTCTCAAGCGTCGCTTTGTAACGGTCAATTTTGATTACGATTGGCTTGGGCGACGATTCGCTCGGGTGGAGCATACGGGAGACGCGGCTCGACTCATCGACCAGTAGCCGAGAGAGTTCCGCTTCGTCGCCGGCCCTTTCAAGTCGCTCAATGCCATCGGACACGACGCGGGACTTGCTATGCGGAATCAGCATTGTTCGGACCGCCTTGAGGGCGTCCTCAACCGATAGACCTTCCTCATCCATCATGTTCCAGACAGCCAGGCAGATAAGACCGAACTTCTCAGTGACATCATCCTCATTGCTCATGCGCACACCTCCGTTGAACCCTGAGACCCTCAGACTCGGGACCAATCCGGCAGAGGGGGACGGAGATAAATGACGCTGAGCGATGAGCCATCTTCGGTCGCCGTCATCGGGTCCAAGCGGCTCCGCCGTCACGGGGCGAGACCCGACGACGACGGCCGAAGACGGCAGATATAAGGAGCCAAGAATGCTTCTACCCTCGGTTCCGGTATGCTTGTCCGGAAATTGGACTTTGAGCACGGAGAGACTCTGTGGGCGATATCTCTGATGAAACAATTCGGCCCGTCGCGTACGACCTCTGGCAACAGAGGGGAGGCGGTGATGGCCATGCCGTCGCCGACTGGCTCACGGCTCGCCGTGTGATGATCTTGCAACGGAGCTACGAACTCGCCGTCTCGTACGAACTTGCAACTGGACGAAAGCAGTACCTCGGCGTCCGAGATCCGCGTAAATGCCGATTCTGCGGCCGGGATGCCTTGCAAACGACCTTTCGCAAGGAAGCTCACGCCATCCCGGAATTCCTCGGCAACCAGTCTCTCATCAGTTATTACGAGTGTGACGGATGCAATGACCTTTTTAGCAAAGTCGTCGAGGATCACTTGTCGAAATTTACGCTTGGAACTCGCGTCGCGCTTCAACTCAGAGGGAAAGATGGAAGCCCGAAGTTTCGATCCGATTCGAAACGATCCCGGATGGAAGTGAAAGGAGAAAGGTTTGAATTCGGCTTCCATGTTGAAGACGGAATTGTCTCTATCGACGAGGAACGGCACGAGATCCAATGCAAGCTGCGGACGCAGCCCTTCATACCGCTCGCGGCGTTCAAGTGCTTTGTGAAGTGCGGGCTCTCCGTGCTTCCGGAGTCGGAAATATCGAACTTCCGCGACACGATCGCGTGGATTCGAGAGCTAGATCACGCAATTCGACCGCCGCCGCAGAAGCCCGCCGCGTGTCTCATCGCGCTCACTCCCGGGCCTCCGCCCGACACACCGGGCCGAGTGATGTTGTTCCGCAGAAGGGATCATGCTGCTGCAATGCCGTACATGATGCTTGTGATTGAAACTTCAAACCTTACGTTTCAGATCGCGGTTCACTCTCACGAACAGGACAAGCACCTCGATGGTAAGGAGATGATGATGCCGCGATATCCGGTCGGTATCTGGCAGGGCTACAGGTATGGCGAGCCAGTTCTTCGACTTCGGGATTTTTCTTCGGCAGCTGTTGAGCGATGCCGGTCGTGTTTGACGCGGTCGCCAAATCGAGCCTCATGCCGGCGCAGAAGTTACTCTTCGCCGTTGATGCAGAGCTTCAAGATGACTACGACGTGATTGGCGATGCGTCCGATGTCGTACTCAACGGAAAGTATCAGCCATCGGACTGGTCGGCGGTCGCGGACGATCTGGCAGAGCGACTTTCCTCCATCGCAACCAAGCGTCGCAAGTCGCTTGATGACGATGAAGATGATGATGGCGATGAATATTCCCGCGATTATCAGCGAGACCAGATCAGCAATTGGCTAGTCAATGCGCTGGAGCGCGCCGGCCGTAGCGAGGAAGTGCTGGCTGTCCTTGAGAAAGAATCACGGAAGACCGGCAGTTACGAGCGACTGGTCAAGCACTTGATCGAGCACAAGCATTTCGATGACGCCAAGCGATGGGCAACCGAAGGTATCACAAAGACGGCCAGCAATTTTCCGGGGATTGCGGCGAACCTGTCAAAGCAGCTTTGTGAACTGGCGGCAGCGCAAATGCAGTGGGACGTCGTCGCGGCACACGCGGCGTACGAGTTTTTCGATCGACCGAGCCGCGAAGGCTTCAAGCATCTGGTGCAAGCAGCGGCAAAAGCCCACTGTGAGGAATCCGTAAATCGAGCCGCACAGCAGTTTCTGGAGACCGGCGTGGCACCGATCCAAGCTGATTCGGCGAAGAAAGGCGAAATACACGTCCGGGCTTCGAAGGACTGGCCGCTGCCCATGCCGGAATATCTGGTTCCGATGCTTCAATCGGAACGCCGGATCCGCCGGGTGCCCGAGCCATATTATGGCGTTCTGATTGATATGGCCATCGCCGACAAGCACCCTGAAGATGTGTTGCAATGGTATGACAAAATGTGCGCCCAGCGGAAACCGTCGCCATACGGCGATGGGTGGGATGGTCCCGGCGCTCATGCCGATTCTGTCGCCGAGGCCGTCGCCAAGTCGCATCCTCAGCGATCACTGGAAATCTACCGCCAGCGAGTCGAGCAGAATCTGAAACCAACCGGCGCCAGCGCTTATGAACGAGTCGCAGCCTATCTTCGAAAGATGAAGCCCGTCATGAAGGCAATTGACCGCGAAAACGACTGGAAGCAGTTGGTCGAAGACATCCAGATTCGCTACCGCAACCGGCCAAAACTCACGGAGATTCTGGACCGACTGGAAGGCAAGCCGATTCTGGCAATGCGAAAGACGCGGAGGTGAGCATCGAACGCCTCATTCCCTTCAGTCGCGCCGGTGCGCCAAAGCGCGAAGAACGGCATCCAGAACATCGTCCAGTTGCTTGCCAACATCCTCAGCCAGGAACCTCAGTACCGTATAGCCGTTTTCTTGAAACAGCGCGTCTTTACGCCGATCTCGACGGTAGGCGTCGGCATCGGCCAAATGCTGTGCGCCGTCCAGTTCGATTGCGATGCGCGATTCTATATCGAGCAAGTCCACTTCCATGCGACCCCATCCGTCGAAAGGAATTGGCAATTCGACATTGAGCTGGAATCGTCCTGCCGTCTCAGCCAGAGTTTGGAGACGACGAAAGAGAAATGCCTCGCTGGCGCTGCGGGCACGATCAGCTCCTTGAGAATCAACCGAGAACGGCCTGGCTGCATGAACGAAAAGGTTGGCCAGCGGCGTATCGACACCGTCGCGAACAAGGCGGCGCACGCTGGCAGCGTAGTCGTTTTTCCATACGGGATCGACTGGTAGCGGAACATCCGACGGCCAACCGGGGACGGCGCTGGCGGGCAGAAGGATCCTGTAGCCGATAGCTTCGTAACCTCGACAGCGCCGGTCGAACATACGCGACAGCATTGGGACATTCAGGTCGGCATAATCGTAAACGCGCACTTCTCGCTTCCTGTCATGCAATCGATGCAACCGACCTGCATACTGAGCGATTGTCCCGCGCCATGAGACTGGGAGCGTCAGAAACAGAGTGTCCAGCCGAGCATCGTCAAATCCTTCGCCAACGAATTTCCCGGTTGCAAGCAGAACACGGGGCTCCGACTCTGGAATTGCTGCCATATGTTCGGCCTGAGTTGCCAGTTCTCTCGTGCTCATCCCTCCTCGCAGCACCAGAGTGTGTTGGATTACCTTATCAATGCGGCGAATGAGCGAATCCAGATGCTCGTTTCGCTCGGTGAGCACGAGTGGAAATCGACCTTCGCGCACGGCGGCACAGATGTCCTCGCAAATGATCTGATTGCGGGCGTCATCCGCAACCAATTCGCCGTAGAGTTGATGAAACTGCTTTCGAACATCAGAATCGGCCGGCGCCGACGGGCGGAATGACGTGGGCCGAATAACGACTGTATGCTCGAATGGCCTTGCCGCGGCCTGCTCTTTCGCGTTCACGCGATGGCGCACCGGCCCGCACTGCATGAAGATGATCGGATGGTGACCATCCTTGCGCGTGACAGTTGCGGACAGGCCCGTGACGAACTTCGCTTTCACCTGCCGCGCCACTTGCTCGAAACTACTGGCAGACAGGTGATGACATTCATCCACGATCACATGACCGTATCGCCCGACCAGGTCATCCACGACTCCCTTGCGAACCAGGCTCTGAATCAGCGCCACATCAATCACTTCAGTTGGCTTTCTCTTTCCCCCGCCAACTCGACCGATCTGCTTCGGAGGGATATTGAGAAAACTAGCCAATCGTTCAACCCACTGCTGCTGCAATTGCCGGCGATGCACCAGCACCAGGGTGTTGACTCTGCGTTTTGCTATGAGCCATGCCGCCACCACGGTCTTGCCGAACGCGGTTGTGGCCGACAAGACTCCAATGTCATGGGCGACCATCGCGTTGGCGGCCGCCTGTTGCTCGGCCCGCAATTCACCGTGGAACTCGAGTTCGATCGGTTTGCCATTGCACCGTTCATCTCGAATCAGCGGTTTGATTTTCAAATCCGACAGTAGTTGGCGCACATCATCCAGGCATCCGCGCGGCAACCCGATATGCTGCCCATGATCCTCCGCGCACCCGATAATCCGCGGCTTGTCATATGTTGAAAGCCGCATTGCCTGCGCTTTGTAGAACTCCGGGTTCTGGAATGCGGCCAGACGCACCAATTCGTTTCTCAAACTGGGAGGCAAAGCCTCTTTGGCAATAAACACCTCATTCCCGAGAACAAGTTCCATGCTTTCAGGCAGCGGACTCACCAGTGGTAGCGAAACTCGGCGACGCGATGGTGGTCGTGACCAAGGCGCAGCATCATCTTCATCCGTCAGTGCAAGGCGCACACTCACAATCCGGCCCTTTGACTCGGCGGTCCGAACGATTTCTTCGACCTTATCGCGGAACATCTTGCGAACCCTAGATAGGAACGCCCATTGGTCGGCATGTGGGACGAAGTTCTGATCAAGGAAAAGACTGTTCCCCGATTCTCGCGCGTGTTTCTGCAGCGGCAATGCGATCAGATTGCCGAACCCTCCCTGAGGTAGAGTATCCTGATTGGGGAAGAATCGATCATAAGACTCGAACCCAACTTCCGGCCGGCATTCCATCGTTTCAGTCAAGATATGCGAGCCAAGCTTTCTCACCACGGCCGCGGAAGCGGCCTGCTCAAAAAAGATCCACACGTGCCCGCCATTGCCCGATCGCGAGCGCTCCAATGCCGCCGGCACCTCCAATTTCCTGCACGTATCGAGAAATGCGGCTGCGTCATCTTTCCAACTCGCCTTGTCAAAGTCCGCTGCCAGAAAGAAACAGGTCTCATCCAGCAGCATCGGATAGACGCCCATCACGAAATCGCGCCCGGTGTCGTCCTGCCCGGAAAGGTGCCAGCGAATTGCATCAGCCGTCACCGGAAAAAATCTTCGATGCGGACATTCAGCACATTTGATCCGCGGCTTTTCACAGATGCCTTGCACCCATTCATTGGCGCATGCCGGCGCGTAGCCCGACTTGCCCGTCTTTCGACTCTCGAATCGTCGAGCGTATACATCATCACGTCCGCGAAACAGAGAACGAAACAGATCGATCTTCGCTTGCGACGAAGAGTAATGATTGACTTCGATCGCTTGTCCCATGTTGAGTATTGGTACTGGTCATTTCGTTGATCCCCGCCACGGATCACCGGGAATCTTCTCGATCAGCACTTCCCTAACCAACCTCATAGCTTTGCCGGCATCGTATCGTACCGTGCCGCTCAAAAGCGGCGCAATGTCGCCCATGAACTCGACATCGTGTTCCTTCTCATGCAGGTTCTGCTCGAACTGGGCGCGCGTCACGTGATGGCCCTCATGCTTCATGTATTCAAGAAAACAGGCCACTACCTGAGCCGGATCGATCATCTTCCGGCTGGCACAGAGCCAAAAATCGAACAGATCACGCCCTTTGCGCCGCTGATATAGCGCCCTCAGCTTCGTGCCAAGCAATTCGTTCAGTTGGTAGGTAATGACCTCCGCCCGGCCATTGAACCACGGGTTCTCAACGGCAAATTTGGCGCGGTGGAATCCCAGGACCGTAAAATGCTCTCGCGTGTTGATCTCGATCTTTAGTCGCAAAGGTCGTACGGGCGGTATCTCCGATTCAAAGCGATAGACCAGCGCGACACCGCCGATGGCGCGCGATCGGTTTGGTTTCCCCAGCCAGGAATCGAGCTTCGACCGGATCGCATCCAGCATTGGGCCAATCTTCCCCGGCTTGGTTTGTACAAGATCGATGTCTTCCGAGTACCGAACTGGATGCTCGATAAACAGCTTATTGAGAGCTGTTCCACCGCGCAGAGCGATTGTGCCGGCCAATTCCGGATCGGCAAATAGCTCAACGACCGCGCGCGACAAGACCAAGTCCTGTTCGACTTGAGCGTCGTCCGGCCAAGGCGCGACCGTTCGCCACGCGGTGATATTCGCCTGTGGGATCACGTTTCAATCTCAATGGGCCGGCTGATGAGCAAGTGCCAACGACGATCCTCGCGGGCTTTGGTAATGCGCGGTCCCGTCCGTAAATGAATAGGACGAGGGCCTTGATGTTCAATCCACTTGTGGATTGGATCGGACAGATGGCGCATGCGTAGTTGGTCCAGGATGTACCCGAGCCGCTGCGCATTGGGAACATCCGCAACTAAGCGCACCGCTTTCAAGAGATAGCGCGAATCCAGTGATGGCGCCAGTTCCGAGATAACCGAGGCCGCGTGATCAAGACGACCGGCTGATTTGGCGAAGCGCACTAGATCAACCACTGTCGTTTCGGGCGTGGAGACCCTTACCATTCCGGTCTGCGTCTTCATCTCCTGGACAGCGGCGCGGGCAACACATTTGCTTGCAAAGAATCGAATTGTCGTGCGTCCGACCGCGATTGGACGGACCGATCGGTCCGTGAAGATGTGAAATTCCTGAGGCTGCTGATGCGAGGCTCCGTGCATGGCGGCGGCGCTGAGCAGGCCGACGTAGTACGGCAGCCTCATCGCCCGCATCAGATCTCCGATGAACCAGGAAGCGGGCGGCGCTCCGGCGCTTTGATATTCGAGTGGAACGACCGCGTAAAAATAATCTTTCACCTTGATGACGCGTTTGCGCTGGGCAAGCCGCGGGAGCGCCTTCTTTACCGTGTCCGGGGACAACCCGCTTTCGCGCACGGCCTGGGCGCGAAGAATGGTGTATTGGCCTCGCGCCTGCAAGCTGTCGACCCATTGCTCCAACGTTTCAGCCATTTGATGGCTCCATTTCGTTCTGCGTAAAGGGTCAGGAAATACCCCTTTATGCAGAACGTTATATCGACCATTTCGCCGCGTTCAAGTCGTGATTCGAGGGTCTGCTAAGCCAGAAACTCACCCGCATTTTTCGTACACCGGCGTGTACACTACCATTTGAAAATCATGGTCATCTTGGTATTCTTGGTGACCGTAGGCGCGTCGTCGTAAATGGCGCGGTGATCGTAAGTTACTGATTCTGCAATGAATTCCGGATATTGAGGGCAGGACGCTCATAACCCGGAGGTCGGAGGTTCGAATCCTCCCCCCGCTACTGTTTGAAGACGAAGGACTTACGGTGACGTGAGTCCTTCTTTTTTTGCGCGCACGAACCCGCTTGTACATCGATTTGTACATCGACGCGGGAAGCGGCAGCGAAAGACAGGACTTGCCGGTTTCAGTGTCCCCCACGTGAAGGGAGACGCAGCAGTGGCAAGCCTCATTTCCCGGCCCGGAAAGTCCGGCCCCGTCTGGTACATCCAGTTTTACGTCGGCCCCAAGATCAAACGCGTTCGAGCGAGTGACGTGTATCAGATCGCCAAGCAGAAGCTTCGCGATTTCGAGAACGCCCAGGCGAGGGGAGAGCAATCGCCGCTTCCCACCAAGACGCCGATTACAAACGTGCTCACCGCGTACGTCGCACACATCCGGGCGACGAAAACCGCGAAGTTCGCACAGACTGACATCTATTACCTTCGCGATGCGTTCGGCCCGATTTGCGATGCCGTGAGCGTCACGAGCCGCAAGGTTTCGGCGAAAGCGAAGAAACGCCCGCCGAAGCCCGGCCAGGACCGCCGCCGACGAGCGCCCGCAATCGAGGCCGCGTGCTTCGAGCAAATCACGACGGCCCAAGTGGCGGCCTTTATTTCTGGGCAGATGGCATGCCGTGGGCTGGCGCCGAAGACTGCAAACCGTTACCGGGAAATCCTCACGCGATTGTTCAATTGGGCCATGACGCAACATGGGGTCAAAATGCCGTCAGACAAAAACCCGGCAGCAGCCGTAGAACGCTATCGTGAAACGGCACCAGTCATTCGTTTCCTGACGCTCGCCCAGGTGAGCGAGCAATTGAACGCGCTCGCCGCAGCCTCGGCTAACACAGAATCCATATCCTCAAACATTGCTGTCATGGCGCGTGTTACGCGTTCCATCAGCTTGTCCTCTCGCACGAACACGGAATTGGCGCACGCTTCCGGCCCCATCATTTGACGCTTACCGCAGCCGTAATAATGGTACTCGCCCTTGATGTTTTTGCTCTTGCGCGCATGGCAGACGCTTCCGCACTCGGCGCAGAATAGATGGCGCGTGAATGGCCGCAGTTCCCTCGGCTCCCTCGGTCGGCGCTTGCCGTTGGCCGCGAATCGCTCCTGAACCCGGCCAAACTTCTCATCTTCGATGATCCGCAGCGTTTCATCCCGCTGCATCAACTGGCCCGCTTCGTCGTTAAATCGTGGGAGCCGTCGCCCCGTATCGCGGTTCAATCGAAAACAGCGCCGCAGATATCGAACCTCCCCCACCAACATTCGATTCGTAAGAATGCCGCGCAACGTCGTAAACTGCCACGGCCTGCCCAAGCGGGTTGGAATGCTTTTCTGGCGCAGTCGGCGGGCCAGTTCCTTCATGCCCACGCTCTCGGACAGATACGTCGTGAACAGGAATCGAACGACCTCCGCTTCCTCCGGCCGAATCGCCAGCTTTCTCTTTCCATCTGGCGCAGCCACAATCTGGTATCCGTAGGGTGGTGGGCCACCCGTCCAGCATCCTTCCTTGTGCCGCTGGATTAATCCGGCCCGAGTCCGTTCGGCCAATACCCGGCTGTAATCGGCGGCAACCACCAGTTGCACGCCCCGCGCCAGCGCGTTGGTGCCTTCGGTGACGCTGATGACTTCCACGCCGCACCGTTCCAGGTCCTCCACCAGCACATGCGTCTCGGCGGCGCGGCCGAGCCGGTCGAACTTGTAGACGTATAGCTTGCCGATCCGCCCCGCCTCGGCCTCCCGGATCAGCCGCAGCAGTTCGGTGCGTCCTCCGATGGTCTTGCCGGTCTTGGCCTGGTCGATGAAGTGGGCCAGTCCGCGTCCCGCCATGCGCTCGCACGATTCGATTTGCACCGCGATACTGGTCGAATCGTCCTGGGCGTGGCTGGAATACCGGGCATACAGGGCATCATACTTACCGCCGTCTCGATGATTGTCGTTGGTCGCCACCATGATCCTTGCTCCCGTTGCGCTGCCGATACAGTTGCACGGCGCGGGCCGCGATCGTCTCGATCAGCCAGCGCCGCGCCTTGCTCTGATCGAGCGTGAACATCTTACCCTCGGGAGCATGGGAGGACCGCGCGCCAAGGTGGGTTTGCGCCAAAGATTTTGTCTTCCTCGGTTGGACGACTGACACGGCCCGCCTCCGGCGCGTAACTGCGAGCGCCGGCCCCCGCCGGTCGCTTGCGCGACAGCCGTATGGTAGTTGTTAGGTATAATTAAAGTCAATGGTATACTCAAAGTTGATCTGACTCTTCCCGTGCGACGCGCGTTTGATGCATTGGAGATTCGGGCGGAGTTCATTAAGCTCCCTGCATGCCAAGAGCCAAAGGTAATCGATCGCCAAAGTCTGCCGCCAAACCTAAGACCATCCAGCGAACGTACCGCTTTAACGCTGTCCTCTTCGACGCCTTCGAGGATGACTGTGCGCGCTACTTGTCCAATCCCAAGCGGGTGATTGAAGCCCTGATCCGTCACTGGCTGGATGCCAACACTGCCCAGCGCGCCGCCATTGCGGAGCGTCATCGCGAGTGGGCCGGCACGCTCGATGACGATGAAGACTGAGCCATTTCGCAACACAGTCTTTCCCACTCCCACCTCATGGCGGACGAATTTTATGCGGACGGGGCGGCAGTCAATCTGGATCGCCCGGAGGGAGGGTCCCGCGCAGCGGGAGAGAGATTGACAGCCGCCCTGGCCGCGTACAATGAAGCCATGAGGTGGGGGCGGGAAGTTCACCAATGGCTTTAGATTTGGCTTTTGAACATACCGATATTTGCGTAAAGCAGTGCACAGGATACGGGCACGGTTCTGTCTCGTCCGGGAATTCTCGCGCGTCGACTGCGCAAAAGGTGTGGCACAATGCGCATCAAGCTATCGTCAGATTAGAAGAATCGAACGGATCAAGGACGTTCATTGTCAGTCTTGATATGCGCGCACACGGCGCGCCTCGGGCATGGCTTTACTCACATAACGTCGGCGCCGTTTATCAATCCAATGGTACGGCAAGCATAAAAAAATACATTTGGAATTCGTCCACGACTTTCGCCCAAGATGTCGCTAACTCGAATTTATTTTGGAATTACGCTCTTCAAGTTATCGCCGCCAGGATTGATGAGATCACTTCGCATTTCGATTTGACGAACGATGATGCCCAACAATTTACAGGGCAAAACTGGGATGGCGGTCAAACCGGCGTCGATTTTGGCTTGGTAGATCCCGATTTATGGTTCTCAATCGGACAAGCCCATTTGAGCAATTTTGCATTCACCTTTACGGCTGAGAAAAAAATAGTTACCGATCCCGAAGGCAATAAGTACCGTCAAATCCAGATCACTAACTTGTCGTATTCTGGTACCATAAGCGACTTTTATGATTTCGACTTAAAAGCTACGGATTTTGCTCATGATGGCGCCGTGGTACAAGCAGGATACGGCACAATCACAAGCAGTCTCGGGTCGGGTGGTCAAGTATTTAGAACAGAAATTGGATTGAACAATAACGCCGCGTCAGAGGTAAGCGAGCGCGATGGTATTGTGTTAGGTTCTCAACCAGCTAACCCATAAATTAAATGTCGAAGCAAAAATTTATAATCATTGGTACGGCTGGTCTTATTGCTTGTGGCGTCGCTGCGATCGGGTTATTTGCGCTTGTTGTAATAATAGTCATGGAGCGAAGTCGTGCCAGTCGTGACCTTAATGGCAGTGAGGCATTGCGTCTGATTCAAAATGATTTTGGTGGCGAAGCAATCCCGGCTGTCATCTCTCCTGTGAGTGCCCGCGTCGATAGTAGTTGGGATAGCGGTGCGAGTTGGGCATTATATAAGGTGCCGCGAGATCAAATCGACCCGATTAAGCAAAAAATAATTAACCACTATAGCCAGCAACCAAAGGAAATGGCTATTAAGATCAATGACTCTGATTCCTCGCCGGACGGCGTCCCGTCGGAAGCGTTGCGAAAAACCAGCGCACCAGATTGGTGGAAACCGCAGGATTTACCTGACCACGATGTACTTGCAGTAGTTCGTCCTGGATCAAGAACTTTTTGGATATTTTGTCGCGATCACGAGTTGGTCTTCTTTCACCAAGAGCAATGATATATACACCGACCGCAGCGAACGCTGTAACTGCGCCCGCGACGTTCACCTCGCCCGCGAATAATGGCGGTGGTGCCAAAGACGACGGGTGGGATTTTCAACACCGAGATAGAGTAGATAAGCTGGTCCCCGGCGATTTAAGCTCTTCTAGTGAGGCTTCATATGGGAACGATACCTGTGAATTGCGCTACGGGGGCAACATTGACCTGCCCCCAATTCCTGTACCACCCCCTATGAGAGTAGAACCTCTTTTCGCTTCACCCCGAAGCTGGGCGTGCGGTCGTCGTGGAAGGGACAAAGCCCCATGAGATTGTCGGGGCCGACCCGCTTAAGGTCGATGCCGTAGTCCCGGCAGAGGTCTTCGAGGCTGACCTGCCGCTTGAGCCGTTCCACTTCCTCGTCGGGAATACGCGGCATGTCATAGGTCTCCGAAGGGCAAAAAACCGCCGTTTTTGCGAGGAAAAACCTGTCAAGTGCGTTTTTCGCGATTCTCGTCGCCGGTACAATAAAACCAATAGATTTATTTATCAAGGGCTTACGGCAATGTCACTTATCCTTTCACCCGATATGACGCAGGGAAGACCAGCACGACGACCACGCACGCCATTTGGCGAAAGACTCGCACAAGCCCGCGAGCGTGCCGGACTGACACAGGTACAGCTTGCCGAGAAGCTCGGCACCACCCAAGGCAACGTCACCAGTTGGGAACGGGAAGTCGTGGCTTTACGACCAGAACAGTTAAATGCACTGGCCGATGTGCTGGACGTGTCCGCCGATTATTTGCTCGGACGCAAGAATGGCAAGCACGTTACCCCCAAGCGGCCCATCGCCAAAGTTCAACAGATTTTCGAGCGGGTCAATAAACTCCCCCGGCACCAGCAAAGTAAAGTCGCAGAGTTTGTCGAAGCATACGTGAATCAATACACGTCCAAGGTGTCGTGAACTTTTCAACAACTCATCGTTTAGCGGTTAGATAATCGAATAATCGTTGATATTGCTTCCGGGGAGCACCAGTACCGATTGCCTGCATATCATGCGTGCTATTGAGCCTCTCGAATGTAATCAGCCACCGTACGATGCGCATGAACGGATATTGAATAACGCGGTAGCGCTTAGGGTCGGCCGATGGATTGCCCTTGCACTTGGCATCAATCGCGGGTGCTACCCCTTTTACAATGAATTCCCGAACGTCCTGCGTCAATTGGTAGACGTGATTGCAGTATTCCGTGTACGGCGTATCTGGCATCTTGTCCTTTCATTCACTGATCCACCACATATTGTAGTGCTCCCTCAACCCCCCGGTCTCGTCGAGCCGATGACTTGAACATGCTCGCCCTCTCCATCCGCCAGCCGTATGCCGAACTCGTTCTGCGGGGGATCAAGACGGTGGAATACCGCTCGCGGCCGACAAAGATCATCGGCGAGCGGTTTTATCTTTACGCGGCCTTCAGACTTGATGCAGGCGGGATTCGTAGCGGGCGATGTCTTCGATGAACTGGTTGATCTGCCGCTTGAGGGACATCATCGTCAGACGGCGAAGGCGCTCGCTCTCGTTGGGATCGTCGCGGACGGCGTCATAGCGTTCATGGAATTCCAGTTCACGCGTACGCGCAACGTCAGCTTCGTCTTTTAGTTCCATTGCATCACCTCGATCAGGAACACTCATCAGCCGGCAACCGAATGAACCTCAGATCGAATGATTTCTTCTTTGAGCTGTTTGATGAGGCGTTGGAGCGATTCGAGAGTGATCTCGCGGAGTTCCTCGTCGCCGCCGGTTTCCTGGGATTTGGATTGATAGAGCGATTCCAGGTCGCGGAGCTTGCGGCGAGTGTTGGTCAGTTCGATTTCAGTGAGTTGTCTCATTCGATCACCTCAATCATGCCTTTGCTCCTGCCGAAGCGATCGGTCACGAAAAACCGGTTGACGAGTTGATCAAAACCGTCCTCATCGACGAGCGCGACACTCAGGAATGGCAAACCATCCTGAAGTTCCTTGATCGCCGACCGATCGCGTTGCTGACCGGGAAGCGACAGCCGTACGCAATCCACGTCATTCGGCTCAATTATATCCGTGACGAAGCTGCCGTTCAAAACGATTCTTTGCACGCCCGCGCGGCGGGCCAGGTCGATCATCCAGCGGACGGATTCCATCTGCGCGCGGCGGAGTTCGGAGGATCGGCCGAAACGATCGGCGATTTCGGCGAGCGTCGCGGGATGAACGCCGGGCGGGAGGACGCCGGTGTCGGTGAAGGGCGGGATCACGGTGGAGAGTTTAGCAAACACGGGAACGGGCCGATAGTAGAGACATACTCGCCCTCTCCATCCGCCAGCCATACGCCGAGTTGATCGTGCGGGGGATCAAGACGGTGGCAGGCTTAAGTTAAGTTGGCGCGCAGCTGACGCGGGATCATGGGGCAGCCGTTGCAAATCTGAAAAAGTGGTCAGTGATCGGTGGTCAGAAGAAATGCCTCGCGACTGGCTGGTCAAAGCCGGGTAAGTGAACACGAGAGTTGTTCCCCTCAAATCTCATGTCTGGTGCCGGTTTGTGTTAGGCAATGAATCGGTTTGAGATGGGTTCATTTTAGCCCCGCCGCTTGCGGCGGGATTTCGAGCGCCAAACCCGCCGCAAGCGGCGGGGTTAAATGGCGTTGCTAGCAGACTGACCCACTGCCCATTTTTCGTACACCGGCGCATGAAATTCACCATTCCCGGTCGGCGGAATCTTTTGCCGAACGAATTCTTTGACGGAACGAAATAACTTTGGATAATTCATGTTAAGACCGTTTTGTCCTTCAACAGGCCGGCCAAGGCCTGATGAAATGCGAGGGAAACTCCATGTCTCGATTCAAACTCGTTCTCGTGTCGTTCCTGTTTGCTGCCGCTTGGATTGGACAGCCAGTCGCTACTGCTCAGCAAGATACCGATGCGCTGGTGGCGGGCTTTACCACACCGCCCGATTCTGCCAAACCGCATGCATGGTGGCATTGGATGAACGGCAACGTGAGCAAGGCCGGCATCACGCTCGATCTTGAGTCAATGAAACGCGTAGGCATTGGAGGCGTTCATATCGCTCACGCCGGACGAAACATTCCCAAGGGCCCGATCATTTATGCCACCCCGGAATATCAGGAGATGGTCGAATTCGCCGTCAAAGAAGCGCAGCGACTGGACATGGACGTGGTGTTCTTCAATTGCCCCGGCTGGTCGTCCAGCGGCGGACCGTGGGTCAAACCCGAACAATCCATGAAGGTGCTGGCCTATACCCAGACGCAAGCGACCGGCGGACAAGAGCTTTCCCTTACCCTCAAGCAGCCCGATTCGAATCTCGATTTCTATCGCGACGCATTCGTCATCGCGTTTCCAACGCCTCAAACCGACTCACGCGTCCCCTCGTTTAACAACGGGGGAACTCCCGCGCGCGGTGGAGTCGGCGGCGGCCCGGCAACTCGCCCAGCCAGATCGGCTGATGCCAATTCCACGCCGATCGATCCCGCCAAGGTTGTCGATCTCACGAAGAGCATAGATTCGCAAGGCCGGCTAACGTGGCGCGCGCCGGCCGGTGACTGGACCATCCTGCGCATCGGATTCACCACCAACGGCACCAAGAACCATCCCGCCCCTGAAGGAGGCAGCGGGTTGGAAATTGATAAGTTCAGCAAGGAAGCGCTCGACGCCCATTTCGAAGCATTTTTCGGCCCGCTGTATGAACCACTCAAACCGCTGATTGCCAAAGGAAAGGTCGGCGCGCTGATTGACAGCTATGAAGTGGGCAATCAAAACTGGACCGATCAGTTCCCGCAGGAATTCAAGAAGCGCCGGGGCTACGACATGACGGCTTACATGCCTGTCATGGCCGCCGGGCGCGTTGTCGGCAGCGTCGATGTGTCGCAACGGTTTCTCTGGGACGTCCGCAAGACCCAGGCCGAGCTGATGGATGAAAACTATTACGCACACTTCACCGAGCTTTGCCGCAAGCACGGCATGAAGTCGTATTTTGAGCCGTATCACACCTCAAACTTCGATGAACTCACCGCGGGAACGTTCGCCGATGTACCGATGGGCGAGTTCTGGCAGGGACCGAGCATCCACGCGAGCATCAAGCTCGTCGCCTCGGCAACGCACTTGAATGGCCAGGTCGTGACCGCTGCCGAATCGTTCACCAGCCAGACGCGCTGGACCGAGTCGCCGTATTCCCTCAAGGCCATGGGCGATGTCATGTGGACCCAGGGACTGAACAAGATCGTTTTCCACGAGTACGCCTTGCAAGCCGATCCCGACCCATCCGCGGCCCCCGGAATGACACTTGGCCCATACGGCGGCCACTTCAACCGCAACAACACGTGGTGGGAACAGGGCAAAGCCTGGATGCAGTATCTGAGCCGCTCGCAATTTTTGCTCCAGCAAGGTCTGTTCACAGGCGACCTGGTTTATTTCTGCGGCGAAAATTCGCCGGTCGTCAACCCGGATCCCGACCGTCTCGATCCTCAGCCGCCTCGCGGATATGCCGCCGACACGATTGACCCCGTGACGCTGCGAACGCGCGTGAAGATCGTTGACGGCAAGATCACGTTCTCCGATGGCTTGACCTATCGTCTGCTCGTGCTGCCCGGTTCGATCCCTCCACCTGTTGCCGGTCGCGGTCCGGGCCCAAGTGCTCCCGAAGGTCTAACCATGTCAGTTGAGACGATCCGGAATCTGCATGACCTGGTCTCGGCGGGAATGACACTCGTCGTCGGAGGGCCCAAACCGGCGAAGACGCCCAGCCTCTCTGGATATCCAACCGCGGATGCCGAGGTGAATCGTCTTGCCTCCGACATCTGGGGCGATATGAACGGAACAACCGTTACCGAGCATGCCTTGGGCAAAGGTCATGTCTATTGGGGCGTACCCCTTGCATCAATCCTTGAAAAGCTCGGCGCCAAGCCAGATTTCCAAATGACTTCGCGTTCCGGCAACGCCAACATCAACTACATTCACCGGCACATCAACGCGACCCCTGGCTCGGCTGATGCCGACATTTACTTCGTCGCAAATCGCGGCCAGAAATCCGAGGATCTGGTTTGCACCTTTAATGTGATCGGAAAACGCCCGGAATTCTGGGATTCGTGCACCGGCCAGATCAAGTCTGCTCTTGTTTACGATTCATCGAATAGCCAAACGCGTGTGCCCCTTCAGTTGGAGCCGTCGGGGTCGATGTTTGTGGTATTCCGAAGTCCAGAGCCGGCAAACGTGCTGCATATGGTGGCGATTCTCAAGGGTGACACGGTTCTTGCCGGCACCGATGCCTTGCTTGATGCCACTTCGCCGACCGATCCGGTCCAGGCAGTGCCTGAAGGCGAAGGCGGGCCCGGTGGTCGCGGTAATGCGACTCCGCTTCCCGTTCCGCCGCCTCCTCCAGTGCATCCGATTGAACTGACGGGCGCTCCCGCCGATCAATTGCTCGCATGGGAAGATGGAGCCTACACGCTTCGTACCTCCACCGGCCAGTCGAGTTCGATATCCGTTTCCGGTCTTGGCCAGCCGCGCGAAATCGCCGGTCCCTGGCACGTCGCGTTCGCCCCGAATTTGGGCGCTCCTCCGCAGGCCACTTTTGAAAAATTGATTTCCTGGTCCGACCATCCGGATAAGGGAATCAAATATTTTTCCGGCACGGCGACCTACACCAATCAGTTCACCGTCTCCGCCGACGATATTTCCGGCAGCACTCATCTGTTTCTTGATTTACAGCGGGTGCAAGTCGTCGCCCAGGTGTTCGTCAATGGAAAGGACTTGGGCATTCTGTGGAAGCTCCCCTTCCGCGTGGATTTAACCGATGCCGTTCATCCCGGAGACAATGACCTGGTCGTTAAAGTCACGAACCTCTGGCCAAACCGATTGATCGGTGATGAACAACTCCCGGCCGAGAACGAATACACACCGTCCCGACCCGGCGCGGTCATCAACAAAATGCCGGACTGGTACACCCAGAACCTGCCCAAGCCGCCGGGCACGGGTCGCATCGCCTTCGCCGTGTGGAACCATTGGCGCGCCGATGAAAAACTTCTCGAATCCGGCCTGATCGGGCCCGTGCAACTGCGATTGGCTCGGCGTGTGACGGCTGGAAACGGTCCATCCACCGCATCGCCTCGCCAATAAATCGGACCGGCGGCGTGCAGACAGGGTACTGAGTCAGTTTACAAGCAACGCCATTTTAGCCCCGCCGCTTGCGGCGGGTTTTCAAGCGCCCAACCCGTCGCAAACGGCGAGGCTAAATAAACCAATCTCAAACTGACCCATTACAAGTCGGCCGGGAAAGCGTGAAGCGATTTGCCGGTCATTGCATCCGCACCGCCAGTTTGTCACGGAGTGTCAAGACAAGTTCGTCTGCATTATTCAGTTCAGCGGTGACCCAGCGGGTGCCGAAAATCAGTTTCGGGACTGCGTTGCTGTTCGGATCGAAACGGATGCTGTCGCCGAAAATCCGAATGGAGGTTTGCATATAGGCATCGACCCATGGGTCGATGCGGGCGGCGTCGAACTTTGTCTGGCCGACCAATTCGATTGCTTTGGCGCGGGCGGCGTCGAGACTTCGTGGCCACACATCGCCGGGCTCCGGCGAAAACATCCAGCGGTCGAATTCCGCAAACGCCTCGCGATCGGCCACCCACACCGCCAGCCCAAGTCTGGCCAGCTCACAGGAGTCCTTGAATTCCTCCCCCTTCCGCGAGATGTAAGGGTTACACTGGTTGTTCAACGGTGCTGGACACAATGCAAACGCAAGCTTGCCGTTGTAGCGATGAATCGCTTCGTCCAGCATCGAATGCAATAGCCGGCAATGTGGACATTTGTAATCAAACATCAATGTCACGACATAGGGCGCATTCGGCGAACCGACCAACGGCACGGAGTGGGGATCGATGACAGGCCGAATATTCCGCACCTCCCCGCTGCGATAGACAATCGGCGGAGCAAAGGCAATCTGGCAAACCGCCAGGACAACCGCCAGCCCCAACCCGCCCAGTGCCAGGCCACTGGCAAGCAAGGGGCCCATCGCACGCTGTCGAGAGATCGACTGCTCGACATCAGCCGCATCGCCGTCGAATTGCACGATCACTTGCCAGACCACCAAAGCAGCCAGCAGCAACCCGGTGATATGCGCAGCCATGCAATACGGGCAAAACGCGCCAACTCCCCATTTCTGCACGATGATGAACCACACGGCACTGCCGGCCGTTGCTCCGGCCAGCAGCAGCATTGCCCCCCACGCCAGCCGCCGATTCGGCAGCGCCGTGGACGGACCGATGAAAAGACTGGCGATCAGCATCGCCAGATACGCGCCCATCGCCAGGCTGCTAACGGGCAACACCCCCGCGATTGCCGACCATCGACTGCTCAGCACCTCATTGCATCCCGGCGAGCCGGAACCGCATCCAATGACCGGCCCGCCCATCAAGCCATGCCAACTCAAATACGCGCTGAGCATCAAACCCAGCGCGCTCAAGCCCGTCACGGCCAAACGCCACCAGGGCCAGAACCGAAGAGATCGCGTCGTTTCTCTGGAAGCAACCAAGGTTCAACGATTGTAAATGAACAGGCAGCGAGCCAGAAGCACAAGGTCAGTGATCACACCCCACGCGGCGTCGTGGGCGTTCAGGTCTCCTTCAATTCGCGACCCTTGTCTCCGATTCGGATAAATTTGACAATTCATCGATCAGGCGGTCTGCTTGTCGGCCGCGCTTCATCTCTTTGAATGGGACCAATGGGAGAGATGACATGGACTTCCAAACGCCGCCGGTGGTCGCAAGCGCCACCGACGATGGGCTGAAGCTCGTTTTTGACGGGCCGATCCACACCAATGTAACATGGCTGGAAGAGGAACTGGACAAGGTCGTCGCGGCCAAACCCAGGGTTGTGCAGATTGACATGACCAGGACCGATTACATTTCCTCGCTGGGCATCGGCATCCTCGTTTCCTTCAATAACCGCATCAATGCCAACGGCGGAATCTTGAAGATCATTGCGATCCCCAAGCGCGTCTTTTCGACGTTTCGCGTGGCGTATCTCGATCGCGTGCTCAAGATCGAACCGGCTGCCATTGTCGCCGATCCCCATTAGCCTGATGCTCCGCAGGCTGCTAAACTGACCAGCGTTGCGAATGGAGCGTTTTTCGTGGCTCAACCGGTATTGGCAGTGGTTTCGGTGCTTGGCAAGGATCAGAAAGGGGTCGTTGCGCAGTTTGCCACTTATCTGGCTGATCGAGGAGTGAATATCGAGGATATCGAGCAGCGCGTCGTTCGCGGCTTTTTCGTCATGGATATGCTCGTCGATCTGAAGGACCTTTCCTGCGACTTATCCGAACTGGTCACAGGCCTGCTCGATCTGGGCAAAAAGATCGACATGGAAGTGCGCGTGCACCTGCATAGTGAGAAACGTGAAAAACGAATCGCTGTGCTGGTGAGCAAGGAGCCCCATTGTCTCAGGCAACTGATCGAAGACTCGCGGTCGGGGAAATTGCATGGAAAACTGGCGGGTGTGCTGAGCAATCACGAAGACCTGGAGCCCATTGCGGGCCAGGAGAAGTTGCCGTTTGCATCACATCCATCGGACCATGCGGATCAGCATTTCGAATGGCTGGGCAAGCGGCTGAGCGACCTAAAACCCGACTTGATCGTGCTGGCGCGATACATGCGCATCCTCCCCGCCAAAATCGTGACGGCTTACCGGCATAAAATCATCAATATTCATCCATCACTGCTCCCCTTTTTCCCCGGCGCCAATCCATATAAACAGGCCTACGACAGCGGCGTGCGGGTGCATGGCTGCACCGCTCATTTTGTCACCGAACAACTCGACGAAGGGCCGGTCATTTTGCAGGATGTGTTTCATATCAATGTCGGCACCGATGGCGTTGAAGACGTCAAGCGCAAAGGATTGCAACTCGAAGGACAGGTCCTGAGCAAGGCGGTGCAATTGTTTCTCGATGAAGAACTGGTTGTTGTGGACGGCAAAGTGATCTTCAAGCCGGGCATCAGCCGATTTATGGGTACTTCGCAGGCATCGTAAACATGTTTCAAAAACCGCGCGACATCATGCAGGTGGCTGCCGAATATCAGCCCTATTTCCGCGAGCTGGGGATCGATGCTGAGATGATTTTCAAACATCCGGCGATCAAGCCGTGGCGAACACTGGATGATCGCGATAATTGCACGCTCACATTTAAGACCAGGGACGGCAAATCCATCCGCTGGCACATCAAGCGATATAAGCCGACCTACGGCAACACCACGCCGGCGGACGATGAATTGATGGGGCAGCGCGCGCTGGTATTCGAACAAATTCCAACCGTGGACATCATCGGCTGGGGGAAGTTGCTGAGCAAAAGAAGCTTTGTAATTCTGGCGGACCTGGAAGGCTTTCAGGCGGCCGACAAGCTGATCGAATCCGAGACGCCATTTGATCGGCTCTTGATCCCGACCGCGGATATGGCGGCAAAACTGCACCGCTCGGGGCTGCATCACCGCGATCTGTACTTATGCCATTTCTTCGCGAAATTCGATGACGCCGGCAATACCGACCTGAGGCTGATTGATACAGCACGCGTCAGCCGTTTGAACAGCGCGCTGACCAGGGGTCGCTGGATTGTGAAAGACCTGGCACAGTTCTGGTATAGCACGATGAAATTACCCATTACCGATGAGCAGCGACGAGCATGGCTGCAGCGATATGGCCAGCAACGCCAACTGAAGTCGGTTGATTCGCTTCAAAGAAAGATCCTCCGCAAGGTGAAGTGGATCGCCAAGCATGATGCGGAATTGAAACAACAACAGCCGCAGCGAAATGTCTCGATACCGCGTGCAACTTGAGCCAATTGCCCGCCCGAGCCAATCTGGCCGGCGATGATGATTTGCTCGCGAGAATGAAATTGAGCACATTGGCAAAAGAAGCTGACGGAATCATCTACGCCGCCCAACCATGAAAATTGCCTTGGTCATCCTGCATGCAGATCCCGCGCGAGGCGGCGCGGAACGCTACACTGTCGATCTGGCTGACGCACTAGCGAAAAACGGCCACTCGGTTTCCATGCTGGCCAGTACATTTGCCCCGCTTCCGCAGGGTGTTACGCAAGTCTCATTGCCCGCCGCCGGGATGACTCGCAAAGGACAATATCTGAACTTTCTCGATTCGCTTGATGCCCATTTAGATCGCACGAAGTACGACATCGTTCATGCGATGCTTCCGGTTCGGCGATGCGATTTCTATCACCCGCACGCAGGGCTAGCGGTGATGCCCGACCGGCGCGGGCCGATCACGGCGCTATTCAATCCGAGGCGCTCAGCCATGGCGACGATAGAACGCCGGTTGCTTGGAGCATCGCATCCGCCTCGCGTATTGTGTCTTTCTCAATATGTGAAGCTCGCGTTCAAACGCTTCTATCCTCTAAACGATGCGCATCTGCCCGTTCTTTTTAATGCGGTGGATACCACGAAATTCGATCCCAACGCCGGCGCCAAAACTCCACACGAAAAGATTATCGCATTGATGATTGCGCAAGATTTCGAGCGAAAAGGCCTGGCTGCGACAATTGAGGCCCTGGCGCGGATCGATGACAAAAATCTGATCCTGCGCGTGGTCGGAAAGGAAGACACGTCAAAATACCAGCGACTGGCTGCCGGTTTGAAAGTGGCTGATCGAATCCAATTTGCCGGGCCCACTTCCGACCCGGCATCGGAATATCGCAACGCCGATTTCTTCGTCCTGCCGACCCGGCACGATCCGTGCAGCCTGGTGGTGCTCGAAGCATTGGCCATGGGATTGCCGGTCATCAGCACGCGTTTGAACGGCGCCTGCGAGATTATGACCGAAGGCGTGCACGGGTTTGTCTTATCCGATCCTGCCGATATCGCCTCGCTTGCCAAAGCCATGCAAAAGATGATGGACCCTGGAATGCGTTCCCACATGTCGGCGGCATGTCTGGAGCTTCGTGCCAACCTCTCTTATCAGCACCATTTGGACCGTTTATTGCAGTTCTATCAGGCGGTACAATCCGCGCGTCCGCGCCGAATCGCAATGAAGGGACTGTTTGATGTTTGACCGTTTTACCGACCGTGCCCGCCGAGCCGTTGTGCTGGCGGGACAGGAGGCCATGCGCCTGCGGCATGACCACATCGGCACGGAACATCTCCTGCTTGGAATGGTCAAGGAAGGCAGCGGGCTGGCGGCAATCGTGCTGGACAAATTCAATGTCGGCCTGCCGACGGTTCGCCAGCAGGTGGAAAGCCTCGCCCACGCGCCGGCCACCACCATCGTGCCCGCCAAGCTCCGCCAGACCGATCGGTATACGCGAGTCATCAACTACGCCATCGAAGAATCGCAACTGCTGTCACATAATTATGTTGGCACTGAACACCTGCTTCTCGGATTACTGCGCGAACCTGAAGGCACCGCCGCGCGCGTGCTGGCAGGCTTAAATCTTAAATTGGACGATGTCCGCGCTGCGGTCCTGACGGTGCTCGGCAAAGCACCGCAAAACAAGGATGCGCTGATGACTCAGGCCGTGAATGATCTGGCGACCCGACTGGCGGATGAAGTGATCGAACCCGAAAAAGTCAAAGCGGTGGCTGAGGCACTGATCAATGCCGGCTGGCGACCAGCAAAGCAATAAAACGACTGCGGAATTCGAATTTCGGAATGCGGAATGGAAAATAGTCAGGCAACACCTCTTCCGCCGTCGTCCACGTCGCTGACTCGATTCTGGTTTATTTGCGCTGCCCTAGCCGCTTTGGTATTTGTCGCCATTGCGCCGACCCTTCGATGGCTCGAGTTTTCCAATAGCGCAGAAGCCTTGAACGTCGCGACTGCCCAGGAAATCCTGCGCAGCGGCAACTGGCTGGTCCCAACTCTTCAAGGCGAAGTCCGCACCGCCAAACCGCCACTGACCGCATGGATCACTGCGATAAGCATCTCCGGCCAGACGATGCAAGATATTTCCAGCCCGGATTCATCGGTCCGAAATGCCGCGTTTGTTTCACTGGCATGGCAAACTCGCTGGCCGGCGCTGCTGGCGGCATGTCTCGCCCTACTTCTTACCGCAGAATTGGGCAGGCTGCTTGCCGGGCCCAAGGTGGGCATTGTATCGCTCATAGCGGCCGCGACATCACTACTGTTTCTTCGTTTTTCGCGATACAGCACCACCGATATCTGGCTGACGCTTTGGGTCATTGCCGCCAACGTGGGATTGCTGCACGCGATATTTCATCAGCGCCATTGGACCGGATTTGTTTCGACGGGTGCCGCCCTCGGCTTAGCGATGATGACCAAAGGCCCGGTTTCGCTTTTGCAGACTCTGCTTCCAATCGCAGCAATGTATCCGTGGTTAAGGATGCAAGTTGCATTTTCTGTTTTAGTTGCGCCAACAGATGGTCAACCGCAGCCCGTAAATACTCCGACAATTCAGCCCAAAACATTCAAAGCAGTTGCTGCCGCGTTAGCAGTTTTCGTTGTCGTTGGCCTTTCGTGGTTCATCTACATGCTCGTGCGCGATCGTTCGATTGCTTCCATCTGGTTCCGCGAGGTCACGCGCGAAGGAGCCCGCGATGTGCCGGCAAGCCATTGGCACAGCTATTTTTCGCTGATCCCATATCTCATGCCATGGTCCTTATTCGCGGTGGCCGGCGCGATCGTGGCGGTTCGCGAACGGCTGCCCAGGATGATTCTCGCAGTCGTGATGGTGCTGGTTCCGGTTGTGGTAATGAGCTTTGCCCGGGACCGAAATGAACGATATCTGCTGCCGATGATTCCCGCCGCCGCTGTGCTTGCGGGCATTGGTTATGAAGCGTTGAAACAATCCCGCCCGCTTCTCATGTTGCACGCCTTCGGCTTGGCGGCGATTGCGGTCGGGTTTCCCCTTGTAACGCTGTTCCTCAAGCCCGCCTGGTATACGCCGCTCGAAGCCATCACCACCGCCGTTGCCGCGGCGTTAATCATCGAACGCGGGTTCTGGCCGGCGCGGCGAGAGAAGCAGACGCCGCTGGCCACGACATTCATTGTCATGCTGGCGATCCAGGCGTTTTTCATTCTGGGGTATCGCAACACGCGCCAGGGCCGGGCGGAACTCAAACCGCTGGCCGAGCAAATCGCCGACCGATTTCCCACAGCTGAGATTTACAACGCGCATCCACGCGGCAAGCGCCCGCCGCCGGAACTGGGGGTCTATCTCAATCGAGTATTGCGATGGACTGATGATCCAGCAAGTATCACGCGCAGTTCCGCGAGCAAAATCCTGCTGATGCTGCAAAACAAGAACGATCCGGATCCCACGCCGCCGCCGAGTTGGAACAGGGTCATGAAACTCCAGCGCGACCAGGATTGGTGGTGGGCGTTTGAACTGCCGGCCGATCGGTAAGAAACATTTTTCGACCAACCAAACGCCCACGCTCATCGCTTGCGGTTTCGCGGTGATATTTGAGAATCTAATCGCGAAACCGCAAGCGAGCACGTAGATTATCACAGGCGATTGAGCTACTTGGATTTCTTCTTGGGAACCTTTGCTCCGCTCTTGCGCGCTTCAGACAGGCCGATGGCGATCGCCTGCTTGCGGCTGGTCACCTTCCTGCCGGATCGGCCGCTCTTGAGCGTTCCCTTTTTCCGTTCATGCATCGCCCGCTTCACTTTGCTCTGCGCTTTCTCGCCGTATTTGGCCATGGCTGCTCCTTTTAATTATCTTTTAGGAGCAGTCAATTGCTCGGCATATCGGGGCAGTCATGTATCGCCCCGTACAGAAAATGAGACGAGATTGCAGGGATCAAAACAGGAGCAATTACCAATTCTTCAACAAAACTCATCCATCTAATGCCAGAACT
>DASZXJ010000136.1:0-30640 GCA_035545895.1 Tepidisphaeraceae bacterium | reverse complement strand
ATCGCCGGAGCCGTGGTGGGCGCTTCGGCGGGCTGGGTGGTGGGCTGATCGACCGGCTTGGGAAAAAGAATGTCCTTGATGGCGGCGACCTTGGTGCGATCGAGTTTTCCGCTTTGATAAAGCCACCCCACTCCCCCCGCCACGGCGAGGAAGTTCAGCGCCAAAGTAAGGATGACAACGGTCAACAACTTCTTCATTCAGCCGACTCCGAGGGTTCCGCCAGATTCTGGTATGCAAGCTGCATGCCGATTTCATCAAGATCCGCCAGTTCCTTGCGGGATTGATTCTCACGCCAGCGCTGAAATTGTTGCTCGCGGAGTTTTTCGATGACTTTGCGCTGCCGCGCGGCTTCGACAAGCAGAATTCGCGCTTCATCCACTGATCGCTGCGCCAACGCGATTTTCTGCGCCATCGCCATTCCCCGCCGATGCATGGCACCGATAAAACGCCGATGCGCGGTGATAAAGCCCATATCCAATTGGCCAATCAATCGCGTTTGCCGCAATTCATCGGTCGATGCCTGCATTGTCTGTTGAAGCTCGCGCAATTCATTTTCGCATTGGACGAGTTGAACCTGCTTTTCCGCAAGCAATCGTTGCCTCTCCCGCTCAACATGCTTGCGCTGCCGGAGAAGCCCCTCGAGCTTGAAAACAAATTTCCCCATTGGCTTTTTCCACTGCGGATGCAGAGCTTAGCGAACCATTTATCGCGCAGTTGCTGCGGCCTTGGGCGCGGCTTTTGCGCTTTGGGCTCGCAGGGTCTTTTCGATCTGTTCGATCCACGCGACGACTTCAAAAAGTTGCTTCTTGGCCGTTTCCAGGTCGCAAGGCGTGCGCGAATCCTGTTGGAGAAACTGAATGATCCTGGGCCTCGCCTGGACCGCAACATCAAATTCGATATTGGCGCCTGACGCATAAGCGCCGATGTTGACCAGGTCTTCAATTTCCTGATAGGCGCCAAGCAGCGAGAGCACACGGCGTGCTGCTGTCACGTGGGCGTCATCAGTCACATCGCCGCGCACTCGGCTGATGCTTTGCAGCACATCCATCGCTGGATAGTGGCCGCGATTGGCGAGTGCGCGACTCAGCCAGATGTGACCATCGCTGATACCTTTGACGGCGTCGGGAATGGGTTCGTTGAAGTCGTCGCCTTCCACCAGCACGGTATAAAAACCAGTGATCGACCCGACTGTGATTTTGCCGGCGCGCTCAAGAATTTCCGGCAAAAGTGAAAACACGCTGGGCGGAAATCCCTTGGTAGCCGGCGGTTCACGGGCGGCCAATCCAATCTGGCGCTGGGCCTGGGCAAGCCGCGTTAGCGAATCCATCAGAAGGAGTACATTCATTCCCTGGTCGCGGAAATATTCCGAAACCGTGCATGCCACCTTGGCAGCGCGAACTTTGAGCAAAGGCGTGTCGTTGCCGGTGCTGACGATCACGACGCACCGCTTTAATCCTTCTTCGCCCAGCGAATGCTCGATAAATTCCTTGACTTCGCGGCCGCGTTCGCCGATCAGCGCGATTACCGAAACGTCGGCGCTGGTGTGCTTGGCGATGCAGGACATCAGCGTGCTTTTGCCCACGCCTGGGCCGGAGAAGATGCCCATTCGCTGACCCAGGCCGCAGCAATGCAGGCCGTCGATCGCACGGATACTGGTTGAAATAGGCTGGCGAATGTTATCCCGATCCATGGGTCGAGCGCCCCGGCCATCAATGCGACGAGACTCACTTAACAACAACGGACCCTTGCCGTCATCAGGCTCGCCAAAGCCATTGAGCACCCGGCCAAGCAATTGTGTTGAGCACCAGATGCGCGGGGAGGCGGTTACGTTGTGAATTCGATCACCGCGCGCCACACCTCCGGTTGAAGTCAGAGGCATGAGCAGTGTCCGGTCGTTGGAAAAGCCGATCACTTCCGCCATTGTTGTTTTGCCGCCAAAGCTTTCGATGCGGCATAACGATCCGACGGGAAGAGGCAGTTCACTTGCTTCGACGGTAAGCCCGCTGACCGACTGCACGCTGCCGGCGACACCAAACGGCATCGAAGAATCGACCGTTTCGATTTGTGCATCGAGCAGGCTCACGCGGGCTTTCCTTCGCGACTGGGCAGTAGATCGGAGGCCACACGGTCGATCTGGCGGTCGAGGTCTGCGTCGATTTCGCCGCCCGCAGTGAAAATTCTGCACCCTCCAGGAGCGAGGCCGGCATCTTCAATCAATTCGATGTGCGACACTTTCGGCCATTGCATTTTAAGCGCGGGCAGTTTCTCGCTGAGAAACTGCTTTTGAGTTGGATGAATTGCAATGCGCACGTCAGCGGCATGAACGGCCAATTTCATGGCCTGGGCGAGATTCTCCGTCAGAACGTTTGGATCGAGTGATCCTTGCAACTTTGTCACTCGCCGCGCGATGGCGACCGCCAATTGAACAACCTGCGAAGCAGCGGAAGATTCCATCCATGCCCGATGCGAATCGATTTCGGTCACGGCAGCAGTCAATGTTTTGACGAGTTGTTCGAGCCTGGGTTTTTGCTCGTTGAGCGCCGTCTGCGTACCCACGGCCTTGCCCTCCTCGATCCCACGGCGCAGGCCGTCTTCCCGCCCCGCGGCGAAACCCAGGTCGTACGCTTTTTGCCTTTGCAGTGCCGCCTCGGTCTGTGCGGCGGCAATCATTTGATCGACATGCTGCTGCGCTCGCAGGAGAATCGCTTTCGCCTGTGTTTCGATGTCGCGCATTGAGAATGGCGAGACCGAGGCCGGCGCATTGTTGGATTTGATCACGCCCATTCAGCCACGCTTTCTAGACGACCATTTCCTTTTCGCCGCCGCGACCGGCGATGATGATTTCGCCGGCGTCTTCCAGACGACGCACGACATCCACGATCTTCTGCTGCGCCTGCTCGACGTCGCTGACGCGTACCGGGCCCATGTACTGCATATCCTCCGCGATAAGCTGGGCGGCACGTTCGGACATGTTCTTGAAGATTTTGTCCTTGAGTTCCTGGCTGGCGGTCTTGAGGGCGAGCGAAAGCACCTCGTTGTCGATCTCCTTGAGCACCGATTGAATGCCCTTGTCGTTGACCAGCAGGATGTCTTCGAAGACGAACATCAGGCGGCGAATCTGTTCCACCAGATCCGGGTCTTCGGCTTCGAGGCCTTCCATGATCCCCTTTTCCGTGGATCGGTCGGCCAGGTTGAGCATTTCGGCGACGGTATCGACACCGCCCGCTTTTTCGAACGTCTGACTGACGATGTCCGAGAGACGATGCTCCAATCCGCGTTCGACCTCCTTAATCACTTCCGGATTGGTTTGTTCCATATTGGCAATTCGTTTGACGACTTCCACCTGCTTTTGGCTGGGCAATCCAACAAGGATTTCAGATGCCTTGGTCGGCGGAAGATGCGCCAGTATCAATGCGATGGTCTGAGGATGTTCGTCCTGGATGAACGTCAACAAGTTTTCGGATTCGGCCTTTTGAAGGAATGAAAACGGCGTCGTTTGAACCTGCTGGGTGACCGATTTGATGACTCGATCGGCTTCCTTGTCGTCCAGCGATTTCTTCAGCAGCGCCTTGGCGTAATCGAGCCCGCCCTCGTTGATATAGGAATGGGCAAGCGCGACCGAATAGAATTCCCCGAACACTTCCTTGCGCTGCTCCACTGAGATTTCGCCGAGCGAGGCAATTTCGCGACTGACCTCCTCCACCGCTTCGGGAGGCAGGCGTTTGAGAATCTCCGCGGCCTGGTCCTGGTCCAGGGTGAGCAGAAGAATTGCCGACTTTCGCACTCCGTTGATATCCGCCATGGCAACCAGACGATTTTTCAAACTGAATTACGCGGGCAAATACTGCGGTTCAGCGTTGATCGATCATCGCTCCTTTAGGTTCGATTGAGCCACCGTTTGACCAAATTCGCAGCAGCATCAGGGTTTTCCTTGACCATCGTTGAGACCTGTTCCACCATCTGCTGCGATTTCACGGAATCATCATCCACTTCCATGGCATCGAGTGTAGAACTGTTGTCAGCGGCAATGCCTGCCACGTCTTCCAGGCCCGCGAGATGCGGCGTTTCGCGGACCGGTGCTTCCACAGCGATGGCCGGCGCCGGCGAGCTCTTCTTGACGATCATTGAAACCATGAACAAACTGATAATCGCGAGAACGCCCAGCGCCACCTCCTTGGCATGGCCGCCGACCATCGCGCTCATGCCTGAAGCACTGGCGGCTTCGGTGACACTTGCCATGGCCTGACCATCCGAATCGTAATAGGTGTCGATCGAAAGATTCTCATCCGAAGGCATGCCCGCGGTCATTCGCACGGTCGAGCGGAAACTGGGCAATTCCTTGGCAACCTGAGCCTGGATCGCGGCTTCGTCAGGCTCCTTGCCGCTAGCGTCCTGAGACTTCAGTTCGCGAACGAAATAGCTGCGAGGAATTCGAACTGCCGCGGAAATCACGGTGGCTGATCCACCTGGAGTCACGATGGTTTCATCAGTTTTGCCCGCGCCGATGAACATTTTGGTGCGGTTTTTCTCAGTGGTGTTCGTCTGGCTGGCTTGCGCGGTTGGGCCGGAGTTCAGCGATAACCCGCTATTGGATGCCACGCCCGGCTCCGCCGCCGGCGCTGCAGGAGTTTGATTGTTCTCCTGGTTCTCCGTGTCGATATCCTGCTCTTTGATTAGAGATTCGTTGGGATTGTACGACGTATGCGTCGAAGTCTTGCTGGATATTTCCATCTTCATCGCCACAGCCACCAGACTGCCCGGCGGAAGCATGCCGCGGATGGTTTCAGATTTTTGCTTTTCCTGACCGTGCAATTCCTCGTGAATATCGCCGCCCACAAAATCGGAATTGGGGTCTTTGCCCTGGTAGGAAGCGCCGTCGATCACCACCGATACGTGTGAACGCGTCAAGCCCGCGATGGCGCTGGAAACCGTCGCGGCCGCTGCCGTCACCAATTTTGAAGAATTGATATCGCCGTTGCTGGCGATCAATACCGATGCGCTCGGCTCGATCGAACCACCGACGCGGCGCTCATTGGTCGCATTGACAGTAACGATTGCGCGTTTGACTCCCGGCAAGGTCGCCAGCATGTCGCCAAGCAGACGCTCTTTCATGTGGATTTGCAGCGATGCGGTCTTGCTGGTTGAGTCCCATGGACTCATTTGTTTGACCATTTCATCCCAGGCAGCGTAAAGATTTGAAGGCAAGCCGTTGTTGTAGGCGAGTGTCGCGAGGGCTTCAAACCGGCGGTCAGTCGGGACCATGATTCGATCGCCGACAATCGTTGAATTAATTCCATGCGACAGCAGCGCCGACTGCACCTGCCCCACGTCTGCGGGGGGAAGTGATTGATCGAGAAGAGGAGTCATTTCCGCGGTGCCGGCAAACCGGGCCCACCACAGAACCGTCATGACCATGATTGCAACCAAAGATGCGGTGAGCATCTTCTGGCTGGCGGTCAATCCGCTGAGCTGCTGCTGAATTCGCAGCCATTGCGCTTTTAACGTGTCCATAACCCGGCCCTCCATGGCCTGTATGGGAATTCACCAGATGCTTTGTTTACGCTTTTCGTTCGAATCCATTCAAACGAAAGACATCAAGCAGCCGGCAACAGTTCTACAACGGCATATTCTTAATTTCATCATAAGCGTCCATGAGCTTGGCCCGAATGGCCAGAAGCGTCTTGAACGCCAGATCTGATTTCTCCATCGCCATCATCACGCCGGTGACATCCTGACTTTTTCCCGATGCAAGGTCTTCCACAGCTTTGCTGGCATCCTGTTGCAGGCGCGACACGTCGTCGATGCTGTTTTTTAACACGTCGGAGAAACTCGACGTGCCCGCGCCTCCGGCGGACGATTGTCCGGGCGAAACTCCGCCGCCCGCGACTTTGCCTAAACTCAAATTGGTGTTAACTCCCGCAATCATTGTTGTCTATCTATGATTTTCAATAGTTATTTATACGTACCAAGAATTTCATTCCATCACGCAATCAAACGCAACGTCGAATTGATCATCGCCTTGAGCGTGTCCATCATCGTGACGTTGGCTTCATACGCTCGCGATGCCTCGATCATGTTGACCTGCTCGACCGCGAGATCAACGTTTGGATATTTGACATAGCCGTCCTTGTCGGCATCGGGATGGCCGGGATCGTAGACCTGCCGCAAGGGCGATTGATCGATTTCCACCGATTGAAGGTGCACGCCCGGAAGGCTTGCATCATCTGCTCTTCCCGCGGCAAACACGACAAAACGCCGGCGGTAAGGTGATTTTTCGCCATCTGGACCGCGTAGCGTATTGCTGTTGGCAACATTGGCGCTGATGGTGTCCATCCGCGCTCGCTGCGCAAGTAGCGCACTGGCTGGAATATCCAAAGCATCAAACATGGCTGCCTCTCCCTGCAAACGACATCACGGCTCCGCCGTGACAAAACAACTAAGCGACCCGTTCTTTCAAGGCTGATTCGATCGTTCCAACCTGCTTTCGCAGGATTTCGATCATCATGTTGTGAAACATCGCGTTCTTCGAACCGTCGGCCATCAGTTGCTCGATCGACCGGTTATTCCGGTCGTGAAACAAGATGTTGTGCACCGGACTGTCCAGGTCGCCGGTCACATCGTCAAAACGTGTTTCACCCGGCGGACCTTCGTTCCGTGCTTGAATCCGTTCCTGCAGACGCTTTTGAAACTGGTCAACCGACAAATCCTTTTGCGCGAATCCCGGTGTATCGACGTTGGCCACATCCTCGGCCAACAGCTTCTGGCGCGCCGCTGAGAAGCGAACAGCCTGCTCGATCAGCGGCATGCTGCCTTGATTCAGCAGTCTTTCGATAAACACTGGGAACACTCCCTATCAAATGCCGTGCCGTCGATTCGTTTGTTTTACGTACGGCAACTCTTTGTTCAACAGCACCTCTACATGCGGCAATACTTGCGCATCCGCGCAGATTATGCGCCGGTTTCGACGAATTCTCCGGTCTCTTTCCAACGTTTCAATTTCATGCCAAGCGTTCGCACGCCGATGCCCAGCGCGGTCGCGGTTTTGATTCGATGGCCATGAAACTGTGCAAGCGTGCTGAGAATGACGTGCTTTTCAACATCCGCCAGCGGCCGGCCCGCGAAACTTTGAGCCGCCGCGGCAGTCGTATCCCGCGCCTGCAGCCACGGCTCAATCGTCTCGGCGCGGATCACGCCTGGCGAATTTTCCAGAACGACCGCGCGCTCGACAATATTTTGCAATTCGCGCACATTGCCCGGCCAATGATAACGCTGCAATACGCGAATGGCTTCGGGCTCGATATGCCGGAAGGAATCCTTATCGCGCTTGGCAACCAGGTGCAGGAAGTGCCGCGTCAATTCCAGAATGTCTTCAACACGATTGCGAAGTGAAGGCAATTCAATCGGCACGACGTTTAAGCGATAGTAGAGGTCCTGCCGGAACTTTCCCGCTGCCACGGCTTCTTCAAGATTGCGATTTGTCGTGGCAATCACGCGCACATCGACCTGCTGGGTAAGCGAACTGCCGACGCGCTCAAATTGGCTTTCCTGCAACACTCGCAGCAGCTTGGCCTGCAAACCCGGCGCGATTTCGCTGATTTCGTCGAGCAAAAGCGTGCCACCGTCGGCCAGTTCAAAGCGGCCTCGTCGCATTCGATCAGCACCAGTGAACGATCCCTTTTCATGGCCGAACAATTCGGATTCGAGCAGATTTTCGGACAGTGCAGCGCAATTGACTGCGAGCATTGGCCGATCGCGGCGCTCGCTGGCGATGTGAATCGCGCGGGCGACCACTTCCTTGCCCGTGCCGCTTTCACCGCGAACCAAGACGGTCGCATTGCTCTTGGCGACCAGTTCGATGCGCTTGCGGACTTCCTGCATGACCGCACTCGAGCCAACCAGCGGCTTGGGCTGGCCGATGTCGGCCATGCTGCGCAGCGCCTGATTTTCCAGGCGAAGCCGGCTGTGTTCCAAAGCGCGATCGACCAGGATTTTTACTTCGTCCGCGTCAAATGGCTTTTGAATGTAGTGATATGCCCCGGCATGCATTGCTTCGACGGCGGTCTGGACGGTCGCAAAAGCAGTCATCATGACCACGGGCATGTCTGGTCGCAGCCGCCTGGCTTCGGCGAGCAGTTCGATGCCGGTCATCTTGGGCATCTTGAGGTCGGTGATGAGCAGATCGAATCGGCCTGCCTCCAGCCGAGTGATGGCCGCAGGCCCGTCATTGGCGGCTGTTACTTCGTGCCCCTCGCGCGCCAGCGTCGTCGCCAGCGAATCGCGTATCATGTCCTGGTCATCGACGATTAGGATACGTGCCATATTTTTCTATTTTGGATTTTCGATTTTCGATTTTCGATTTGAATCACGAGCCAGTTCCCATGTCCTAATCAAAAATCCAAGTTCCCAAAATCCAAAATCTCCTAAATCCTGATTTCAAACTTCGCCCCGCCGCCATCCACATTGGCGGCAATGATTGTCCCGTCATGTGCCTCGACCACCCGATGCACAATGGCCAGCCCCAAGCCGGTGCCGAGATCTTTTGTCGTAAAAAACGGGTTGAAAATACGATCCAGAATCTGCGGGCTGATTCCCGCGCCATGGTCGCGAACGACCAGATGAAATTGCTTGGCGTCCGACTCGGCAGGCGGCGCGAAATAGCGAACTTCAACATTCCCGCACTGATCCATCGCTTCAACGGCGTTGAGCAAAAGATTCAAAAGCGCCTGCCCGATGAAAATAGGATCAGCCTTGACCGTCATCGACCTCGGGCCATCCACTTCGACGTTAATTTGCTTGAGCTGCGCGTGCGGCTGAACAAGATCGACCGCCTGCTCGACAATGTGCGACAGATTCGTCTCGCACGCCGAGATTTTGATCTCGCGGCTGAATTGCAGCATCTGGCTGACAA
Source organism: Tepidisphaeraceae bacterium (assembly GCA_035545895.1). Classification (GTDB taxonomy): domain Bacteria; phylum Planctomycetota; class Phycisphaerae; order Tepidisphaerales; family Tepidisphaeraceae; genus DASZXJ01. The sequence continues at coordinate 21,732 of DASZXJ010000136.1, read as the reverse complement.
TGGCCTCGATGCGTTTAACCCCAGCGGAGATTTTTTCGACCAATTGAAGCGGCTGAGACCGGTCGGCTACATCTTTGGCAAGCAGCGATGCATATAGCTGGATTCCACCGAGTGGATTGCGAATCTCGTGCGCCATCCCGGCGGCCATTTCACCCAGCGCCGCCAGCCTGTTCTTCCGTTCCAAGAGGCGACTCTTTTCGCTGAGTTCTTCACTGAGCTGCTGCACCTGCGACTTCAATCGGCCGTGCGATTGTTCGAGTTTTTCCGTGACCTCGCTGTAAGCGATGATGATTCGGCCCAGCTCTTCGATTCGATGAGCAGCCGCCAGCGGGGAATGTGAAAGTTCAGCATTCATCATCTTCTATTGCTGCAAATCCATTCGCGACTGCCGGCTTCCATAGGCGGCGGTTGCATAACGGCGATTCACCTTGCGGGCGACCGTGGTCTGATTGAGCTGACGGCCGACGTTTAATTTCTGCTGCTGCAATACCAGCGCGTCGTTTTGATCAGACAGCGTGATTTGTGAAAGAATCTCGCGGGCCTCGGTCAACAACGATTCCGCCCGCGTTCGCACAGTCGAATCGATTTTGCTTGCAAACAACTGCCAATCCCGTTTGGCCGGAGAAACAGTGCTTTCCAGCCGGGTAATTTCATTCAACACGGCTTGCCGGCTCTTCAGCACATCCAGCAACAACTCCGTTTGCCCTTGCTGCACATGCTGATGCTGCAACTCCGCAAGTTTTGCCAGCCGCCTGTAACAGACGACCTGGTCTTCAAGAGCTTGTACGATCGCCTGGCTCATCGATCACCACATCCCTGAAGTGCTGGTCCACTGCAACCACTGTTCCCAATAGGCCTTTGGCATGGAAAACGTGCCGTCATTAAATGAATCCGGCGGCATGCGTCTCAACAGCCACTTCGCCCGCTCATTGGCCGTGCGAGCTTCGTCGAATTTGCCCATGGCGCAATATGCATTGACGATCTGCACATATGCCGCCAGAGCCGAAGGGTCTTCCTGATAACGGAACGCCGCCGCATCGTAGAGTTTCACGGCATCGGCATACTGTTCGAGATCAAACAGGCAATCCGCGCGATAAAAATGCGATAGCTTGAAATAGAGTTTATCCACATCCGTGGATGGCGGTTGAGCGCGATAGCGATCGACGACTTGATCGTACAGTTCCTTGGCCTTGTTCAGGCGTGTCTTGCGGGCAGTGCTGACTTCCGCCAGATCGGACAAACTCGCCGAAGCGGCCGGCAAGGTCGGGTCGGCCTGCGGCGTGATTCGCGCGCTGGCGAGCCTGGCATCGAGCAGCGCAGCGCTCTTGCGATAGCTGTCACCCATCAGGAACAGCAATTGCCCGATGTGATCGTCATTGGGATATCGCTGAACGAATTCTTCGAGTTTAGTAACCGCCTCTTCAAATCGGCTCGTGCGATAATAAAGCTGCGCCAGATCGAACAACGCCTGCCTGAATTCCTCTGCTTCGGGATCAAGTCGCGGATTGTCGTTGATGACGCTCAGCAGGACCGATTCGGCTTTTCCATAATTCTCCGGTCCTTTTGCGACATATGCCTGCGCCAGCGGAACTGCCGACTTGCTGCGTGCCAGGCTCTGCGGATAGCGGAACTGAATCCGCTGGAACATGGCAATCGCCTTATCGAAAAGCCCGGCTGCCTGATACGCCCGCCCTAATCTTAAGGTCGCATCAGGAGCCAGCTTGTCATCGGGACGTTCCGACGTGAACAATTCCAGCGCCGAAATCACATATTGCACAGCCGCCGCATGGTCATACAGATCGATGCCGTGCCACATGGCTTCGCCGTATCCGTTGTCGTCCGTCAACGTCAGCTTTTGCGAGTAAGCGATGTAAGCGTCGCCTGCGTGGGTGCGCATCTCGCGCACCTGCACCGTTCGCTTGGCGCGCTCGGCGGACGTCGTTGTTGCCAGAGTTTTTTCGATCTGATCGGCTCGGTTTTCGTATACCGCACCGAGTCGTTCAAAGAACGTCGCTGAAGGCGCCGAATCGAGCAGTTCTTCCTCGGCCAACACTTCCAATGCTCCCTGGAAATTCTCGCGGGCGGCCAGCAGTGCCGAGGCTTGTCGCAACCCTGTGATGACTTGCGGACGCAGCTTCGCGCGCGTGGTTTTTCGCTGAATCTCGTTGACCAGATCATGAAGGTCGCTAAGCCCTGCCTCTTCCTGGCGAAGCGTGATGCGGCCCAGGGCACGCCCCATGAGAGCCAGCGGCATGACCTTGGAATCGATATGACTGGTCAGAACGATTTGATAAAACGAATTGGCGGTGGCGGGGTCGCCTTTATCCTGGCTGATTTTCCCGAGCAAATACGATGCATCGGCATCGAGCGGATGTCCTATCTGTAGCTGCTCTCTTGCGACGCGCAGGAATCGCTCGGCCTCATTGGAATCATTCAACTTATATGCGCAATACCCGAGCCGGTAATTGACCTCACCTTGGGCAACCGGATCGTTGGCCAGACGCAAAGCCTGGTCGAGCAGAATTCTCGCATCGATGAATTTGCCCTGATCGATCAGAAGCTGGGCCTCCTGTCCAAGCGCCCATGAGCGTTCCAATTCGCTCAGATCCTTGCGGGCCAAATACTCTTCCAGTGATACCTGGGCCGGTCCCAGATCATCGTCATCGAGCTGGACATTGATGACCTTGCGCAGCAGCGACAGCGAGTGCTTCGGATCAAGGCCAATGGCCTTGCGATAATTCTCAATGGCGTCGGCGGGACGATTCAACGCTTCATAGCTGTCGCCCAGCCGTCGAAATGCAACGGCGTCAAGCTTGATGCCGCGCGCCATGGCCAGCCGGGTCTGTTCGATGATCCGGCGATAGTTCGCGGGAATGGTCAGCTTGAGCTGTTGCTGTCCCATTTCCAAAGCCCGGGCAATCATCAAACGGACATTGCCCTCGTGAGGAGCGTCCAGTTTGTCGGATGTCAAAATCCGATTGAGCTGATCGAGCGCCGCATCGGGCTGTTCCTGTTTGAGGAGCCTTTGGGCGACTTCAATCTTCTGATCGATCGTCGGACCCGGCTTGGGATCGATAAAGAGAAACGCGGCGATGCCGAATAACACCATCGAGACAAGGAGAAGCGGAAACTGCCATAACTTGGAAAGTCGAGATGGAGAAGAAACCGTGGCCATTGGCATCCATGCCCTATGTAGCGGACGATCCGTCCAGATCGCATCACTTCAAATCATCGGCGATCCGTCGCCAGATAGTTGAAGCGATTCAGGATAGTAATGCGATCCTTTGAAAACGCAAGCGCCGAGTTCGCCGATGGTATAGATTCAACTATGACATAATTGCCGCGCAAAATTTTAATAGTGAGTTTATCCGCAGAATCGTGGCGTTTGATGCCGATGTTGTTATTATCGTACCGGGACTCTTCCTATTAAGAGCGTCTATTTTTTTCCAACGGACCTAGAGACGGAGCCATTGATCTATGACCGGTTCGCCAGCAACACAGGATATTTCCCCCGCTGCCGTGGCTGACGCGGCATCCACTCCGCAACGCGTCAAATTCAGTTCTTCCGATGCGTTTCTTCAAGAGATTAAAAAACGCGTTGACGCGTATTTTCACCAGACCGGCCGAAAGCCCCGCGATTGCCCCCAGATGTATTTCAAGACCGCAACTATTATCGCGTGGTTTGTCAGCGCATACGTTTTGCTTGTATTTTTTGCTCAATCATGGATCACGGTTGTTCCCTTGGCCATCATTCTTGGGTTGGCGATGGCGGCGATCGGGTTCAACATTCAGCATGACGGCGGACATCGTGCCTATTCCGACCGCCGCTGGGTCAACAAAATCATGGCCATGTCGCTCGACCTGATGGGTGGCAGCTCCTATATGTGGGATTGGAAGCACAACTCCATCCACCATACCTATCCGAATATTTCGGGACAGGACGATGACATCGACGTTGGCATACTCGGCCGACTCTCGCCACATCAGAAGCGATACTGGTTTCATCGCCTGCAAGGTGTTTATCTTTGGTTCCTTTATGGATTCCTCGCGATCAAATGGCATTTCTACGACGATTTTTACAATGTGATCGCCGGCAAGATTGGTGAACACGTCGTCCCCCGCCCAAAGGGCTGGGATCTGGTGGTTTTCGTCGGCGGAAAACTGATTTTCCTGACCTGGGCGTTTTTTATTCCCTTGGCGTTTCACCCGTTCTGGCCTGTTGTGGCTGTGTATGTATTGGCAGCCTTCGTCAGCGGCGTGGTACTGAGCGCGGTATTCCAACTGGCTCACTGTGTTGAAGAAGCCGATTTCCCCATGCCAGATGCCAACGGCAAGATGTCCACCGATTGGGCGATCCATCAGCTTCAGACAACGGTTGATTTCTCCCGCCGCAATCCGGTTTTGTCATGGTTTCTAGGCGGATTGAATTTCCAGGTTGAACATCATCTGTTCCACCGGATTTGCCATGTCCACTATCCGGCGCTCTCGAAAGTCGTGGAAAACGCCTGTAAGGAATTCGGCGTTCGCTATGCCGCCAACAAAACACTATTTTCAGCGCTGGCTTCTCATTTCCGCTGGCTCAATCGCATGGGCCAGCCGGAATAATCGAGCCTGATCGACCTCGACGCGTTTGCCTGCGTGGTTTAGCATCAACCGCATGAAAGCAACCGCGCGCCGGCGAATCGGATTATTGCTCTCGTTTGCCTTGTTGTTTCCCGCAATTGCAAGAACAGCCGAGACCAGCCCACTATTCAACGTTCTGGATTACGGCGCGCACAAGGACGGCTCCGCCCCTTCGACCGATGCGATTCGTTCCGCGATCCAAGCCGCCAAAGCAGCAGGCGGCGGAACGGTCTTCATTCCGGCTGGCAATTACATCACCGGACCCATCGAATTGGTCAGCAATCTTGTGCTGCACGTTGACGCGGGCGCCGTCTTGAAATTTCCCGCTGCGCGTCTGCCCTACGCGCAAGGCCGGGTACAGGGCATCGAATGCCTCGCGCCAATTCCATTGATCGGCGGCGCCAATCTCGAAAATGTCACGATTCGAGGCAAAGGCACCGTCACCACCGACAACGCTGAATGGGTCAAACTCATGGGCCCGCCTGAAGCGCGCACGGCCAACAACCCCGGCTCTGCGTTTGGACCGGCTTGGAACCATCTAAGAGAACTGCTTCAACAAAAAATGCCTCAGCTACAGGAAGAATATCTCAAAGCCGCGCCATTTCTTCGGCCCGACTTTATTCGCACGACCGACAGCAAAAATATCGTTGTCGAGGGGATTCATATCGTCGGTTCATCGTTCTGGACGATCCACATGCTTTACTGTCAGAACGTCGCGGTTCACGATGTAGCCGAGGAAACATTTCCGGGTATTTTCACGGGCGGCATCTACATCGATTCCTGCCGCGATGTCCGTATTTCTGACTGCAATCTGGATAACGGGGATGATGCCATCGTGCTCAAGGCCGGCAAGGACGCTGACGGTTTGCGAGTCAACCGAAGCACGGAGAATGTGACCATTACGGGCTGCATCGTGCATCGCGGTTCAGGCGCGATCGTGCTCGGCAGCGAAACATCGGGATGCATTCGCAACGTCGTTGCCAGCAACATCGTCTGTCAAGGCACGCAGATGGGAATCAACATCAAATCCGAGCGTGGCCGCGGTGGGGTCGTGGAAAATGTCCGCATCGACAATATCGCGATGGACAACGTCAGCCGGCCAATCACGGTCACGCAGTTCTATCAAATGCAGGGCGAAATCCCCGCTGGGCTGGAAGCGGTTTCCAACCGCACGCCGATCTTTCGCGACATTGCAATCAGCCACGTCACCATCAACAAGTCCAGCGGCATCATCGATTTTAGTTGGAATCCGATCAGCACGACATCCAGCAGCGGCGAAGGGCCCAAGCCGCTGCTGATCGACATTGCAGGCCTGCCGGAAATGCCGATCACCGGTTTGCGATTGAGCGATATTGTCGTCAACGGCAAAGCCGGATTAAAGGCCTCCAATACATTGGGTATGGAACTTCATAACGTCCAAATCAACCCCGAAACCGGGCCGGCCTTTGTCGTTCGCGATTCAAAGGAATTGTTGCTGGATGGCGTTTCAACCCGTACGCCGCAAACCAATAGCCCGGTCATTCGAATTGAACGCTCGCCCGGCGCCATTCTTCAGAATTGTCGGGCATTTGTGGGAACCGGCAATTTCCTTTCGGTCCTGCCTGGCGAATTGAAGGACATTATCCTGCAAAACAACTCCCTTAATAACGCCGGGCAACCGAAAGTTGAGAGCCCTTCCAGTACGGATTAACCCGGTAGAATCCCACATTTTTCTGTGGCTCAAAAAACTTTGATTTGTTAGGATTCTCACGCTGCTTCTGGAGACGGAGCCTTGATTCACACCTTGGATAAATGCACCAGCATCCGTTGGTCGGTGTTTCTTTTTTTGCTAAGCGGGCTTTTCGCAGGCTGCCAGTCCGGTTCGTCCGTTGCAAATTCGACCGGCCATTTCCCTCAGAAAACCGGATTTGTCCAACGAACGGTCGTCGTCGATGGCGTGGCCAAGCCCGTCTGGGTGTTTGTTCCGCCTCATTACAACCCCTATCGCATGTACCCAGCCATCCTTTTTCTGCATGGCTTGTTTGAGGAAGGCAATGGCGGGACCAATGTTCTCTCGGCGGGACTGGGGCCGATCATCGCGCGAAATCCCGACCAGTGGCCGTTCATTACGATCTTCCCGCAGTCCAACGGCACTTGGCAGGGAACCGAACGCGAGCACCTCGCCATGGCTGCACTCGATGATGCCGAACAGAATTACATGATCGACCCAGATCGGATCATCCTGGCTGGGCTTTCGTATGGCGGGCTGGGCGTCTGGGAAATCGGGGCCAGGCACCGCGACCGTTTTGCCGCTTTTGTCCCCATTAGCGGAATGCGTGCGCCGGATCTGATCAATGACCTGACTTCAACCCCCGTCTGGGCCTTTGCTTCCGAGGGCGATCCCTTCGTCAGTCACGAGAACTCGCAAATCATGTGCAAAGCCATCGATGACCACGGCGGCCGAGCCAAACTCACTGAATTTCCGGGTATGAACCACGACTGCTGGGCCATGGCGGTCGATCAATCTGACTTGCTCAGTTGGATGCTCGTCCAGCATCGTAACCCCCTGCAAACCGCCCGCGCCAGCGGCGGTAAGTCTCCAATCTCCGGCCACCTTCGGGCGTTTACCGAATGACGTAAAATAAGCCCATGGCTTAGCCATGGGCTTTGCGACAGAAAAATGGGAGCCACTGCCGCCTCTTCCACTCCATCAGCAGCAGTGGGCTCCCGCAATGTTACAGATCGAGTCCCATCAAGGATCCCGGTTTAGGAAACTCTTGCCCCGGCCCAGTCGGCATGGTCGTATGCGTTGCCGTCGCCCGAATTGTCGACGACCAGCCGCAGTTCCTGCACATTGGTGACATTCAACGAAATCTGCTTGATCGCATCCTTGCCTCGGACAATGCCGCTGTCGTAGGCCAGTTTGCCGTCGAGGTAGACGCGGAACACCACGCTGCCGTTGCCGTTGGTTTCGTTGTCGATCCCGATATCTGAACTGAAATTCGTATATTTCCCGCCCAATGCGTAACGGATGTCGGAATTAGCGTTGGTGCCCAAACCTTTGGCGTAGGTCGTATTCCTCAACGTAATCGTCTTGCCGTCGCCCAGAGCAGCTTCACCGTTGCTCTTATCTTTCTCGGCCGTGCCCCAGCCGTTCACCTGATAGCTCCAAGCCAAATCGCTCAACCATTTGGTCGATGCAGACGTCGAGATATTTGACGGCGTTGCAGTGGTGCTGCCGGTGGTGGACGAACCAGCGATGAGTGCTGCATTTGCCCAGTCACCGTGGTCATAGCTGTTGCCGTCGCCGGAATCGGTAACGACGAGTTTCATCGTGGTCTTTCCGCTGACATTGAGGTTGATCGACTGATTGGCGCTCGACCCAGTCATCTTGCCGCTGTCAAAAACCTTCACATTGTCCAGATAGACCTGAAATACGACGCTGCCGCTGTTGCCCACCTCGTCATCCACACCAATATCGGACTGGAAGGTGGTGTACTGCTTGTTCAGGTTGTAAACGATTTCGGAATTGGCATGGACGCCCAGGCCCTTGGAATAGGCTTTGCCGCCGATGGTGATGGCGTGCCCGTCGCCGGCGCCGGATTCGCCGTTGCTCTTGTTCTTTTCCGCCGTGCCCCAGCCATTGGTGGCCGACGCCCAGTTGATGTCGCCCAGATACGTCGTTCCCGACGAAGTTGGAGCCGGCACCGTCACGGTCGAAGTTGGCGTGCTTGAGGGAGTCGAAGGTGTCGAGGTCGTCGTATTGGTCGTCGAAACGCCGCCGTTGGGATTCGACGGGTCGGTAAATCGCCGATTAAATCCCGCCTTGCCGCGATTATAAAGCCATTGCAAGTTCACTTGTGGTCCGTTGTTGATACTGGTGAGTCCGCGACCGACCAGGCCCTGCAGAACTTGAAAGTAATAATTGTTCTGCGCCAGGACCGAAGTCGTACCCGCCCCATCGGTGTTGGCCAGCACCTGGTTGATGCCGTAGACGTAATTGTTTTCGACGAGTGTTCCGTCGCCGCCGGTTTCAAAACCGATTCGCACGCCCACACCGTCCGGTCGCTCGGGCGCCCAGATGACGTTTCGACGCGCGATCGTTCCCTTGCTACGATCAGCCACGATCGAAAAAGCAAATGTGGCATTGTTATCGTTGAAATTGCTGGTCATCGACGGCTTTTCATACCAGTTGTCCTGCAAGACCAGGTTGGTGCCGCCCCCCTGGTATTCCACGCCCATTCGATGCAGGCCCGAGAACAGATTCTGTTCGATCGTCAGGTTTTTGCTGGTGTTGGCATGATCGTCAACGTGAATGCCCTGCCCGCCATTGAGGAAGTCATTGTTGGCGATGGTCAGGCCGTCCCAGTAGTAACCGTAGATGCCCATGGGACCTACGCCGTCAAATTTATTATTGGTGATGCTGCTGTTGCGCAATCCGGTGGTGAAGGTAATCACGTTGTTCATGTTACCAGTGCCGGTGTTGCGAATGATGTTGTTGTTGATCGTCAGTCCCGCCACCATTGCGCCGCTGCCGGTATCGATCATGATCGGCTTGCCCTGGATGGTGAAATTCTTGATCGTCGTATTGTCCTGTTGCACGTGGAATGTGTGCTTGCCCAGGTTCATCGACTGGATAATGGTGTTGTTGGGGTCGGCTCCGGCGTAGGTTCGAGAGCCTTTCAGGAATATTTCATCGGAGAAGTTGTAGGTTCCGGAGGGGAAATAAATGGTGTCGCCGTTGGCGGAAGCGTTCATCGCGGCCTTCACAGCGGCCAGATCGTCGCGTCCATCGTTCGGCACGGCGCCGAAACTGGTGACGTTGACTTGCGACATCAACTGTCGCGATTCCAGGCGATCCAAAAGGCCCGGCCCATTTACCTTGGTGCATTTACGACTCATGTTGTTCTCCTCTCAAAATATTCTGAAAGTATTGAAGGAACCATCACTGCTCGCCCGCAGCTAATTGAACGTCCACCTCCCTGGGGGACGAAACAAGACCACACTCATGATTGAGGTGCACGCGCACCGGAAGCCCATGAGTTACGCCAACATTTTGTTACTAATTTGCTTGCCTGTGCTGAATCTCCCTGGCACAGGCCACTAGCGGTTCATCGAGAGAAAAGGAAGGAGGATGTTCAGACGAAGCGATGAAGGTTGTGAGCCGCCCTCTTGGGCTTGTGGGCCTTCAGCGCATCCTCGCGCACCTTGATTCAGCAACAAATAACAAACCGCTTCTCAAATTGCGTTCCTGACGCGGCCCGGAATGATGCGGACTGCCGCAACGCGTGATGTCGAGTTATAGGACGATGACTCTCTCAGTCAACCCAAAATTTCCCTTAAAAGTAAAAAATTTTTATGAATTGATGGGCGTGAATATAGGCAATTCAGCCGGATACTCCGCGCTTTTTCACAAACTCCGCCCGGCCGGCTATTTAATTAATATTAGTGTGATTACGATATATATTTCCTCTTTACCAAAAATCTTCATTTGTGTTCATTGAACTGGCGTTCTCGATGGTGGATCTGAATTGTACACGGGATTCGTCTGCCGCGGCTGTCGGATTTGTTGATTGGATTGGAATCAGAACGGTCGGAATTCGAATCGAATGCGTCCGAATCCTGGCCTGGTATGGCTGCGCGACTGACTCCGCGGCTGCGGCACCGGTTTTGCGATCCGTCTTTCCGGTCAGTTAATGACGCCGTGTCATGCTGCGCGAATAGGCGGCTCGCGTGTCGTCCGCCGGATTTTGGCTGGGTGATTTCGCCATGCCGGGCTATTATCGTCATACCAAAATTGTCGCCACCGTCGGTCCCGCGACCGAAAGCCGCGAGAAGCTCGGGCAGTTGATCCTCGCCGGGCTGGACGTCATGCGTCTGAACATGGCCCACGGTTCGGGCGAATGGGTTTCCTCGCTCGTCAAGCGAATCCGAGAAGTCTCTACGGAAGTCCAGCGGCATGTCGCAGTTATGATGGATGTGAAAGGCCCGGAGATTCGTACCGGCATGGTCAAAGAACCGATTGAACTCAAACCCGATGAGATATTCGAGTTTTACACCGAATCGCCCAGCGACGGCATCCGAGGAATCGACGTCAACTACCCAGGCCTGCCCAATGATATAAGCGTCGGAAACACCATCCTGCTCGATAGCGGGTTGATCCGGCTTGAAGTGCTCGAAAAAGATGCAACTCATGTCCGCTGTCGGGTCATTACCCCCGGCAAACTGGGCTCGCGACGACATATCAATCTGCCGGGAGTGGACGTCAACCTTCCTTCGTTGACCGAAAAGGATGAACGCGATATCCGCGTCGGTGTGCTTGCCGGCGTTGATTTTTTTGCACTCTCTTTCGTCAGGCGGGCGGACGACATTATGGTCCTGCGGGCCTTGCTCGACCACCTGGGTTCCAAGGCGCGAATCATCGCCAAGATCGAAGACCAGGGCGGCGTACGCAATCTCCGCAGCATCGTCAAAGCCACCGATGCCGTCATGGTCGCACGCGGCGACCTGGGCATCGAAATCGACTATCACACCCTGCCCCTTGTGCAAACCCGCATCGTGGACCTGTGTCTCACCGAGGGCAAGCCGGTCATCATTGCCACCCACTTGCTCGAATCGATGATTTCGGCTCCCATGCCCACTCGCGCAGAAATCTCGGACATTTCGACCGCCGTACGCGAGCGAGCGGACGCTGTCATGCTTTCCGGCGAAACCACCACTGGCATGTATCCGCTCGAATGCGTCGAGGTCATGAAAAACATCGTCAAGACCATCGAGCCCACCGAAACACGCGGCATCAATGAAATCATCGATCTGAAAGAACCCAAGGCCAAGATGCTTCGCTCGGCGGCGGCGTTGGCGCAGGAACTCGGCACTTCGGGCATCGTCGTTTTCACGCGCAGCGGATTTCTCGCATATACCCTCGCCGCCCTTCGCGCGGTCGGCGTGCCGATCTACGCTTTCACCGACGACGAAGCCCTTTTCCGTCAACTATTACTCCCATGGGGCGTGGAACCATTCCTAATGCCCTTCAGTGCCGACCCGGAGCAGACCATTCGCAACGCCATCGCCTATCTCAAGCGTCGCGACTGGTGCGTCAAAGGCACGTGGCTGGTCGTCATCACCAACGTGCTGGCCCACGACAAAGTCATTGATACCCTGCAATTGCGACAGGTCGAATGACAACTCGCGCGAAATAACCGGCGGTGTGATATCCTCCCCATTCACGAGGTATCACTTGCCCGACCAACAAACCAGCGCTGGCGATGAAATCGCTCCCAAAACCAATGTCATCGAAGTTCGTGTGCGCGAACTCAGCCAGCTTTTTAATTCGATGGATCCTTCGCCGTTCCTCGATAAGGATCTGGACCCCGATGCCGAGGAATTCATCGTTAGCTGGGCCAACGAGCTTGAAGGCGACCGGCCATTGGGCCTGCTCGTTCATCTCGACCAGCCTGGAGTTGGCGCGGAAGAAGGCTCGCGCCTGCGTGATGCCATTCACACCTTTTTCCGCCATCGTTCGGAACTGAGTCGCCAGCGCCTTCGCCAGCTTCTTCGTCGCGGGCGTACGAGCCTGCTCATCGGCGTGCTCTTTCTGACCGGTTCAATTCTGCTGGGCGACTGGGTCGTTGAGCTTTTCCCCGAACGAGGTTTGGCCGAGATCTTTCGCGAAAGCCTGCTCATCGGCGGCTGGGTCTCGATGTGGCGGCCGATGGAAATCTTCCTCTATGACTGGTGGCCCATCCGCAATGAGCGCCGAGTCTTCGACCGCCTCAGCGCCAGCTCCGTCCGAATCGCGTGCCGTGGCGCATCACAAGCGATCGCAGAAAAAGTCGCCCCAAGCCGCCAAAACGCAAAGTGATGAAAACAGCACAAGAGATTTCCCGTTCCGGCTATTTTGCCGGATGCGATTGAAATCGTCGCAACTTCTTATGGATTTTCGATAAACTTCAATCATGCGTGAAAGCGAACGATCTTTTGTTTCACGAGGCGGGTTGAAGCTGGATCACGCGCTCTCGCAATTTAGTATCGATGTTCACGACGCAACCTGCGCGGATTTAGGAAGCAATACCGGCGGATTTGTCGATTGCCTGCTGCAGCGAGGGGCTGCCAGGGTCTTCGCGATTGATACGGGTTATGGAGTCCTCGATTGGAAGCTTCGCAACGATCCGCGCGTCGTCGTGATGGAACGAACCAACGCCATGCACGTGGAACTGCCGGAACCGATGCAGATCGTTACGATCGACGTGGCATGGACAAAACAGCGAATCATCCTGCCCGCCGCGATGCGAATGCTCGCGGACAATGGTTCGGTGATTACACTGATCAAACCCCACTACGAAGCCGCCCCTGCGCAACTTCGCAAGGGAGTGTTGATGCAGGAACACCTTCCGGAAATCATGGAACGTGTAAAAACTGAAATTTCAAATTTGAAATTCGAAATTCTGGGTTTTATTGAGAGCCCGATCCAGGGGAGCAAGGGAAACGTCGAGTTTTTGGCGCATTTGAAAACAAGCTCACTGAAGTGAGCCCGCGGGACGGTTTTGTACATCGCCTGGTGAGATTAAGACGTGCCAGTCCGGGCCAAACTTTGGGCATTTTTCTGTGATGTCGAGCCAGCCGCTTTGGGTGAGATCGTCAAGATGAATGACGCGCCGCTGGTCTGAATTGTAAATGGCGTACATGGGGTCCCAAACGATGAGCGTGCCGGGCGTGGGCACGGCCAGCGCATCGCGACGCCAGTCGGTCGTGCCCATCGTTCCCAGAAAATAATAGATGCCCTGATGCGCGGTCACGAAATGCGGATAATTCTTCGCGATCGAAGCATGCTGATACCACTGAGCCGCATCGCGCGCGTGGACCCAATCGTCGGTGAGTTTCAACGGAATGACGCGGTAATAATTGTTGGCCATGATCGGCAGGATCGCGGCCAGGCCGGCCAAGCGTATTGGTTCAGGCCAATTCAATTTCGCAAAGGTATATTCCCACCCGCGCGCGGCGAGCAGCGCCCAGAATGGCGCGACGATCAGCATATAGCGAGGCTCACCATTGCTGGCCATGCGACCGGTTGCATAGAGAAGTGAATGCCCGAAAAGCATGGACAATGGAATGGCCGCTAAAAGCAGGTCGTTCAATCGCTCGATCCGAAGCGGCTTTACACAAAGCCACAAACCGACGCACGCAAAAGGCAGCAGTAGCGGGCCGGTAAAGACCGGCAGCAGCGACACAAAATAATAGAAAGGCCCCCGTTCATACGTGCTGATCGCGGAGAACGGCCAGTTGTCGATCAGCCATCGCCACCAATGGCCCGGCTCGCCAAATGCCATCCAACCCGCAACATCCCAGGCGACCAGCGGCAACGCAAGCAGCGGCAGCCAAATCCATCTGCGATGAGCGATCAGTGCCAACGCTCCAAGCAATAGAAAGCCGAATCCCTCAGGCCGGCTCAGTGGTGTTAATCCGATGACCAGCGCGAAGGCCCACCACCAGCGCGAGACATACGCAAGAAAGCCAAGCCCCAAAAGCAGCGCGAATGGGAGTTCAGTCAATTCATTGAACGAATGCAAAAACAGCAGAGGCTGGGCAAACGTAAAGATCAGCGCCAGCACCGGCCAGCGGAAATTTCTCTTTTGAGCGATCCGAAACGCGACCAGCCCACAGCCAATGGCAATAAGCAGGCATGTGAATTGAGTGCCGGCGCGACCGGCCATCACCGCGGGAATCGAATAAATGAACGTGCAAACCGGCCTCGCCCAGATATCGATGAAAAAATACGGATGCTGAAATGCAAAGCGGGCGTACATGTAATGCGTGCACGCATCGGCTTCGAGAAATCCCTGCGAGGTGATGGCTGCGGCAATCGAAAGAGCCGAGAAAACGCCGATCGCGACCAGACTTGGCACACCGTTCGACGAGCGAGGCTCATTCACGAGAGTTCTTCCTTGCGAAGATCGCGCCGCAGACCGCGAATATCGAGCATCAACTCTTTACGCAGCACGTAACGGGTGAATGTTGCAGCGCCGAAGCTGATGATGAAGAGTTCGGCGGCGGACGCACGATCCACCCGCCTGACGATCCAGATCGAAACGATTGCGCAGACCGCGATTTCCGCCAAGGCGACCATCATAAACTCCGCCCATGGCCTGGTGGTCAGCAGAAATTCGCGCTGCGAACGGATGTAGCGGCGATGAAAGACGGCTGTTACGAAAATCGCGCCGAAATAGCCGATCACAGGTGACAGGGCCGGTCCTGCATCACTCTTCACGGCGGCAAGATATACGCCAAGACCCACAATCCAGCTCAATAACGTGACGATCAAAAATTTGAGGATCGGCGACAGTCGCGGATAGCAAAAATCGTAAAGCCGGCTGAGATGTTCCAGATATCTGAACTGCTCGCGCATGCTTAGCTTGGACTGCCCGTGCGCCCGCTCGGCGAAATGGATGGGCACCTCGCGCACATTGCTCACGCGACATTTGCACATCAGTTCCAGGCCGATCTTATAGCCCAACGGCGCCAGCCGCTGGGCGCGGTTGTAGGTATCGCGCTTGAGCGCAAAAAAACCGGACATCGGATCGGTGATTTTTCCCGCGAACGGTCTGGCCAGCAGCGTGGCGACGTCGGAATTGAGTTTGCGAAACGCGCCCCACCGTTTGCCGACGCTCCCACCGGCCACGTGACGCGAACCCAGCGCGAACTCGGCCTCGCCCTTCTCCAGCGGAGCAATCAGTTCCGGCAATTTCTCGGGCGGATGCTGAAGATCGGCATCCATCACCACCAGGTATTTTCCCCGCGCCTGCGCGATGCCGTGCAGCACCGCCCCGCCGAGCCCATCTTTGGGAATCTTACGAACCAGCAGATGCAGCGGATAAGTCCTGCTCAATTCCTCGCAAATTTGAGGCGTGCTGTCCTTGCTGTTGTCATCGACCAGCAGAATTTCAAACGTGCGTCCCTGCAGGGCTTGCACGATTCGAGTGGTCAACTCGCGGAGATTGTCCGCTTCGTTGAGCGTGGGGACGATGAGGCTTATTTCCGGCTCGTTCACGGTGTAGCTTAATACGCTGGCAGGTCGGCTTGCACAAGTCGCCGGCCCTGATGTCCGTGCACTCGGATGGGATAAGTGGTGACGATTACACCGGGTGCATCACGTAATTGGCCGTTTTCCAGACGGAACGCCCATTGATGCCACGGGCAAACCGCGCAGCCATCGACGATCATCCCCCCCGCCAGATTCCCGCCTGCGTGAGGGCAATAGTTGTCCAGGACATAAACTTTGTCGGCCTGCAAAAAAACCGCGAGCTGAAAGCCGCCGATCTCGACGTATTTTCCCCGGCCTTCTTCGAGTTCTTCAAATTCACAGAGGGTGGTCCAGGACATAGTGGATTTAATATAACCGCGAAGCCGCGATGAGCGCGAAGGAACCAAACAACCGCGCCGCTTTGATTCCTGCCGCTTGCGGCTTAGCGCGACCACTGAATCGCCGGTCGCGCTAAGCCGAAAGCGGCCTTGATCATTTCATTTCCGAAATCGCCACCGGCCGGCGCTGCTCGGCGCTGATCATCGCGGCTTCCAGCACCTGCTGCGTTTTATACGCATCTTCAAAATCGGGCAGCGGCATGACCGGTTTCTTGCCGCCCAGAACGTTCAACATATCAGCCAGTTGATTGATGAAACCGTGCTCATAACCCAGGATATGCGCATCGGGCCACCAGTTGCCGACGTACGGGTGGTCGCCGCCGTGCGTGACCATGATTTTCGTCCAGCCCTGCACTTTGCGTTCAGCGGTGGCATCGTAAAATTCGAGATAATTCATGTCTTCGAAATTGTAGCGAATCGAACCCTTGTCGCCGTTGATTTCGATGCTGTTGCGGTTCTGATTTCCCGTGGCCAGCCGGGATGCTTCGAACGACGCAATCGCGCCGGCCTTGAATTTTGCGAGGAAAAGCACGGCATCATCGACATCGCTTTTCCCCATTTTTCCCTTGCGCCAGTTGCCGCCGGTGATTCCACCAGTCGCGCCGGAATCGACGATCGCTCGCTGCTTGATGAACGTTTCGGCGATCGCGCCCGATACCTCGGTGATTTCGTCGCCACTGATGAAGCGGGCCATATCCACGATGTGCGCGGTCAGATCTCCATGAGCACCCGAGCCGGCGTGCTTTTTCTGAAATCGCCAGAGCAGCGGAACGGTCGGCCCGCCCCAGTCCTGCAAATAGGTCGTGCGAATGTGATAGATGCGCCCCAGCCGGCCGGCCTGGACGAGTTCGCGCGCCAGCGCCACCGCAGGCACCCGGCGATAGTTGTACCAGACGAATGTCCTGCACTTCTTCGCCTTCCGCGCGGCGTCCCGCATCTGCCGGGCGTCGCTCAATGTTCCCGCCAACGGCTTTTCACAAGCCACGTGCTTGCCGGCTTCCAATGCTGCGATCGACATCTCAGCGTGTAGATCGTTCGGCGTGCCGACATCCACCAGACCAATCTCACGGTCAGCCACCGCTTTTCGCCAGTCCGAACACGAATTCTGCCAGCCCCAGCGGGTCTTGAACTCGTCCAGTTCCGCCTTGTTTCGGCCACAGATCGTGTGCATGACCGGTTCAACCGGAACATCGAAGAATTTGCCGACTTTTAATAGCGCATTGCTATGGGTTCGGCCCATGAACTTCTGACCGATCAAACACACATTGATCAACGGCTTGGCCATTCGCGAATCTCCGTGAAGTTGAAATGCAAGTGTAATCGCGAGTCATAAGACCATCAAAACCTCGGCTGCGCTGCGGCCTTCAACGGAGGCGAATGCTGCGATCTTCCCCGTAGGAGGTACGGTGGGATACCGCATCGTTCGCTAGGCAACCAGTGGCGGGGGGTGGCGGGGAAACTGGGATTAAATGATTAAATGGTCAATGGCCAAGTCCCAATGACCAACAAAATCCCAATGACGAATGATCAAATCAGAATGACGAAGATCCAGTGACCCGCGGCTCCTTTGTTGCGCCATGCGAACTCATGTCGCGCAACTCCAATTCCACAATCCGCAATCCAAAATCCGAAATGCCCACAGCCCCGGGGCTAAAGCCCCGGGCTTTGCCCGGGGACCCGATCAACTGGAGATGAATTTCACTCCACAATTCAAGTCCCACGATCTTTCAACCGATCCTCTTTTTCCCCCTTCATTTTCCTAATCTGTGTCATCTGTGAAATCTGTGGATCAAACTCTTGTCTGTAGGCTCCATGAAACTGCACGGAATTGCGCGCCATGTGACGAGTCAGACAAGCGGATTGGTCGATGAAATGCGCTGAATCTTTGCGCATCTGCGTATTCCCCGCGGTCCTGGAGTTGCTGCCGTGTAATTTCAATGTGTTTGCTCATTGATTCGCATGCCCGACAGGAACAAATACAATCCTCAATCTGATCCTCTTTTGCAAAATCTTTGTGTGTAACTGGACAAATGAAACTCGACGACGTCAAATCGGTTTGTGATGAAACGAGGGCTGGCGAGGGTGATGTCATGAAATCGAGTCTGCTTGTCATCGTGCTGCTGCTTTGTGGAGTCAGTGCCGGGGCGCAGGAGATCACGCTCGGCACCTACAACATCGAATATTTCCAGCATCACTTTGCCGCCAAGGAACTGGCAGCCCCCAAGCCGAGCCCGCTGCCCAATACGCAGGCGGTCAAGGACCTGCTTGCCGCTGAACGCGCGCATGAGGACAAGGACAACTGGGCGATCTCGCAGGTGATTCTCGATCCGAAGTTCAGCCCGGATATCCTGGCGATTCAGGAGGGTTGCAGCCAGGCCAATCTCGAATATTTCGCGCACCACTGGCTGGGGGATCGATATCAGACGGTAATCGTCTTTGCCGGCAACTCTGATCGGGAACAATATGTTGAGATGCTGCTCAAGCCGGGGTTTGACATCATTCAGCGGCGGGACCAGTATTTTCAGGAGAAGGACCCGGTCGCCAACGAGCGCGGCGACAAGCTGTTTGCGCGAGGGCCTGCGTTTTTGCTCATCCAGGCGCCGGGCGGTTACCGGTTCTGGGTCGGCACGAATCATCAAAAAAGCAAAAGCGGCAACAGCATGGATGTCAGCAAATGGCGCAATCGCGAAGCCAAGCGAACCCACGAGATCATCAAGGAGCTGGAAAAGACCGGCCCGGCGGATGTGGTGTTCATGGGTGACATGAACGATGAATTGTGGTATCAGCCTTTCGAACAGGAAGCGGGCGGCGATGCGATCTCCCTGCTCGTCGGGCCGCCTCAGGATGGGTTCATCCTGGCAACCCGGCCTCTGATCGAGGCTGGGCAAATCAGTTATTTTGGGTATGAACGTACCGAATATCGTTCGTTTATCGATCAAATCCTGGTCACCCGGTCGCTGAAGGATCGAATCGGGCCGGTTCAGGTCTTTTCGAATGGATTCACGGCAATGGCCAGCGACCATCATCCGGTGATGATGAAATTGAAAACCAGTGTAAGATGAGCGGAGCTATGAAACCGAATCAGAAGAAGTTGACATGGATTGTGCTCTGGGGAATGACTGTGCTGGGCATGATCGCGCTGGTGGGCACGGGCGTGCTGGCGCATCGCCAGTTGGGTGGCGACTCGCAGACGCTGGATATTCTCTGGGACGCGCCGAGTTTTTCATTGACCGACCAGAACGGCAAGAAAGTGACCGATGCCGATCTTCGCGGCAATGTATGGGTGGCGACGGTGTTCTTTTCGCAGTGCCCCGGCGTCTGCCCGATGATGAGCGCGCGAATGGCGCAACTTCAAAAGTCGGTGAAATTGCCCGATGTGAAAATCGTCGAATTCAGCATCGACCCGGAACATGACACGCCGGCCATCTTGAAGGAGTATGCAAGCAAGCTCGGCGCCGATGAATCACGATGGATGTTTCTCACCGGCGAAAAACAGGGAATGTTTGATCTGGCGGTGAACGGGTTCAAGCTTCAGGCGGCACCGGCATCGGAAGGCCAGCCGATCATTCACACGCAAAAGGTTCTGTTGATCGACCGGATGAACCGCGTGCGCGGGTATTATGACACCAACGACGACGATGCGATGAAGAAGCTGGCAACCGATGCTCAGCAACTCGCCCGGCAATAGGGATGGGGACGGTTCAGGTGAACGGCAAAGAACTTCTGGCAGCCATCAACGCGACACTCAACGGCTCGTGCGCCATTTTGCTGATCGCAGGCTACGTGATGATCCGCCGGCAAAAAGTTCGGGCGCATGTTACATTGATGATCTCGGCACTGGTCGTTTCGGCAATTTTTCTGGCGTGCTATCTTTATTCGCAGTTTGCTTATGGCGACCGGACGATAGGGCTTAAACCGAGTCCGCTGCGCACCTTTTACCTAATATTGCTCGCATCCCACGTTTTATTAGCGATCGGCATGCTTCCGCCGATATTGATGACGGTGTGGCGGGCCTATCACTGGCGATGGGAAGCCCACAAAAAAATCGCCAAGCCAACGCTGGCGGTCTGGATTTATGTCTCCATTACGGGTGTAATGGTGTATTGGATGCTGTATCATTTGTTTCCGTCCAAGGGCTAAGTATGAACAAGAAACTGGTCTTCGTCGCAACGCTCGCCATGATCCTTTTGCCTGCCGCTTTGACGATGGCGTGCCCCATGTGCAAGGATTCGATCCCACACAGCGAAGCCGAACGCGCCGGCATGGTGCCAAGTGGATTTAATCTCAGCGTCTACTTGATGCTCGGCGGATTTCTTATCACGCTGGGATTGGCAAGCGGGCTCATCGTGAAAAGCGTCAACAACGCCAACAAGCAGATCATCAACGACGATTGAGACTTTCACCTCGTTCGCGTCCAAGGGGTCGCAACCTAAAGCCTGGCGAAATTTTCTAGGATTTGCATTCCTACCTTCTGACTTTTCTCAGGGTGAAACTGCGTTGCCATCAGATTGTCGCGCCAGATGCTGCTGACAAACGGCCGGCCATAGTCGGTAGTTGTCGCGACGATCGATTCATCCTGCGGAACCACGTGATAGCTGTGGACGAAATAGACGCTGCACCCGGCCGGCAGATTGCGCACGATGGGTGACGGGCGTTTGATCTGCAACTGGTTCCATCCCATGTGCGGCACTTTCAGGGCCATGGTTTGATCGACATCAAAGCGTACGCAGGCGCCGCGTAACACGCCAAGCCCCTGGTGTGTGCCGTCCTCGTAACCGGTATCGAAGAGCATCTGCAATCCCAGGCAAATGCCGAGAAACGGCTTGCCTTTATCGATGTGCTGGACGATCGGCCCCGCCAGGTTTTGCTCGCGCAATGTGCGAACGGCATCGGCGAATGCTCCCACGCCGGGCAGAACGATTTTGTCGGCCTTTTCAATTTCCTGAGGCTTGGAGATGATTTGCGCGGAAGCGCCCACGTGCTCGAATCCTTTCTGGACCGAGCGCAGGTTTGCCATGCCGTAATCGATGATGGAAATAGTCATGGTGGCCAGCTAAGAATAGCCGACCCATCCGATACTGGCCACTGGTCTTCGCGCATGACGCGATTTCGCGGTGGAGTTGCCTGAGGGGGATCAAGCGACGATCAATTCACCGACCGGATGATGTGCAGTCCGATGGTATCGGGCCAGGTCCAGCAGGCCGAGGATTTCCCTGGGATTGCGTGACAGTTGGATGTCGAAGATGTTGCATCGATGCGCCAGTCGGGCCGGCCATTGTCCCTGGCGCCGGTGCGGATGAAGTTCCGCGATAGGCCAGGCGCGTCGCAACGAAGCGGGCGCATTGGTCGGACTGATCCGCCGCACGTCGGCGGTGGGACGTCTGCCCGGAATGGCAAGCAGGATCGCATCGCAGTTGGCGACGGAAGCGCTGCTCCCGCAGAACTCGGATGTCAGATCGACTGGTTGGCCGTTGCGATTTACCCGGCCGGGCATGTGAAGCATCATCATCTGATCGCGATCCTGCCGAATCGCCACCCAGTTCTGTCCCAACACCCGCCAGCCCGCGTGGATCATCGCGGTCAATTCAGGTTCCAGATTGAAGTTGGCCAGCAGCAAGGCGCCCCACCCATCGCGCACCACAGCGGCAGCGGGAATCAAACATAACCCCCGAAGTCTCAATAGCTGCGCGATCGGCCAGATGATCGACTGCTCGA
>DASZXJ010000135.1:0-4936 GCA_035545895.1 Tepidisphaeraceae bacterium | reverse complement strand
CTCCAGCGCTGGTTGGCGGGCCCGTCGCCAATGTGTTGCATGATGATGTATACGCCACCGCCAGCCAGAACCTGGTTTCTTATCTTTACGAGTATTACAATCGCGATCCACGGCAAGCGACGTTTTTCACAAGCAATAATTTTGCACTTTCACGCATCCTCTTTCTCGAAAACGGCGGATTTGATACGCGCTATCGTCGCGCCGCAGCGGAGGATCGCGAATTCTGCGAGCGATGGATCAACTCGGGAAAACAAATGGCTTATTCAGCCGATGCGGTCATCGAACATGCGCATCATCTGACATTCACCAAATATTGGCGACAACACTTTCACTATGGACGGGGTGCGTTTCGGTTTCATCAACTTCGCGCCACGCGCGGCCAGCAGCCACTTCGCGTCGAACCCATGTCCTTCTACTGGAACCTGCTCGCATATCCATACAAATGCGGATTGGCCAGTGCCGGCGAAATCACGATCCTCCTATGGATTTCCCAAGCCGCCAATGCACTCGGGTTCTTTTGGGAAAAATATAACGGCAAAGAACGCTAGCCTTATCGGGCGCTAAATAATGGCCGGCCTTGCAGGTCTGATGGAATGGGAAGATTCAACAGCGACAGAAATGTCGGTGCCAGATCGGGAATCAACACGTCATTTTGAACGCCTCGTTCGCTAAAAGCCGGCCCGGCAGCGGCGATGAATCCGTGCTGCGTGTGATCGCTCGGCCGATACCATTCCGGCTTGTTCTGTCGAATCTCCCCCTTTGGATGGACGACCCGCTCAAGAAAATGCGGTGCCTTCCACTCAATAAGCAAATCCGGCAAAACCGCAGGCGGAGTTTTGCCAAATACATCAATCGCCCGCTGCACATCACTGATCGCTGACTTGCCCGTTCGAGGGTCGATCAGACTGCGGAAATCCGCTTCAATGCGCCCAAGCAATTCAAGGTACTCTTTGCCCGGCTCGACAATGCCTTGCGGCTCACGCCCGCGAAGATTGATGCGAATGAGCGTTTTGTAAAACGTAGGAATTGCAAAGGCCGTTGTCCTGGACCAATCGATATTGGCGCGAAACTGCTCAGCCACGATCCTTTCGCGGGCTTCGCGCGACAGGCGTTTGCTCAGGGCAATGCGAACCGATTCCGGCAGGATTCGGCGCGCCAGATCCATCGGCTTGAACGAAACCTTCCCCGGTGGCGGTGAATGCTGGTAACCCAGCAGCCGCAGCGCCTTCTCTGCCAGACCCGCGGTGGGGTAGTAGTCCTTCAGCCCGACCGAGCCAACGATGAACACATTGGCATTTGCCGGCGCACCGGCAAGGATTCGTCCAAACTCTCTGTCAATCGCAATGTAAATATCCCGAATTGCGTTTCGAAGCGTTGCATCATCGCGAGCATCGTTCGTGCCTTGCGCCTGGGATTGATACTTCCAAAACTGATGAGCCGATGTATGGGCCTCGTGAAAGACAGCAAAAATCAGGTCGTATCGATCCTTCGCAAGGATATGACGGCACAATTTCCCCTTCTTTTCGACCTGTGCCAGTAGTTGTTTGAATAATTCCTTGTCCTGTTCAACGCTGGCTTTGCTGTTTTCGGTGATGAGATGTCGCTCGCCGAAAACGATTCGCGCTTCGTTCAGCAGGCTTTGCGGCTCGGCATACGGTGCAAATGCCGGATCGTTCGACACCCACCCCAAATGAATCGCCCAATTGGACAACTGTGCGCCGGGGACTCCTTTAACTGGATACGCATCCGGCACATCAATGATGGCTGCTTTGAGATTGCCGCCCGCCATCGCTTTCCAAAACGGCGGGGCGGTGATGTCCATCCCGCTCACCGGCACGATGTCATACGTTCCCGGTTTAAGCTGCCGAAAATAGTAATACCCCATCTGGTCGCGCGTTTGCCCGCTGAAGATGCTCGCCCACACGCCGTGCTCGGCAAACAGTTCCGGTCCGCCGGTTCGCGCATGCCAGCCGCGCTCCATGATCGAACGGATCGCCGGCAAATATCCTTCCGCAATGAATTGCTGGATCAATTCGGGGTCGCCGGCGTCGATTCCAAGAATAATCAGGGATGAATTGTCGGGCATCGTCGTGGGTCAACCCAATTTTGCGGGCGAAGTGCCGATGGCGGCATAACCATCGCTCAAAAGATCAAGCCGGCCAGTCTCGGGGTCAATCATCAACCCATGAACCGGAACATCTTGCGGCAGCAATGGATGTTGTCGAATGATTTCGACGCTTTGTCGCACGCCTTCCTCCGGCGACTTGAATCCGCGCAGCCAGCTTTGCAGGTCGATCCCCGCGTGCTGCAGCGTCTGAAGAAGCGAATTCGAAACGCCGCGTACGATGGCCTTCTGAAGCACGCGATCGCAGCTCATATTCGTCATGCCGCAGCCATAATGCCCCACGACCGCGACCTCGGTTGCGCCCAGCTCATAAATCGCGACGATCAAGCTGCGCATCACGCTGCCAAACGGGTGCGTGACGATTGCGCCCGCGTTTTTGATCACCTTGGCATCGCCGTTACGAATGTTCATCGCTCGCGGCAGCAATTCGACCAGCCGCGTATCCATGCACGTGATGACGACCAGCTTTTTGTCAGGAAAGCCGTCGGTTCGAAACGGTTCATATTCCTTGCGTTTGACGAAGCCGCTGTTGAAATCGAGGATTTCCGACAGAATCGACATGGCGGGAGTAGTAACATGACAGACTCGCCCATGCAACGGGAAAGCCCCGGATCATGCAACCGCTCAAAACGGCCTAAACCACACCGGCTGCGGATGCCGCTCCGGTTCGCGTAATCACGTCATTGCGCGAAAAGGCAGATCGGCCAGGAGGTTGTTCCGCTTCCAGCATGTCACTCGCCTCGATGGTCCATCAATTCAAGCGCCCAGCCTCGCTCAGGCGGATCTCATCGCCGGCATGGAACAACTTGCCATCGATGGTCGCATCTTCGCTGAGCGTGGCGCTGCGCAGTTTGCCGTTTTCATGCAGATGGATTCCTTTTCCGCCGCGCTGGCAGGGGATTCCATCGATGCGAACAGGCTCCGGTGCAAAGAATTGCTTCAGTGCGCCGCTCGCATAAAACGAGACCTGCATGCCCTCCGGTCCACCGGTGCCGCGGCAGAGCTTTCCCTGGATTTCGACGTTGCGCGGAAATGCGCAAACGGTCACGTTGGAATTGGCATCCTGTATGACCCACGTGCCCGCTGGTATTGTGAATCGCGGCAGGGCGACATCCTGCGATGCGGTGAATGCCGCCACCGCGCCGTTGGCGTGCAGGTGCAGCCATCCCGCGCGACAGGGATGTCCGTTGATCACGGTATCTGTGGCAATGGTCCCAATGACCTTCCCATTCTCGGCCACGCGCGCCGTCTGAAAGTTCACGCCATGCAAATTGACGTCGTGTTTCCAGTCAAAACACCCCGCCAGCAGCAGAACCAAGGAACATGCAGCGATCAGTGAAAGTCTCATCAAGCCACCCCTTTCGGCTATGAGTAGTGTAAGTATATACTAACAATGTATCGACAGCACAGCAAGGGCGATGTGAGATATATTCTTTTCTGAAGAACTAACGACTGCTCGGCTAGGGATGCGCTGCCTCGCAAACGGTCTCCGCAGACTGGATGAATAAATCGGCAAATGCTCGGCGAATCTCCCTGCATGTTATGATATGGGCATGGGGCGGCGGCTGTTCAATCTCGCGGCGGGGGTGTCGCTGGTGTTATGCGTGGCGGTGGTTCTCCTATCCTTTCACAGCAATGGGACCGAGGAAGAATTTGGGCACTTTAGCAGCAACTCCGTGTGGTGCGTTGGCGTGACCTGGGGCGAGGCCTACTTCGAGGGCGGGAATAGGACATATGCACAGCAATATTGGTTTTGGGAACACAGTAAACCACCTCGCGTCTTCGGCGAAACGCTGGGCGGATTTGATTATCAAAAAAGCGTCGGCCATTACAGAGTGCTCATTCCGCTCTGGGTACTATGGCTATTCGCGTCGATCCTTCCCATCTGCTGGTTACTCAAGGCTTATCGCACATGGAAGCGAATCGTTGAAGGCCGATGCCTGGCATGCGGCTACGACCTTCGCGCCACACCCGATCGCTGCCCGGAATGCGGCACGCTGAAAAGGTAGCAGATAGCGGGTGGCCGGCAGCAGACAGCCCTTCACCTTGTCATTTG
The DNA here is from genome assembly GCA_035545895.1 of Tepidisphaeraceae bacterium. Taxonomy (GTDB): domain Bacteria; phylum Planctomycetota; class Phycisphaerae; order Tepidisphaerales; family Tepidisphaeraceae; genus DASZXJ01. The sequence goes on along the minus strand of DASZXJ010000135.1, from coordinate 755 downwards.
GGATAGTTGCCAGACCATTCAGAGCCACGAAGACACGAAGGAACGAAGTAAGCACGAAGACAGAGAAGAGTTTTAACCACGGATGAACACCGATTCACACGATGAATCAGGTTGTTGCTTGGCTATTGTTACTGGTTGCCTGGGCCTCCATTCCGCAATCCGAAATCCGAAATCCGCAATCTTCTTCCCAATTCATCCTTCATCTTCGCCCTTGGCCCCTGATCTTTATCAGATTGACACAGATTCCACTTGTCTTCTTAAAGTAATCCAAATTTCTCCATCTCCGTTTCCGGACTCACCTATATAGGTGAATTGCAAGCTTCAAAAGGCCGAGCCACCATAGTCCAGATTCATCACCTCGGGAGGTCTTGGGATGACGCATTTCTCATTTCTCCAGCTTGTCGTTGCTCTATCCGCTTATATTTCTGCAGTGCGGCTTGCCGTCATTAGCAGACTGACCAGCGCGAATCCACCCAGCAATCCTGAATCGGCAAAATGGTTTTTGGTTTTGCTGATTCCCGCTGATGCGCCGCTGGTGGTCGCAGGTATTCTCCTTGCGCTGGACGTGTTCTGGTTGGATATGTTTCAATCGAGCACCCCAGCCGCGTTGTATACAGTCGCAGTCTGGTGCTTTATGTTTGCGGTCGTAGTGCTGGCGATTCATCACCTCGTTGCGTGGATCAACTCTTTGGTAAATCACTCGCCGTGGTAATGGCGGCAGGAAAATTGGTTGGAACTTCATTGAGACCGTTGCA
>DASZXJ010000134.1:0-7572 GCA_035545895.1 Tepidisphaeraceae bacterium | reverse complement strand
CCGCACTGGCCGCGTACAATGAAGCCATGAGGTGGGGGCGGGAGGTCCACCAACGGCTTTGGATTTACCTTTTGAACATGCCGATATTTGCGCAAAACAGAGCGCAGGATAGGGGCTCGGTTCTGTCTCTTTCGGGAATTCGTGCACGTCTTGACCGCGCAAAAAGTATGTCACAATGCGCGTCAAGCTATCCTCAGGGTGGAAGAATCCAACAAATCAAACGCGTTCGTTGTCGGTCTTGATAAGAGCGCATGTGGCGCGCCTCGCGCATGGCTTTCAGTCCATGATGCGCTATCGTGCGCATCATAGTAGCGCCGATGGATCGCCAGGAGTCTCGCCCGATTCGCCCAGCGTCCGCTCTGTTGACAAGCAAATGCGCATTCGTTGTTTGCGCATGTGGCGAACGCACTTCGGAAGGTACTGGCTCAACTTTTTAATTGATTTTGAGGCTGGTGCATCTTAAATGCTTTAACGACCGAGGCTTCCGATTGCCTTGCACCAGCAACCGATGGGTGGTGCATTCCAAGTCGCTATGCCACCATCACTTACAATGCCCGCGGTGCGGGCCTTAATCTTGCCTTCTCTTTTTAGTCTATATCTCTCGACCTTGGAACATAAATCAAACCAACCAATTTGCGCGGGAAGGTAGGCGGTCTGCTAATCCCGAGAGACTTACAGACAAGGAATAGCGCACTTAATGTCAGCGGTAGTGACGCCGATGCACCTTCCTTTTGCTCGTTGGACACCCACGGATTAGTCTCATCTGTATTCAAGGGAAGGGGTCAGATCATGGATTATGGCTTTCTTGGCATCGGCATACTGATCGGCGGATTGATCATCTGGTTCTTCATGAGGGGCAAGATTGCACTTGCGGAAGCGAGTGGACGATCCGCCGGCGAAGTGGATCGCACCTCACTCACGGAACAACTCAAGGCTGCATCACAAGAGCTTATCTCGGCGCGAGAACGCCTGGCAAATACAGAAGCAGCTGCCGAGAGTTTGCGGATCGAATTGGGCAAACAAGGGCGTGAATGCGCGCAACTTGAAGAGCGCGCCAATCGGGTCGTCCAGCTAGAAAGCGGGCGAAAAGAACAGGAAGATGCCACCGCAAAACTCCGAACAGAGTTAGCCGATTTGCGCGAAGCAAATGGGCGCTTCGGAGCCGATGTTGCAGCTAAAGAAGCGCAACTGACTGCACTAAATACGGCGTATCAGCAGATGTCTGCGACGCGCGATGCTTTATTACGCGAACACGCCGGATTTCAAGCCACGATCGCTGAACTGAACAGTACGCTTCAACAAGAACGGAATCAGAACACCGAGAAACTCGCGCTGCTCAACAACGCACGCGAGGAGCTGAGTAACCAATTCAAGGCGCTCGCCACTGAAATTCTCGATCAGACAGGCAAGAAATTTACCGAGCAAAATCAGGTCAACATCGGTCAACTCCTCCATCCGCTCAAGGAGAAAATCACAGCCTTCCAAACGATAGTTGAAGAAGTTTATGTGAATGAAAGCAAGGATCGCAGCGCACTGGGCGAACAGGTCAAGATGCTGACAGAACTCAACAATAAGTTGAGCCAGGACGCGCAGAATCTAACCTTAGCGCTCAAGGGCGACCGCAAAGCCCAAGGTAATTGGGGCGAGATCATTCTGGAAGATGTTCTTGAAAGGGCCGGCTTGGTATGTGGCCAACATTACCATGTTCAAGGTAGCGTTAAGGCGGAAGATGGGCAGTCATACGTCATACCGGATATCGTGATTCATCTTCCGGCCGATCGTCATCTTGTTATCGACTCCAAAATGACACTGCCCGATTACCGCGCATTTGTGGCCGCGGATGGTGACCAAGAACGAATCGATGCACTCAAACGTCATCTCGCTTCAACACGGGCCCATATGAAAGGCTTGTGCGAAAAGCAGTACCAGACGCTTTACGGCCTGGCGTCGTTGGACTTCGTGGTGATGTTTATTCCTCTCGAACCCGCATTCATGTTGGCGGTGACGAATGATGGGGAATTGTTCCATGACGGGTGGAACAAGAATGTGCTGGTTGTCAGTCCAAGCACCCTCTTGTTCGTCATTCGCACCGTAGCGAATCTGTGGCGCCAGGAAGACCTAAGCCGTAACGCGCAAGAAATTTCGAAACGTGGCGCGGAACTTTACGACAAACTGGGCGGATTTGTGAACGACTTGCAGGAAGTAGGCAAGAGGATCGACCAGGCACAACAGAGCTACCATGAAGCGCGCAGGAAATTGAGCGAAGGACGCGGCAATGTCATTCGACAGGCCGAAATGCTGAAGGACCTGGGAGTCAAGCCGACCAAAAGCCTCGCGGCGCAATGGGCTGATTCCACCCCCGAGGAATCAATAGCAGATATCGCTCCTCCAGACAGCGCGTCGGCGCAGCCCGCAAGCGGATCGTTAGAATCCTGACCGCGCATATGCGGCATTGCAGAGCTAGGCAAGATACGCCTCAGCAAAAGCTCACGGCCCGCCCGAGAAACTGACATTAACCCGATCTATTCAGCATGACTGTCACCGCGTTAAACCGCATAGTCGATATAATTAGCACTTATCACATCGCTTCTTATGATAGCAACATAGAGATGAGCGATCCTACCGTTGCAGCGCTGCTACACTGGCCACGTTCGGGGCTATTTCACCTCCAGAGACTGCTATGGACGAATACCTCTGGCCTGCGCGCAACGTGGCGGAATTCGCCTACTGCCCGCGCCTGTTCTATCTCATGGAGGTTGAAGGGATTCATCTTCCCAATACGGATACAGAGCAAGGCAATCTGGTGCATCGCCGCGTTCATCGGCCCAGCGCGGTCAAAAGTTCTGATGGCAATGGTAACGGCGATGCAGTTGATGAATCGCGCCCTCATACCGCGCGGAGTTTGACACTGACCAGCGCAGCGCTTGGTTTGACCGCGACATTAGACTTGGCAGAGATCAACGGAACAGTCGCCATTCCTGTTGAATATCGCAAAGGCCGGCCTCGTCATCCATTCTGGACGCCGCCGGATGATCCCGGTGAGAACGATCCCGCGCCGCCCGGCGCGGAGCCGTGGCCGACAGATCGCGTGCAAATCGGATTGCAGGCGATTCTTTTGGAAGAAGCTGGATACACGGTGCCGGAAGCGATCCTCTATTACGCGGCAGAGAAGTTGCGATTGCGCATTCCCGTCGATGCAACGCTCCGGGAAGAAGCATTGAGTACGTTGCGCGCTGCAAAGGAAACCGCCGCGACGAAGAAACGACCGCTCCCGTTAGTGAATGATCCGCGCTGCCTTCGCTGTTCGCTGCAACCGATCTGCCTGCCCGATGAAGTCAACCAGCAGCGGGTGTGCGAAGAATCGCCAAGCCCGCGCCGCATTTGGCCGACACGCGACGATGCCCTTCATGTTGTCGCGCAGCAAGACGGCACGCGCATCGGCATCAGCGGGCTGGCGCTGAAAATCACCGATAAAGACGGGCAGGAAAGTCGAAAGATCCCTATCGCCAGCCTGGAAAGCCTTGCCGTTCTCGGCGGTGTGCAAGTTTCCACCCAAGCCCTGCACGCCCTGGCCGATCGCAACGTGCCGGTCGCGTTCATGTCCTCTTCTGGCCGTTTGGTGGCGATGGTCGATCCGCTGGATTCCGTCAGCGCCGATGTTCGTCGCGCCCAAGTCCGCATATTTGACCAACCCGATCGATGCCTGGAACTGGCCCGCGCGCTCATCTCCGCCAAGATCATCAACCAGCGTGTTCTGCTTCAGCGCAATCATTCCTCAATGCCGGACATCGCGATGGAAGACCTTTTAACGCAGGCGGAAGCCGCGCGGAATGCTATGTGCCTCGATGTGATGCGGGGTCATGAAGGCCAAGCGGGCGCCATCTATTTCGAGCATTTCTCCGGCATGTTCAAAACACCGATTGCCAATGAATTCGACGCCAATGGCCGCCAGCGCCGACCGCCGCCCGATCCGATCAATGCGGTGCTTTCGTTCGCGTACACCATGCTCGCGCACGAATGCGTCAGCGCACTGCGATTGGCACGTTTGGAACCGACGCTGGGTGCGTTCCATACGTGTCGCCCTGGCCGACCCGCGCTGGCGCTGGATTTGATGGAACGTGCATCCATCCGCCGCGGGCGCGGCGGTCGGCGATCTGGCCGACCCGCGCTGGCGCTGGATTTGATGGAACCCTTCCGTCCGTTGATCGCCGATTCCGTCGCCGTCTCCAGTTTCAATCGCGGCGAACTGACCGAAGGTCATTTCCTCCGCACCGCCGCCGGCTGTGCCATGACCGATTCGGGACGGCGCGCCTTTTTCGGCGCCTGGAGCCGGCGTATGGAAACCGAAGTGACCCACCCGATTTTTGGTTACAAGCTTTCTTACCGCCGAATGGTGATGCTCCACGCCAGAATGATCGCCGCTTGGTTGCTTGGAGAAGTGCCGACATTGGCATTTCTGACAACGCGTTGAGGAGAAGATATGCGCCGCTGCTACATCGTCTTCTATGACATTTCCAATCAAAAGCGCTGGCGAAAAGTCTTCAAGATCATGAACGGCCATGGCGAATGGTGGCAATACTCTGTCTTTTTCTGCGTCCTGAAAGAAATCGATCGCGTGCGCATGCAGGGTCAACTTGAGGAGGTGATGAACCTCAAGGAAGATCAATGCGTGATCGTCGATCTCGGCCCCAACGAGGAAGAAGCCCGCGAAGCCGCTACGGTGTTGGGTTCGAGCCTGCCTAAAGCGGAAACGGGAGTGCTTGTGATATAGTGCCTGATCATGTCGGTCCGCGCGATCAAAGCTCGAATTGTCTGCGACAAAGCCACGCTCAATCAACTTTGGCGCACGCATACGGTTTTCAATCAGCGGTTGCTGCCAATTATTGGCATTCTTTTTAAAATGCGCCGCGGGGAAGTGGGAACGACTGAAGAACTCCGTCGTATCTACAAAGACATCGGACTCTACATTACCAATTACAGTTCTCAGCAGGCTGAATATTTTCTCAATGCCATTAGCTTGCCTGACAAGCCGTGGAAATGCTCAACACCACAGCGATACAAGTCCATGGAGATAAAATCACCGGATGGCTCAGTTCGAGAAATCGCGTTTACTGATTGGATGAGCCAGGCAATTGAGTTGTCAAAGAAACAACAACTGGTTTTTGATAAAGACAAATTACACGGTGATCTACCCGGCTGCATTCGGCAGATGATTAGTCGTGAATCAGTCGCAATCATTTCAGGCCACGATGAACTGATAAAAATATGGCACCAGGAACATGACAAATGGCTCAAGGAAAAGGCCGAGTGGGAGGCTGGTGAGCAGCAACGCCAATATCTAGCGGTCAAGCCACTGTTTGACGAATTTGAAAAGTCAGTTGGTGGCAAGATTCGCCAGCGGCGCGGGCGCTGGCACAAATATCTGGATTTTCTGCGGTCTACTCCACAGCTCGCCGCATGGCGGGGTGGCGAAGCGAAGGTAAACAATCTCGATGAAGCTGCGTTGAAACGAGTTCAGAAGGCTCGGCCGCGTAAACGGCGCTCTGTGGAGGCGGAGGAGTTCTGGAAAATCAATGAGTCACTGCGCGAGCTCGACAAACTCCACGGCCAATATGAAAAGAAGTTTGTTCGTCGCGGCCGGCCGAAGCGCAATCCTGACGGCTTCAAGCATCGACCTACCTTTACTGAACCCCATCCGACGTTGCATCCTCGATGGTTTGTCTTCAATGCACCTCAGACCAACCCATCGGGATGGAGTGATCTGCAAATTCCAACCACTCCAAACCAAATGGGTTCAGTGTCATTGATTTTGCTGACAGGGGAAAAAAACGGAGATAAGTTTCCCAGCGCGCCAACCACTGTTCGCTTTAAGGCTGATCCTCGACTATGTGATTTTCAAAAGACTGTCGTTAGGTCAAAATCGAAGAGAGGCAAGAGCAAAGGCCAAGAAGTTGACAAGGCCGCTTTTGTCTGGCGCGATCGGCAATTGAATATTGATCGGCCCGCAACTATTGGCGGAATCAAGCTCATATTCGATGTTCGGGCAGACGGTTCGCCGAGCGCGGCTTTTCTTGTATTCACCTGCGACATTAAGAGCTTGCCATTGAGCGACCGGGCAAGAGAGACGAAAAATGAGTTTTCTGAGGAGAAGAACGCAAAGGGAAAATCGAAGTTCAAAGGCCGAAAAGTGCCTGATGGCCTTGTCTCGATGGCGGTTGACATAGGGATTCGGCATGTAGGGTTTGCGACGCTCGCGCGGTGGCATAGGGACGAAAGGCGGATCGAACTTCTCCGTTCCCGAAACATACACCTTGATTCCGCCGAAACCGGTTCGCCCAACCTTTCAGCGATTGCAAAACACAAGAAGACTTTGCGCCGGCGCCGCGGCCAACGCGGTGATCCGATTATGGGCGAAACCTCTCACATGGAGCTACAGCAACATATCGACGGCATGGCGGACGACCGCTTCAAGAAAGCCGCGCGTGCGATCATCAATCTAGCACTCAATGCTAAGGGCGATATCAACAAGAAGGACGGAAATCCATATCCGCGTGCAGATATTTTGATCCTGGAGAATCTTGCAAATCTTCTACCGGATGCGGAAAAGGAGCGCGGGATCAACTCTGCTCTGATCGAGTTTAACCGAGGTCAACTTGTCGATCGTGTCAAGCAGCTTGCTAACGATGTTGGTCTCAAGGTTTTTGAAGTCAGTCCCGTAGGCACCAGTCAGGTGTGTCACGTTTGCGGCTCACTCGGCCGACGCTATTCCATTCGCCGTGAAGCAGAGAATCGAGGAGAACGTGCATCGCCCGTGATTCATTTTGGTCCGACCGATTCGCTTTTCGCATGTCCGAAATGCCCGGCAAAGGACAGCAAACACGCTGACGCTCCGTTCACTTGCAACTCTGACTATAACGCCGCACGCAACCTCCAACGCCGCTTCTATCTCGATAATGACGCCCTAAGCGCTTATCCAGTCGGTCAGGCAAAGAAGGCTCATAGAGATTCTGCTTATGCTTCGATTGATCCTGATCTCAATAAGCGCCTTCGGAAGCTGCATGGCCTTCCGGAAATTGCGGCCGTCCAAGTGCCTTGGTAATTCGGCGGCTTTTCAATATAATTATCATGTTGCGCTAGTGCTTCGGCATCCCCGGACACGGCTATAGGCAAGTCCGGCGGGCGCGTACAAATGCTGTGTGTGAGTGTCAACAGCCGTTGAGCCCAAGGCGATACGCCGATAAAGCAATACGAAGTCGGGGAAACCCGGCCGAGGCGATGGTGACGCACAGCGAGTTGATCTTTGACAATCGAGTCGGCGGGGCGAGTGCGCCGGTGATGAAGGGGGCCTTGAGGAACGCTCGCGGGCCTTTGCCGGCCTGCACTTACCTGCGGCCGATGTCAGATATGAGCCGCGAGAACCGCAACAATTTCGTCAATGCTCGTTTGGCGGCGTATAAACGCCGTCAAAACCACATGTTGCGAGTGCGGCTGCCGCGCCCCCCGGCACGAACATGATCGACTGACACGAGTGCCACAGGGTAACTGATGAGATGCAAGATAGCGCCGCGCCCC
>DASZXJ010000133.1:0-8956 GCA_035545895.1 Tepidisphaeraceae bacterium | reverse complement strand
TGGGCTCGTTATAGCAAGTTTGTAGGCGACATATTTGGCGCTCCACTGGCGGCGGAAGGCGTGCTCGCGTTCTTCCTGGAGTCTGGATTTCTCGGCCTGTATTTGTTCGGCCGCAAAAAAGTATCCAAGGGCGTGCATCTGACCTCTATCGTCATGGTGGCGATCGGTTCAACCCTCTCCGCGTTCTGGATCCTAGTCGCCGACTCTTGGATGCAGACTCCGGCGGGTTTTGTCGTTCGCGACGGCAGGGCGGAACTGACCAGCTTCGCCCAGGCGATTTTCAACCCGTCAACCTTGCCCAGATTTCTTCACACGGTCACGGCTGCAATCGTATGCGGCTCATTCTTCATGGCGGGCATTGCGGCGTGTCTGCTGCGCCGAGATTCACGGGATGAATTGGCCAGACGAGCACTGAAAATCGCTTTGGTCGTTGGCTTGATTTCCAGCGTGTTGGTTGCATTTCCCTTCGGCCACGAGCACGCAAGGCAGGTCGCCCGCACTCAACCGGAAAAATTTGCCGCCATCGAGGGACTTTATTCAAGCCAAAACGCGGCGCCGCTGGTCGTGTTCGCGATTCCATTTACCAGGCCTCCGGAACTGAAAGCCCGGTTTGAAGTGCCCGGCATTCTCAGCCTCCTGGCGTTTGGAGACATGAAGGCGCCGATCCGCGGGATTAATGAGTTTCCAACCGAAAACGTTCCCCCGCTTTGGTTGACGTTTGTCTCCTTCCATAACATGGTTCTGTTGGGCACCTATTTCATCGCCCTGATGATGCTCGCGAATTGGAAATGGAAAAATGGTTCGCTTTGGACAAGCCGGAAATTCCTTTTGATCCTCGTCTGCTCAATTCCGTTGCCGCTTGCAGCCTGTCAACTGGGATGGATGGCTGCGGAGGTCGGAAGGCAGCCATGGATCGTCTACGGCCTGACGCGCACGGCCGACGCATTCAGCGCAACTGTCGGCGCCGGTGAAGTTCTCTTTTCAATCGTCATGTTCGGATTGCTCTACCTGATGCTCGGCGCACTTTACGTATTTCTCCTTGTGAAAAAGATCCAACACGGGCCTCCGAACGAAACGGGCGGCGATATTCCTGCTTCATCGGACAGACAGACATTGTCCATCGCTTAACGCGAGAAGTATAAAATGCTTTTGCAAACAATCTGGTTCATCCTCATTTTTGTCCTGCTTGGCGGATATGCGATTCTCGACGGCTTTGATTTTGGCGTGGGAATATTGCATTTGCTCTCGCGCGGCGAAAATGAGCGTCGAATCTCCATCAACTCCATTGCCCCGGTGTGGGATGGCAACGAGGTCTGGCTCCTGACGGGCGGCGGAGCGCTGTTCGCGGCGTTTCCGCCTGTTTATGCCGCCGTCTTCAGTGGTTTTTATCTGGCGTTAATGCTTCTGCTGATGGCGCTGATCTTTCGCGCCGTATCGATGGAATTTCGCGGGAAAGTGGATTCGCCCGCGTGGCGAAGTTTCTGGGATATCGCGTTTGTCGTGGGCAGTTTCCTTCCGCCGGTATTGCTTGGCGTTGCCTTGGGCAATGTTGTTCACGGAGTTCCTCTTAATGAAAAGGGCGATTTCACCGGCACTTTTCTGAGCCTGCTCAATCCGTATTCGGTTCTGATCGGTGTATTCACGGTTTTACTGTTTACGCTTCATGGCGGAATCTATCTTTGCAACAAGACGTCCGGCGAGTATCGGCGCAGGATTGTTCGCGTCGTCAAACGATTGTGGCCGGCGGTGCTGATCCTTCCCGCCGTCGCCGGTGCGGCCACGTGGTATGTCGCGCCCGAACGCATGTCTTTCGTCACCGAACGTCCCGCTGTTTTTGGAATGATCGCATTGCCCCTTGCGGCATCTCTGCTGGCGATCGGAATGATATTGTTCAGCCCGGTTCCCAGTTATCGAATGGCGTTTTGCGCATCGTCGTTGGCTGTGGGCTTGCTTGTGGCTGCCTCGGCAGTGACCTTGTTTCCGATACTTTTGCCTGCAAAACCCGGGGCTGCAAATAGCTTGACAATCTACAACAGCAGCTCAAGCCAGTTGACGCTTCAGACCATGTTCATCATCGCGCTGGTCGGCATGCCCCTGGTCATCGGATACACGGCAGTCATCTATCGCTGCTTTAAGGGACATGTCGTTCTCGCGGAAGAAAGCTATTAAGTCCGTGCCGACTTCGCCAGCGGCACGAGTAACTTCACCGTGCTTGTTCCCGAGCCTTCGATGCTTTGCATGGGGATAATGATGGCGGCTGCGATGGGCTTGCGCCGTCATCATTAGGCAAATTGCGTCATGGGCGGCTCGTCGAAGAGCTGTTGTACGCCATCACCAGCGCCAGCGACAGAATGGATAAAGCAATCACCGCACCGCCGGCGTGGTCAAGCTGGTTCTGCTCGAAATCCGCATAGATCGAAATCGGCAACGTAATGCGATTCGGTTGCCAGCCAAAGACCATGATCGTCGCGCCGAATTCACCGAGCGACCTCGCAAACGCCAGCAATATGCCGCTGACCAATCCCCGCCGGGCGAGCGGAATACTCACATGCCAGAATAATTGAAAGCGGCTGGCGCCCAGGCATCGCGCCAGGTCTTCAAGATCGTGATCGACCGAAGCAAACGCAGCCTTGGCGGGGATGTACAGCATCGGCAGCGCGACGATGGCGGCGGCAAGCACCGCGCCCTCGATGCGAAAGATCATTGAGTAGTCGAACCACTCATGAAACCATTGGCCGAGCAATCCGCGCGCGCCGAGCAGCATGATGATGCAGTAACCGACGACCGTCGGCGGCAGAACCAGGGGCATCATGATGAGCCCTTCGATCAATCCCTTGCCGGAGAAGGTTCGCCGGGACATGACCATCGCCAGCGGCACGCCGATGAGAACGGTCAGTAGGGTCGCGATAAAAGCGATGCGCAGCGACAACCAAAGCGCCGGCCAGAGGGGAGTCATGGCGCGGGCCTGCTGCTGGAGGAGGTCGCGCTTCGTGAAAATGGATGGCGCGGGGTCGTCATGGATGCCGCACGTCCTTATATGCAGGACAATATAACGCGTCAATTATCGGCCGGCGCGTCGGTTCGGAACGGAATCGCGGGCAAGCCGGCTTTGTTAATCAGATTGGGCTGAGCGGATTCGTTCCACGCAAATCGGACGATTTTAGGAGATGTCACGCTTGGCGATGAAACGATGATGGTTTCGCCATCGATCGTAGCATTGGCGGGGACGAACCGGCCGTCCGCGCCGGCAATTGTAAATTCGGACAACGGCTTTCCATCGCGACTGGCGAGCGCACCCGCGGTGAAATCAAACGAGATTCGCGCCTTTCCATCCTCAAACGAAACCGACTTAAACATTGGCCCACTGTAAACGAGATCCTTTTGCCCATAGGTCTTGGCCATCGCGATCAGCGCCAACCGGTGGGCGACGGTTGATTTGTCAGCCGGGTGAATGTCGGTGAAGTTCTCGACCAGATCCATCGTGCCGGCCATTGCGCTATTGGGAATTCGCAGGGATTTCACCTGCGCTTCCCACCCCAATGGCAATTCCTGCTCGTTGTGCGGCTTGGGGTCTTTTCGTTTGGAATAATAAAGCGGGGCGAGCTGAACGTAATAGAACGGAAAATCTCCCTGGTTCCAGGTGCTGCGCCATGAACCGATCAGGGCTTTCATTTTATCGACGTAAATCAATCCATCGTTGTTGATGACATTGGATTCGCCCTGATACCAGATGACGCCGCGAATGGCGTATGGAGCAAGCGGCCGAATCATCGCATTGAAGTGCGTGCCGGCGCGAGCACCATCGATATTGACCGGCTTGGTCGTGGCCTGACTTTGGAAGACCGGCATCTGTTCGTAGGCTTCGGGTGGAGTCCACGGCTCGATGCGCGTCCCTGCCCAGCAGCTTTGCATCATGCCGATGGGCACCTTCAATTGATCGTGCAATTCCTTGCCGAAGAAATAGCCGACGGCGGAGAATTTGTCGGCTGAGTCAGGAGCGCATTCCTTCCAGCCGCTGGTGGTGACATCCGGCGTGCTGAGGCGTTTTTCCACCTTGAATAAACGAATCTCCGAATTCTTCGAAGCCGCCAGCGCATCGGTGAGCTGCGGCAGGACATGAACCTTGGAGCTGAAATTTCCGACCGGCTGCATCGGGAATTCCATGTTGGATTGCCCGCCACAAAGCCAGACCTCGCCAATGAGAATGTTCTTAAGCGTGATCGAATTGGATCCGCTGATGGTCATGTCGCCCGGCTCGTTGGATGCGGGCATTGCATCCAGGGATATCTTCCAATTGCCGCTGGCATCGGCGGCGGCGGATTGGGTTTGACCGGCGAATTGAACCTGAACCTGCTCGCCGCCTGCGGCATGGCCCCAGATCGGAACCGGCTGATTTCGCTGCAGAACCATGTTGTCCCCCAGCACTTTGGGCAGGGTGATCTCAGCATGCACGCGGGAGGCAATTACAAGAATAATCGCAATTGTGCGAGCCATTTTCATGGTAGGTCTATTCCCTAACAATCAGTTGCAGCCACTTCGTTTAGCGGCGGCCCGCAGGCCGCGCTCTTCATCCGATGTGGTATTAAACTCGTTTCTCCACATCGTTGATTGCCAAAATGTAATCCGCGCCCTCTCTGCTCACACTATCACGTAAAGGGGTAAAAGTTGAACGAAGTTTCCCGGACGGCATGATAGTCAGCGGTCTTACGAGGGCAAAAGCACGTGCAAATTACATTTGGCAATCCGGCGGTGGGGGACATGCTGCGAGATATCGAGCTTCCCACTACATCAGGCGAGGAATTCAAGCTCGCCCGATATTCCGGCAAATCGTTTGTGCTTCTCTTTTGCCCTTTCGAAACGGAATCGACGTGTCACGCGGTGTATGCCGCGTTTCGCGATGGATATGCGGAGTTGCAATCGAAACCAATCGCGGTGCTGGCCGTGACCATCGGGCCGGTCGAGCGGCTTAAGGCATTTGCCGAGCAGGACAAGATTCCGTTTCCCGTCCTGTGCGATGCCAAGCTCGCCTCCAGTGCCCTCTATGGCGCGCTGCGCCCGCCCGCCGATCCATCGCAGACGGACGTGAACGCCTCGTCGTTGCAGGCCGCCTGCCGGGCGTTTCTGGTCGGGCCGGACTCGCGAATCGTTCGCGTCTTCGATGCAATCGAGCCCAGCCAAATTGTCGGCCAGGTGCTGAACGAATATGAACTGCGCATCGCGCGCGAAGCGCCTAGGCAAATCATCAACCACGCTCCGGTGCTGCTGATTCCGAACGTACTTCCTCCAAAGCTTTGTCAGCGGCTGATTCAGATTTGGGATGAAAAGGGCAATGAGGATTCCGGATTCATGAAGCAGGTGGATGGAAAAACGGTCGGCGCATACGACTATTCTCATAAGATTCGACGAGATCATTTCATGGCCAATGAGGAGGAATTGGCTTACGTCAAGAGATTCGTCGGCAATCGCGTGGGGCCGATAATTCGGATGGCGTTTAACTATGAGGTCACGCGCTACGAGGACTTCCGAATCGCATGCTACGACTCAGCCCGAGGCGGATATTTCCGTCCGCATCGGGATAACACCACCGACGGCACGGCCCATCGGCGCTTCGCAATGTCCCTATTGCTCAACGACGATTACGGCGGCGGAACGCTGCGGTTTCCCGAATATGGCCTGCATGAATACCGCCCCGACGCCGGGTCGGCCGTTGTCTTCTCATGTTCCCTGTTGCACGAAGCCACCGACGTCACCGCCGGCCGGCGATTCGTCCTGCTCTCCTTCTTCTACGGCGAAAAAGAAGCCAAAATCCGCGAGGAATACAGCAAAAAGGTCGGAAGCGAATACCGAGCCTAACTCAAAGTTGCAACAGAAACAGCAGCCGTCAAGAAAATAAAATCATCGCCATTAAATGGTACTGGCGCATTTTCAAACGTGACACGGGCTGAAAGCCCACGTCACGTTTAAGTTGCATCAGTACCCATTGGGTCGGTGTTGTTCAGAAATTCCTCAAGATTGGTGTAGCCGTCCGAATCTGAATCCTGATTCCCGTCGGCTGCGTTGTGCGGATCCAGACGATGGGCGGTTTCCCATGCATCCGCAAGGCCGTCGTTGTCGGCATCAGGAGCAGGTTGAGCGGATTTGAGTTCCGGCCACCCGCCAACATCCTTTTGAGAATCGATCTGCTTGCCCGTGCCGTTGCGAACCGTCTCGACGATGCGCGTGTCAACCGGATCGCGCTTGGGAAGCGTTGCGCCGGCTTCTTTCAATACGCGTTCGTACGCGACCGTGGCGGTATCGGTTTTCACCGGGGCAAAATCGAAGGGTTTATCGACCATGTTTCCGCCATTACGAACGTTGATGATCTTGCGGTCGTCCTGACCCTCGGCCACCACACCTTCCAGAACATTTCCATTTGCATACATAAACGTGCGCTGCTTGCCGGTGTGAAATGCGAACTCACGCCCGGTAAGGGTTGATGGTCCGGCCTTGAGATAGTTGGCAACGTAGTTCATGCGAAAACCGTTGTCCTCCGCATAGCCGGCCATCGCGTTCCAGTCGTAGATTACATTGTTGCGAAAATCGTGATAGCCGGTCTCGGGACGCGGATTGCGCGAGCGGTTGTGAGCATACAGATTATGGTGATAGCTGAATGCTTCGCCCTGCATGATGCCGCCAAAGCCGTGGTTGCCCTTGAAGTGATTGGAATTGTGCAACGCCTCGGTGATGAAGCACCATTGCACCGTGACGTTTTTCGAAGCCTTGGTGGTTGAAAGACCTTCATCGATCGACCAACTGGCCGAGCAGTGATCGACGATGGCGTTGACCGTGTCCATGAGCGACAAAGCATCGCGTTCGCCGGGCGCGAGGTCCCCGGCGCGGAAGCGCACGTGGCGGAGGATCACATCGTGAGTCTGAACAAGCGTGTCAAAACCGCCGACGCAAATGCCATCGCCCGGCGCGGACTGGCCGGCGATCGTGACAAACGGTTCACGAATGGTCAGCCGATTCTTGAGCATGATCGTGCCCGAGACGCGGAAGAGAATCGTGCGCGGGCCGGATGTTTCGCAGGCGGCTCGAAGAGAGCCGGGACCGGAGTCCTCAAGGTTTGTAACAAAGATCACCTTTCCGCCGCGACCGCCCTGGGCAAATGCGCCAAATCCTTCAGCGCCCGGGAAGGCAAGCTGAGCAGGCTTGGTCGTTTGAGCTGCGGCAACGGCGCAGAATGCAAAGGTGAACGCCAGTATCTGGGTAATCCGATTCATATTGCCTCCAAATCCGGTATGTGAGCGAGACCGGCGCGGAACGCCTGTCTCGACAGGTCAATTGCCTCCAAATTCCTCGGGTTGATCGATGATGCGCAGGCAAACGGTCGGCGGCTGGATGGGATGAAAGCCGTCGATTTCCTTCAAAGCTTCGCGCATCGAGCCTTCCCTGGCGCTATGCGTTGTGATGACGACGGGAACGAACTGCCCGCCGTTGGATTCACGCTGAAGCACCGCCGCCACGCTGATTCCGTGTTTGCCCAGCGCGGCCGTTACTTTTGCGAGCACGCCCGGCTCATCCTTGGCGGCCAGGCGAATGTAATAGCGGGATTGAAGCTGTTCGAAAGGCAACGCCGTCACCGCTGGAGTTTGATCGGGGTAGATGTGCAGGCGTTTGAAGGTTTCGCCGGCGGTGCCCATCGCCACGCCGACCAAATCCGCCACAATCGCGCTGGCGGTGGGGGTTCTGCCCGCGCCGCGACCGTAATACAGCGAATGTCCCAGCGCGTGGCCATAAACACTGATCGCGTTGAAGCTGCCGCTTACCTTGGCGAGCATGTCATCGGCGTGAACCAGCGTTGGGTGTACGCGGAGCGCCACCTGGCCGTCGCCGGCGCGCTCGGCAATCGCCAGCAACTTGATGACATATCCCAGTTCGCGCGCATAGCCGATATCCGGGACTTGCAGCTTGTCGATCCCTTCGACATGAATATCGGCTTCGGCGATGCGCACGTTGAACGCCAGTCCCGCGAGGATCGAAAGCTTCTGCGCGGGATCGCGACCGGAAACGTCCAGCGCCGGATTGGCCTCGGCGAATCCCTGCTTTTGCGCCTCAGCCAGCGCTTCCTGATAGCTCCAGCCTTTCTGGGTCATCTGCGATAAAATGAAATTGCACGTGCCATTGACGATGCCGACCAGCGCATGCACTTTGTTGGCGACGAGTCCGTGAAGCAGCGCTTCGATGATCGGTATGCCGCCGCCGCAGGAGGCTTCGAAAGCGATGCACGCATTGTATTGCCTTGCGATCTTGAAAAGATCCGGGCCTTTCAAAGCCAGCAGACTTTTGTTTGCAGTGACGACCGGTTTGCCCAGTTTGAGCGCGCGTTCGATGAATGTGCCGGCCACTCCGGTGCCGCCGATCAGTTCGACGATGATGTCGCTCCCGGGATCATCGATGGCCGCGTTGGCGTCGGTGGACATCGGCAATTCCGCGTGGTTGGGCGGGAAATCGTTGCGGTCCTTCACGACGACATGCCGCAATTCAAAGTCGATTCCCGTGCGCTGTTTGAGCAATTCGCGCTGTTCGCGCAGGATTCTCTCCACGCCGCCGCCGACGATGCCGCACCCGAGCAAACAGATGCCGATGGTTTTGTCTGCCATGATTAACCAGCCATTTTAAGGCAAGAGCGGGCGGACGCCAAATTCAGCCGTCGAGATTTCCATGAGCCACAAGATATGAAGAATGCACGGAGGGCACTCCATCCATGGATGAACGCCGATTCATCAGCAGCAGACCCAGCGGAATTCATATACTACATTGGTGTTTCATTGCGGATAACACCTCGAAGGCGCGGGTTGCGTTCCTCTGAGACGGCGCACTTCGTGAAAATTCGAGCGGAGTCGGGGGGGGGGGGGTAATTCTCCGGTCAAATCATCGCGATGGCGCAAGCGACGTCGAAACCCGCTTGCGCCAT
>DASZXJ010000132.1:0-12875 GCA_035545895.1 Tepidisphaeraceae bacterium | reverse complement strand
CACAAATTCTGGGCGTCATGATTCTCGAAAAAACCCCGATAAATCAGGCGTTCTCGGAACTTCTAAAGCAAACTGCCGAAGTTGAGGATCGTAAACAATTGACATTATTCGAGTTCTGACCGGACAGCAGTGATCCAAAATCCAAAATAGCTTCAAACCCTGAATATCGCCCCCATTTTACGCCCCAATAGGGCGTTGGTGGAAAGAATGGTCAGGGTGAGGATGAGCATGGCCCAGACACCCAAGGCACTGGCAATAAACGGCCCATCCCCGATCCGCTGAAACAGCTCGTAAATCGCCTTGGTAATTGGCCAATATTGCTCCTTTTGTGCCAGGATCAGCGAATCGCTCACTTCGAGCATCGCAAAAGCAAATGCCAAAAGCGCACCGGCAATCAAATTGGCGGCAATCAGAGGCACGGTGATACGCCGTAAAGTCAGCATCGGCGAAGCGCCCAGATTTCGTGATGCAAGTTCCAAATCTTCAGGAGTTTGCTGCAGGCCCGCGACGGCGCTGCGCACCACGTATGGCAACCGCCGCATCGCGTAGGCGACCACCAAAACAAGCGTTGGATTGTTCTGCACGTCAAATAAACCCGCAAGCGATGGCATATTCCGGGAACTCAAATACGCTTTGATCTGAAGTGAAACCGCCAGATACCCAAACGCCATCACCGTTCCCGGCACCGCCAGTGGCAGCATGGCCAGGCTGTCGAGCGCCGCGCGAAAAATTCGCGGCAGCTTCGAGCGAACGATCATCGCCGCAATCCAGAGTCCCAGCAGAATATCGACGATCGTGCTCAGTGATGCGAACATCACGCTGTTGCGCACCGATGGCACGGCCAGTGGATGCGTCAGCGCATTCAGGTAATGCTGTCGCGTGAAGACTTTCGGCAAGGCGGATTCATACCATGTGCCCGGCGCACACAGGCTCATCAGCACCACCGATACATGCGGTAACATCGCGAGACATGCAATCAGGGTAAATATCACGATGACCGGAATACTTTTGATAAATCCGAGTCGTGTAGTCGCGCTCTGAATGGAGGCCTTGGACACAGCCGTATCTTGTGAGCGGCCGAGCAGAACCTTTCCGCAGACATAGAGCAATATGCTCCCCGCCATCATCAGCACGACCAGCGCGTAGGGAATCGGGTTGGCGGTGACTTGCCCGAGCTTTTTGTAAACCTGCACGGGCGTGGTGATGTAAAAATCGAACATCAGCGGCGTGCCAAGCTCGGTAAAGCTCCAGATGAGCACCAGCGTGCCGCCTGCAAATAAACCCGGGCGCATGAGCGGCAGCGTAATTCGGCGGAAGATCGTCCAGCGACTGGCGCCCAGATTGGCAGCCGCGTGCTGCATGGCGGGATCGATATTCGCCAGGGCTGCGGTCAGGTTCAGATACAGAATCGGATACAGCCCCAGCGCCTGAACCAGCACAATGCCGAGCAGTCGAAAGTGGAGCCAGTCAAACGGCTCACCCGGACTGATCCACCCGACATTTTGCAGAATGGCCGTGAATGCGCCATTGCGCCCGAGCAATTGCCGCATGCCAATTGCCCCGACGAAAGGGGGCAAGATCAATGGCACGAGCACCAGTCCGCTGAAGAGCGATTTGCCAAGAAAATCATATCGATTCGCGAGGATCGCCAGCGGCATCGCGATGAGAACGCACAGCACCGTGGTCAGGAGTGCGATCATCACACTATTGAAAAGCCCCGCCCTCAACATCGGATCAGCAAAAATCGCTGTGAAATACCCTAGCGTGAATTGCGGAGTCTGATTTTCGACCGGCAACCCCAAAAATGCAGCTTGAGTGACGCGCCAGATCGGTACGCCAAAAAGCGCGATGAAGATCGCGAGGATCAAAGTAAAGAAGATGAAGTCGCGTAACTTTCGCATTCGTCAATTCACGCTTTTCGAATTCTTTTCACCGTCCCCGACCCTGAAGGGTCGGGCTTTAGGTTATTTTTGCGCTTCATCACGCAGCGCGCGGTACTCATCGCGAAATTCTGACGTCCATTTTCTGATCAACACGAGCTTCTCCACTGGAGAAACTTTTCTGTATTCATCCAACCTTCGTAGTGCTTCTTTTTGATCGAATGGGAAGACCGCCAGTTTCGCGTCCAATTCGGCAGCGTGGGTTGAAGACAGGATCGCCGCGCGTGTCGCCCGCAAGTCGTTGAGCACATCGATGCAACTGACTTGGATCATCACTTCAAGGATCGAGAACGTGGCTGTGCGGGCGCGGGATGTGTTGAAAGAAGTCACGTGCGCGAACGGATCGACCGGGTCGGCCAGGTCGGACATATCTTTAAATACGCTTTGCCGAATCGGCGTGCGTCGCAGGGAAACCAGTCGCGGGCCGTCTTTGGTGCCGACTTTGGCGTCCCAGAGCTGCTGGCCTTGCTCGGATAATACGAATTCGACAAATTGCTTTGCGAGTTCGCGGTGCGGCGCTCCCTGGAGCAGCCCAATCGGATCGGGCGTGATGACCGTTGAATTGGCGGGCTCGACGTAACCCAAACGATCTTCTCCGACGAACTGGATTTGCGAGCGTGCATAAAAATCGATGGTCATGGCGGCTGCGACATCGCCGCTGCTCACCAGCGCGGGAATCGCGCCCGAACCATCGTTGAAATCCCTCACATTTGATGCAATTTGCCGAATCAGCCCCATTCCCTCGGCCCAGCCGCGATCGGCGCCACGGCCCTGTTCCTCGGCGACCGCCATCGTGTGTTCGACCACGCCCATGAACGCCGTTCGCGCGCTGCTGCTGCGAGTCGGGTCGGCCAGTACCACCCAACCGGCATAGCGGGGGTCCGTCAAATCCTCCCATCGCGCGGGAGGTTCCACGCCCAGATATTTTAATACCTGCCGATTAAATACGATCCCAAAACCGGAAAGCTCCGTGCCATACCAAAGCGGCGGATTCGATTCTTCATACAGTTTCAGCCCGCCGAGTTTAGGTGATGGATAAACCTGCTTCACAAATTCGGGGTCGAGCGCAAGTCCCTCAAGAAATGGTTTGAGGTCAACGTCAAACGTCGCATCGCCGCCGCCCCAGGCAAGGTCAATGTCGTAAGTGCCATTCGCTTTATATGTTGTCTCGCGAAGCGCGCCCAATACATTTTTGATTTCCGACGCTCCTCCATAAACGCGATAATCGATCGTGACAGCTTTGCCGAATTTCTCCTGATAATATTTTGAGAACGCTTCGCGGAACTCGCGGCGAATCGCCTCCGAATGTGGCGTGACAATCACCAGTGTCAGGACATCCTTGGGAAGCGCTTTCTGATCCGACACGCCAACGGCCCACCGCAATACCATCGGCGACAGCAATACAGCCAGAAATAAAACGCCAAGAACATATCGCATGGTCTACTCGGCGAGCAAAACCACATCCTTTGGATCAAATTCCACTGAAATCTCCGGCGGCACGCGGAACATCGGCGGGGTGCAAACAAACCGCAACGGCTGATTGTTTACCATCAACGTATGCTCGCTGGCTTCGCCAAGAAATATGCCTTCCGATGGCTTGCCGCTCAGCACGTTGCGATGATCGATCACCGTGCCATCGGAAATGCGCATCTGCTCGGGACGAATGCTCACCGTCACTTGTTCGGGCAGGGAATCGCCGGCCGAGCCGATGATCACTCCCGCTGCGGTTTGCACCCATGCCAATCCATCTTTCCGCGAAATGATTTTTCCCGGCAACAAGTTCGTCTGGCCGATGAAGTCGGCGGCAAACGAGGTCCGGGGATGATGATACAACTCGTCCGGCGTGCCCACCTGCACCAGCCTGCCATCTTTCAACAGCGCGATTCGATCTGCGATGCTTAGCGCTTCCTTTTGATCGTGCGTGACATAGATCGTTGTAAAACCCGCGGCTTTGCAAATTCGGCGAATCTCGCTTCGCATTTCAATGCGTAATTTCGCGTCAAGATTGCTCAGTGGCTCATCCAGAAGCAGGCAATCAGGTTTGACCGCCAGCGCCCGCGCCAAGGCGACACGCTGCTGTTGCCCGCCGGATAGTTGATTCGGCTTGCGGTCGGCGTACTCATCCATTCGAACGAGCTTCAATACTTCATCGATTCGTTGCTGCTGCTCGGCGGCGGAGGCGTTGCGCACTTCAAGGCCAAATCGCACATTGTCAGCCACGCTCATGTGCGGCCACAGCGCGTAACTTTGGAAACACATGACCGCATTACGTTTTTCGGTAGGCAGGCGTGTCACATCGCGATCGTCGAACTTCACGCGCCCGGTTGATGGCTCGTGCAGCCCGGCGATGATGCGCAGCAGCGTGCTTTTGCCGCAGCCGCTGGGGCCGAGCAGGAAAAATATCTCGCCCGATTCGATCCGCAGATCGATCTGTTCCAGCGCACCGGTTCGACCGAACCGCTTGCTGACTTTTTCAAGATTCACCGACGCCATGACCGGCGGGATTGTAGCGACAAATCGCGGATTTGCGTAAGGTTAGCCAAGTCTTAAAGGGCATCGGAGGAAACCGCGCAAACACGATCGCGCCAACGCTTAAACAATTGCTCCCCCGAGCCATCGGTCATACGTTGTTTGCGCCGACGCCGCTCAAGGCCGCGATTGATCGCCTTGGATTCGTGTATGTCGCAAACCATGTGATTGTTCGATCGACAATCGTGCCTGCCGGAAAAGCCAATGGCTTGCATGGCATACAACTCGTGATTCGGTCCGGTCAGACAAGGTTCATGCCAATCTGCTGTTTTTAGTTCGCAGGACAACTTCCTGTTTGACCGCCAATGACTCGCCCAACGCGTGAATATGACGTAGAATAGCAATGCGAAGAATCTACGGCCCATCGGGCTGTCGCTAAATAGGGATTCAGGCGGCGTTTTCGGCGAATTGGCGAAGGTGGTCCGTGGCGAATCAAACCGTTGACCGTTTAAGGGCGAACATCCAGAAGGTCTTCCTCGGGCAGGACGCAGCCGTCGAATTATTATTGATTGGTTTGCTCGCGCGCGGCCATGTATTGATCGAAGATGTTCCCGGCGTGGGTAAAACCGTTCTGGCAAAGAGCTTAGCGAAAAGCATCGACTGCCGCTTCAGCCGCATCCAGCTCACGCCCGATCTTCTGCCCGGCGATGTGCTGGGCGTTTCGGTTTACAACAGTCAGGCTCAAAAATTCGATTTCAAGCCCGGGCCCATCTTCGCCAACATCGTTTTGGCGGATGAAATCAATCGCACCACCCCGCGCACGCAGTCGGCCTTGCTTGAAGCCATGAGCGAAGAGCAGGTCAGCATTGAAAACCAGACGCTCAAACTCGACCGGCCATTCATGGTGGTCGCAACGCAAAACCCGTTTGAGTTTGAGGGGACCTATTACCTGCCGGAAAATCAGCTCGACCGGTTCACCCTGAAGATTACGCTGGGGTATCCCAAACGGTCGAGCGAGCAATTGATCCTGACGACCCAGCCCGGACGGGAAACGTTGGATAATCTGCAGCCGGTGGTCAGCGCGAAGGATGTGGTGGACCTTCAAGACCGCGTGCCGCGAGTGCGTTTGGACCCGGCCATCGTGGAATATGTTCTTGATCTGGCGGATGCGACACGACATGACGACCATTTGTATCTGGGTTTGTCGCCTCGCGGCGCCTTGGCATTGACGCAGGCCGCCCAGGCGGCGGCTGTTGTCGATGGACGCGATTATGTCGTGCCGGATGACATCAAGCGATTGTTTATCGCGGTCTGTTCGCATCGCGTGGTGGGCAAGACCTTTGCGGGCAACGGCAACGGTGACGGCCGCGCCAATGCAGCCGCTACTGCACTGCTTGCGATTTTGGATCGTGTTCCCGCTCCAAGATAAATCAGAAATGACGACCCTCAACGCGACAAACCCGCCGATCGCGCGTCCGCCTGAGACATTCACCATCCATCGTAAATCAATCGAGTTATCCACCACCGGCGTGATGTATGGCGTGCTGATGAGCTTCATGGGCATGGCCGCCATCAACAGTCAGGTGAATTTGCTGTTCGCGATTTTCGGAATGATGATCGGAATCCTGCTGGTGAGCGGAATCATCGGTCGGGCAAGCCTGCGCAAACTGTCGATCACACGAACATTGCCCGAGCATGGCACGGTGGGCGCGCCGATCATGTTGAAATACGAAGTTCATAACAACAAGCGGTTTTGCCCCAGCATGTCGTTGACGGTGGCTGAGACCGATGGCGTGGAGGCGTTTGCGGTGCAGCCTCAGGTCTATGTGCTGCATGCGCCAGCGCGTGCGAGCGGGCTTGCCTCCACCGTGGTTCTCGCCAAGCGCCGGGGCATGCATGATCTGAATCGATATCAAATCGCCGCCAGTTTTCCATTTGGGTTTATTCGCAGGGCAATTGAAGGATCGACCCACGATTCCCTGATGGTTTACCCAGCCATTGGCAAAGTCGATCCGTCGATCATGCAGTTGTGTCATGGCCAGCCGGGCGCGGGGTCGATGTCCAACGCGAGTTTTGGTGGAGCGGATGAGTTTTACGGCGTGCGTGAATATCGCCCCGGCGATAATCCCCGGCGAATCTACTGGCGCCGCAGCGCCTGCACCGGCACGCTGGTCGCCAGAGAAATGACGCATGCTTCGCCCCCCCGATTGCTGCTGCTGGTCGATACGTACTTGACGGATGATTCATTGGATTCCCGCGCCCGCGTGGAACGTGTGATCGCGATGGCGGCGTCCCTGGTTGAACATGCGTTGGAAGAGGGCATGCCGGTGGGTTTGGTTGCATGGTCAAAGTATTGGGTGTCCCTGTCCGCCGAAGGCGGGCAGCGCCACCGGCGGAATCTGCTCAGCACGCTCGCCTTGCTTCCAACCAATACCGCCAATCCGGTGCAGGACCTGTTGAAGCATAGCGCGCTGCATGAGCGATCGCCATCGACTGCACTTTTATTGACGCCGACCCGGCCGATTTCGGGCATCCCGGATTTCGGCCGCATGGTGGTGATCTCGGCGGATTCAACCGAAGCAAGCTCGTTCACGTTTCATAAAGCCGTCGATTTCAAACGCTGCATGCCTCTCGATAAGGAAACCGAAGCCAACGACAAGTTGAAAATGAGCCTGTAACATGCTGGTTTTTCGTCAATTCAAACCTTCGCTGTACATGCTGGTGATCCTGTCGATTACCGGATTCGCGATTGCGTCTGAATCGCCGGCGGTTTTTGTGTTTGGCGTGGGGACAACGCTGCTCAATTTATGGTGGATACGCAGCGGAACATTCAAACCGCTGCCTCGATGGATCGCGAATACAATCACGGTCGTCAGCGTGGTGACGCTGGCGTGGATCGTGAAACTTGGCGTGGCCACGCCAATCCTGATCATCGGGTATTTTTTGGTCGTGCTTCAGATCGTCAAGCTCTATGAACAGCGTGCCAATCGCGACTATGCCCAGTTGATGGTGCTCGGCCCTTTATTGATCGTCGCGGGCGCGATCAGCACATATAGCCTGGTGTTCGGGCTGATCTTCATCGTTTATCTATTTCTCTGGCTGCATTGTTGCCTGCTGTTTCATCTGAAAGTTGAGATGGACAATGCGCGCCGGACGATGAGCATGCCGCTGCACATCCAGGATGCGGGCCACGATCCGGCGCTGAAGTTTCAGAAAGACCAGCGACGCCGGGCGGGTTCGGCGCTGCGGCGATCAATGCGCGGATTGACGGCATTCATATCGGTGTTCGCGATATCAAGCGCCATCATCACTTTCTTGCTGTTTCCTCGCGGGCCGGGCGGGATCTTCGCATCGTTCGATTGGAAACCCAGCCAGGCCCTGACTGGTTTCAGCGATTCGGTCAGTTTTCAGAACGTGGCGATGATCGCGCAGAATCCCCAGCCCGTGGCAACGGTCAAGGTGACCCGGGCAAACGGCGAACCGTATAACGATCTGCTGATTCTGCGAGGCACGACGCTCGATTTCTATACGGGCAAAGGCGAGGAATCGGGTAACGGGGCGTTTCAGTGGAAACGCTCCGTCCATGATGCGGTCAGTTACGAATTCAAAGCGAAGCAGAATCGAGTGGTCGGTGAGTCGGCGCGGCCGAGCACGGCACTTCGCCAGCAAATCAAGCTCGATCCAACCGGGACAAACGTTCTGTTTTCGATGGCCGGCGCATATTCGATCACGCCGGAACGTGCCAGCATGATTCGTTATACTCGCTGGGACGAAGTATTGCAGCGGGCTGATCCGGTGCTTGACACGGTGCTGTATGAAGTGGTCTCCAGCGGTGTTTTGACGGCAGACCCGTGGCCGCTGCCGGAACGCACCCCCGCCGAGAAGGACTATCTCAGCAGGATCGATCCGAAAATTCTCGCATTTGCGAGACAAGCCGAAGTCAGCGGCAGCGATGACCAAGGTCCGCTGGTGAATCGGCGGCCGGTCGATCAGCGTGTCACGCCCAACGACACGACCATTGCACACAACATTGAAACCTACCTGCGAAGCAACTTCGCGTATACGCTGGACCTGACCGATGCCACCCGCATTATCAAAGGCACCGATCCACTCGTTGCATTTTTATATGATCTGAAACGTGGTCATTGCGAATATTTTGCCGGTGCCATGACTCTGATGTGCCAAAGTCTGGGCATGGAGGCACGCATGGTCGTCGGTTTCCGGTGCGATGAATATAACACGTTTGGAAGCTGGTACACCGTTCGCCAATCGCACGCCCATGCATGGGTCGAGGTGCTTGGCGATGATGGGACCTGGCACACGTACGACCCCACCAGCAGCCGCGAGGCGACGGTCGCTCGCGCGGATAGTTTGTGGCAGCGGGCTCGAGCGCTATTCAGCTTTCTCGAATATACGTGGGCCAACAACGTTGTGGCCTACGACCCGAGCAAGCGCTACAACCTGCTCGAAGCCGTCGATCAGCGCCTGACCCGCGGCGCCAATCAAGGCGGCCACGCGATCAATCAGTACATGCGGCAGTTCCAAGATATTCAGTCGCGATGGCTGAACGGTCCGGTCGCCTGGATGGCGGCTGCGGCGATCGCCGCGATCATTTTGGCAATTGCCGGGCGGACGATTTGGAATCGCTTGAAATCGTCAAAACGAATCCGCGAGTTCAATCTTGCCAAGTTGCCGCCCGAGCAGCGGGCGAGGCTGGTCGAACAATTGCGTTTCTACGACGAACTGTTGAATGTATTGGAGCGTCACCATATTCGGCGCCCGACGCATCTGACGCCGCTGGAATTCAGCCGCACGCTGGATTTCCTCCCTTACGAAGCGTTCAGCGCCATTCGCGAAATGACCGAAACACTTTATCGTGTTAGATATGGGCAAATCGATCTGGGCCATGAAGAGCAGCAGGGTCTGGTCGATATCGTAAATCGCATTGCCCCGCTAATATCCCCGCATTCATGAATGCAATCATCATCTCTATCGGCGACGAACTGGTTCTGGGCCAGACGGTCGACACAAATTCAGCGTGGCTAAGCGGGCAATTGGCGGCGGTGGGTTGTGAAGTGACGGCACATATCACCGTGCCCGATCATCAGCGGACCATCGAGCAGACCATTTACGAATGCGGCGAGCGAAGCAACTTTCTGATCATCACCGGCGGAATCGGGCCAACAGCGGATGATCTCACCCGCCAGGCGCTGGCGGTGGTCATGCGCCAGGAACTGGTACTAAATGAAAGCTGGATGCGAAAGCTGGAGGAGTTTTTTGCCTCGCGCGGCCGGCCGATGCCTGAATCCAACCGGATTCAGGCGATGATTCCCGCCGGGGCGACCATGATCGACAACGACAACGGCACGGCTGCCGGCATCGATGCGAAGCTCACGTTTGACTTGTCCGTTCCGGGTCATTCCGCTCGGCAGCACGTCTGCCGGGTTTTTGTCATGCCCGGCGTGCCCAAGGAAATGAAGGCGATGTTCACCCGCGATGTGCTGCCACATATCACGTCTGCGGGCGGCGGGGCGGTCATTCTGTCTCGTTCGTTGCACACATTCGGCATGGGCGAAAGTTCGCTGGCGGAAAAACTGGGCAAACTGATGGACCGCGACCGCAATCCATCGGTCGGTACAACAGTCTCAGCCGGCATCGTGACGCTACGAATCAATTCTCGTTTTGAATCGCAGGAAAAAGCACAGCAACAACTGGCCGAAACCGAAGCCGCCTGCCGGGCAGCGCTGGGTGATGTGATTTTCGGTCAGGATGGAGAAACCATTTCCGAGGTCATCGCGAAATTGTTGACGGCGTCAAATATGACCGTTACTACCGCTGAATCATGCACAGGCGGGTTGCTGGCCAAGATGTTGACCGATGTTTCCGGGTCCAGCGAGTATTTCAAGATGGGGTTCATCACCTATTCCAACCAGGCGAAATACGAGCGGCTGGGCGTGTCGATGGAAATCATCAATTTATACGGGGCCGTCAGCGAGCCGGTCGTGAAAGAAATGGCGACTCACGCCCGGCGACTGGCGAAATCGAATTTCGCGCTGGCGATCAGCGGCGTCGCCGGCCCGACCGGCGGTACGCCCGCCAAGCCGGTGGGCATGGTCTGCATCGCGCTGGCACATAAGGACGGGGTGGTGGCCAGGACGTTTAACTTCCTCGGCGACCGTGAATGGGTCCGCGACCGCGCCGCCAAAATGGCGCTCACCATGCTGCGTTATCACTTGCTGAACAAGCTGTTTCCGTTTTAATCGGCCAGTGATGACTGCTGGCTCAGGCGTGAATGCCCAGATATGCAATCGCAATCTTCGCCAGTCCCAGGCACGCGAAAAATCCGCCGCAATCGGTGAAGGTGGTTGCGAAAATGGTGGCGGATTGGGCGGGGTCAAAGCCAAGCCGTTTCATGACAAATGGAACGGTTACGCCCGTTACGCAAGCGTTAATATGATTAAGAATCAGCGCGATGCACACCACAACGCCCACCAGAATGCCTTGCTGAGAACGATTAAAAACCATTGCAATGATTGCGGTCGTGATTCCGATGACCAATCCGCTGCACAGGCCGACCATGAATTCACGGCGAAGGACTTTTTTCAGGACATCGCCTTGTGCTTCGCCGACCGCGATGCCCCGGATCGCCACCGCCATCGCCTGCGCGCCGGCGTTTCCGCCCATGCCGCTGACAATTGTTTGATAAGCAGCCAGAATGGGAAGGGCGGCGATTGTGTCGGTGAAAAAGCTCACGACGCCCGCGGCCGCAAATGCGGTTGCAAGGTTGACCTCCAGCCAGACCACGCGCTTTCTAAAACTAAGATGCCACGGGCTGGTCAATCGTTCTTCGGCACCGGCGCCGAACATCTTCTGCACATCCTCGGTGGCTTCGTCCTGCATGACCTGCACGATGTCATCGAGGGTGATCAGTCCGATCAATTTCTTGTCCGCATCGACAACCGGCATGGCCAGGTAACGATATTTGCGCATCAGATTGGCGACATGTTCCTGGTCCATGGTTGCGGGAACTGAACGTACATTGGGAATCATGATGTCGCGCAGCCGTTTGTCCGGCCGGGCGAGAATCAGATCGCGCATCGACAGCACGCCCACCAGATGCTTGCGGCGATCGATCACGTAAACATAAAACATCTGCTCCAGTTCTTCGTTCAATCGCTTCAGCAGCGTGATGGCATCATCCACCGTGATGTATTCATAAAGGGCGGTGACCTCCGTGGTCATGATTCCGCCGGCCGTGTCGGGGGAATATTGTTCGAGTTGGCGGACTTCGTCGGCGTGCTCCTCGTTCATTTCGCCGACGAGTTCATCATGCAATGGCCCGGTAACGTGCGCGAGAATGTCCACGCGGTCGTCCGGGTCCATTTTTTCCAGAAGCACGGAGGCTTCGGGCATTTCCATGTCGCTGATGACGGTGGCTGCCAGCGCGGCGTCCATGTTGGACAGGATGCTGGCGGCGGTGGTGGGGTCGAGGTATTCCGCGACATTGGCGGCCTGCTGCGCGGGCAGATCGGTCATGATCGATGCCGCGTCGATCGGGGAAATCTCTTCGATCCGCTGCGCGACGTCACGCGATTCGGTGGCTTCCTTGTCGGTTCGTTTCAAATCCTGTTCCATGCAATGCACCTCATCGACCCAATCAGGCCCGGCCCTTTAGGGTCGGGGCAACACCTAGAAATGCGTTGAGCCCCACCCCCAAATAGGCGGGATTTGGTGCTATTTCAAGATCCTCTTGTCAATCCAGCGGAGCGTACCAGAAGATCGTCGCCGATTCCTTAACCATGTCGTGATTGCTGTGCCGGTGAGTATCGAGCCCGGCAATCTGAAATGAAAGTTTCTGTAAAAATTTGTTGGCCGGGTGATTGCTGGTGCGGGTTTCCGCAAACACCGCACGCAACTCCATAGCCCGGGCCTGCTGCATGATTTGATAAACCATCACCGTTGCCACGCCCTGGCGTCGAATGTCGTAATCCACCCGCAAATCGACGAGTTTCATCGTGCCTCGCTCCGGGCGATGCTGCGCAAGAAGCATCGCAACGGCTGAGCCTCCATGCTCGGCCACCAGAACGGTGCCATCTTCAATCCCCGTCACAATCTGCTTCAAGGTGAATCGGCGGTCATCATCCAGCGCGTTGGATTCGATCAATTTGCTTCGAAGCGGGCGCGGGTCGAGCTTCCAGCTTGGCGCAAGTCCTTCGCCGGTACGATCCACGTGCAGATATTCGGCTGATTCGATCGTGCCATCGATGTCGGCAATATGATTGAGATCGGCGACCGTTGCTGGACGAATTTCCATGTTGATCCAATTTTAGAGCGGTTTTCAGGTCAGTGTACACAGTAGCCGCATTTCTCGAACCATCCCTTTGCATCGGCAGCCGTGACGCTGGCGAAGCCGTGGGCTGCGGCCAGTCCCAGTGCTGCGCCGGTTCGCGGTTCGGCGCTGCGCAC
>DASZXJ010000131.1:0-3352 GCA_035545895.1 Tepidisphaeraceae bacterium | reverse complement strand
GTTTCCGATAAGGATCTGGAATATATGCGCTGGCTGGTGACGCACTATGTGGAACTGGCGGAGAAGCACGTCGCGGGGAAGTTTCAGGGCATAGGCTAAAGTACCCATGTCCCAAATCACTACGGCGGTATTGTATTGTGTCAAACAGGACTTAAGTGTATTTTAAGGGTAACTGGGGTCATTTCGTGATCGCCGCACAATTCATACCCGGGCGGCAGAGGCAATTTTGTTGGGAGGACGGGCTATGCCTATAGGCGCCGTCAAATGGTTCGATACGAAGAAAGGCTACGGGTTTATTTTGAACTCGGAGGGCAAGGACGTTTTTGTTCATTACACGAGCATCGAGGGCGACGGCTTCAGGTCGCTCAAGGAAGGAGAAAAAGTCGAATACGAACAGACGCAGGGCGAAAAAGGTTTGCTTGCCAAGAACGTGAAACGAACAACAACGGAACAGAAGCAATCCGACGGTCAAATGGCCGGCGGCTAGGCTGCCAAGGACCCATATCCCGCGGATTCTTGCGCGGCTATCCACAACCTGCCTGTCCATGTATTCTCTCCAAGATGGGGTTGTTTGCGTTTGGACTGTTGATTGGCCTGCTCATGGCGGGCGGTGTGGGCGCATGGGCGTATCGAAGGCTCATGGCGCTGGAACGCCGCGCGCGCCAAGCCGAGCGACTGGCTGAACTAGGCACGCTCACCGGCGGGCTCGCGCATGAAATCAAGAACCCTCTCTCCACCGTTCAACTGAACCTGCAACTGCTTCAGGAGGATATCGCGCCCGATGCCGCCCAGGGACGAATCCTCAATAGATTGAAGACTGTTCAAAACGAAACATCGCGCTTGCGCGAGATTCTGGACGATTTTCTGCGTTATGCCGGACGACTTGAACTGGACCGCAAGCCTGTTGAACTGAATGAGCTGCTTGAAGAGCTGGTCGATTTCTTTTCCCCGCAGGCGCAGGCCAATGGCGTGCGGTTGAGGCTTCAGAAAAGTCCGTCTCCGACCACGGCGGCGATCGACTCGAGGCTGATCAAGCAGGCGCTGCTCAATCTCATGCTCAACGGCGTGCAAGCCATGACCAACAACGGTGGAGAGCTGATCCTCGCATTGAAAGCCAATCCCGATAGTGCCGTCATCGATGTGATCGACACCGGCGGCGGAATACCCGCCGACGCGGTTGACAAGATATTCCATGCCTATTATTCGACGAAGAAAACCGGCACCGGCCTGGGTCTGCCCATGGCCAAACGCATCATTGAAGAGCATGGCGGCAGGCTGATCGTCGCCAGTGAACCCGGAAAAGGAACCGATTTTCGCCTGACCTTGCCCTTGAACGGGCAAAGCTTAAAGCCTATCACCTGATTTCTGTATGCCAGATACCGTAGCTCCCAGCACCATTTTGATCGTCGATGACGAACGCGAACACGCACAGGTTATGTGCGAAGCCCTCCAGCGCGTCGGCCATCGCTGCGATGTCGTCTACAACTTCGAGCAGGCCAATCAAAAACTCGAAAAGAAGCATTATGACGTGATCGTGACCGATCTGATGATGGAAGGGCGTCGCGATGGGCTTGAGGTGCTGCAACGTTCCCGGCAGATCAGTCCGCCTCCGCCGGTGGTGCTGGTGACTGCGCACGCGGATATTCCGACGTGCAAGCAGGCGCTGAATGAAGGGGCGTACGACTTCATCGAAAAACCGCTGGATCTGGAATACTTCCGCGCTCAAGTCAATCGAGCCGCGGAAAAGGCGGCTCTTCAAAAGCAGAATCAGGCGCTGGCAGACCAGTTGATCGATGCGGCAGGCTTTGAGGCGATCATCGGCCAAAGCAACGGCATGCAGGAAGTGAAGCGCATGGCGCGGCAGGTGGCTGCAAGCGATATTCCGGTGCTGGTCACCGGCGAAAGCGGCACGGGCAAGGAATTGATCGCCCGCGCCATCCATGCCAGTAGCCATCGCCGAAAGCAGCGGCTCGTTGCGCTCAACTGCGCTGGCTTGAGCGAAAGCGTTCTCGAAGACGAGTTGTTCGGACATGTCCGCGGCGCGTTTACCGGCGCCGCGACCGAACGCGAAGGTCGATTCGAACACGCCGATGGCGGCACATTGTTCATGGACGAAATCGGCGACATGCCCCAACCTATGCAGGCCAAGCTTCTTCGCGTTTTGGAAAACGGCGAAGTGGTACGCGTCGGCTCGAACGATCCCGTCGAGGTGGATGTCCGGCTGATCAGCGCTACTAATCGCGATCTCGATGAAATGGTGGCTGACAAACGCTTTCGCGAAGACCTCTTCTTCCGAATTAAAGGGGTGACGATCGCGATTCCGCCTCTGCGCGAGCGACGGGAAGATATTCCATTGCTGGTCCATTATTTCCTTCAGCAGGCGGCGGAGCGATACAACAAGCCAATCACCGGCATCAAGCCGGACGCCCAGCAACGGCTGACCGCATTTGGTTGGCCGGGTAATGTGCGGCAACTGAAAAACGTCGTGCAGAATATGGTCGTCCTTTCCAATGGACCCGAACTGGGCGTGG
This sequence comes from Tepidisphaeraceae bacterium, assembly GCA_035545895.1. Taxonomy (GTDB): domain Bacteria; phylum Planctomycetota; class Phycisphaerae; order Tepidisphaerales; family Tepidisphaeraceae; genus DASZXJ01. The sequence goes on along the minus strand of DASZXJ010000131.1, from coordinate 821 downwards.
AAAATCTGCCTGCCGAAATCAGTCCCAATAGCGCCGGCTCGCGAACCGGCCTGGATAGCTTGGTCGGCATCAGCATGACCGATGCCGAAAAGGAATTGATCCGCAACACGCTGAAGATGGTCCACGGCAATCGCGAGCAGGCCGCCAAAATTCTGGGCATAGGACAACGCACGTTGTATCGGAAGATTAAAGAATACGACCTCACATAACGTTTAGCGGCGGCCCGCAGGGCCGCATTCGACATGAGTAACCATCAACCCAAACACCCTTTCCTAGTCGGCCACGGATATGACATCCACCGTCTTCAAACCGGCGGCAAACTCGTCCTGGGTGGCGTGGTTGTATCTGAAGAAATGAGCCCGGTCTCGTATAGCGATGGCGATGTGATCATTCACGCCATCGTCGATGCGATGCTCGGGGCGATGGGCTGGGGCGACATCGGTGAGCACTATTCCGACAAGGACCCCAAGCTGAAGGGCGCCGACAGTTTAGTATTTCTGCGTGAAGTCTTTGCTCGCGTGCAAAAAACGGGGTACTGCATCGTGAACACCGACATCACGGTTTTGGCTGAAAAACCTCGCTTGTTGCCCTTCAAGCCTCGTATGGTTCAACATTTACGCTCAGTTCTGGGTGAGCAAACGATTGTCAATATCAAGGCATGTACCAACGAACAATGCGATGCCATAGGAAACGGGCAAGCCATTGCCGCCCATGCGGTGGTGCTGCTCGCCGGAGGGATGTAACCGACTGGTGGACCTCGCGGTCCATGCCTATAATCCGAACCGATCGTTCCGAAGGGCAACGGCTGATTCAGCCGTGAT
>DASZXJ010000130.1:0-12114 GCA_035545895.1 Tepidisphaeraceae bacterium | reverse complement strand
GGCCCGGTCCGCCGAGGAGCGATATCCGTGAACAAAGGCATCTTGACCGAAGCCAAGATTGGGGCTCTGCCCCAAACCCCGCCTCGTAAGCCTCTTTGCCAAATGGGTCTTGACGAGTAACGGTCTTTCATAGAAGAGGGCCGCTACGCCGACGGCAACCTTAGCGACTGTAGAGATAATGGTCTGGACTGCCTCGGGTCCTCGATCTGTAAAGTCCGAACTGAAGGTGCTTACCAAACCCTGAGCTGACATCTTCACACTAAGATCGGCATCCATGAATGGATTGCCAGTCCCACCGTTCATCTCGAGCTTGAACAAGTTGTTTTCATCTGATGCAAGAACGGGGGTAATCAGAATCGGCTTCGTGATAGAGGTGGTTATAGCTTCGTCACCCTGCTGCTTCCCGTCTTTGAAACTCTTTGATCTTACGATTGTATAGGGAATCGTAATCTTGAGCACAGTCTTAGGCAACGCATAAACAACACTGGTCAAACCGACGTGCGCTGAATCGTGAAGTGGGCCGGCATCAACCTTGACCGATTTTAAAGCCGTAGTGCCGCAACCGCAAAGCGAAATTGATGCGACAACACAAAGGAACTTTCTGATCGCGAGCATGACCAATCCTCCCAAAATGAACGTGAAAAGTAGTGAGGTGACGGACCCCATCTGTCGTTACCCCAATCGCGCGGATTTGCTCCCGAACATAGTATCAATCGATGGTGATCGTAGATGATCCATATTGGTCGCAAGAACTGCCGCCCAATAGCTATCACCCGACTTCCCGGTTGCCTTCAGCGCGGTGATGTTCCGTTCAAACACCTTCATCACTCGATCATGCACGTCGCCTGCTGACAGGCCATCGGCGAAAGCACGATCGATTTCAGAGTCGCACTCGAAAAACAGGTCAGCCAACTCTTTCGAGAAGCTGAAATTGATGTCGTATCCAAAAAAGGCCAAACATCCCTTTTTGATGAAATCCGGGCCCAACTTGGCTGCGGTCTGGCATGAGACGAAGTGAATAACTTTCCCCGCGACCTCCGCGGCGTCGTAACTCCCTACCTTGAAGATGATGTCGCCCCAGTCGCCAGTATAGGCATCATCTAGGCCGTGCCCAATACCCGTGATGTAGTCGGTTCCCGGCTTGGTACATGCTTCGGTGGTATACACACGCCGCGCCATCTTCCCTTGACGACGGACGACAGTAAAACCTTTGGACTCCAGATACGGATAGACGTTTTTCTCGCGATAGTCAAAGCCCTGGCGCGTTACTTCTTCGTAGTTGGAGTCAATTGCCACGACATCAATCGTCGCACTTAAAGTGAGCGTCCGAACACGCGGCTTTCGCCTGGCCAATGCCATCTGCCCCTCCCCTTATTTCTTATGTTTGGAGGCGCGCTCAATCATGTCGCTTATAAGTCTGCGTTCGATCTCAACGAGCGTCTTGCCTACCGGCGAGTTAGAGCGAACTTCGGCAATCGCCCGTTCCTTGTTTATCTTGCCCGCTCCTACCATTTCGATGTCGAATTTTGGCTGGAGTTCGATGCGCTTCGCGACCAACTCCGCCTGCTGCGACTCCGAAAGCTGTGGCAAACTTAATGTTGCAACGTTGTCGTCGACTACTTCCTTCAGGTTCACAAGCTTGGTGCCGTCGGCGCTGAACGAGGCCGGCAGCTCCCATTGCTTCGCAGAAATGGAGGGTTCTTTCGATTGTTGTTTTCGACCGGGAGGTTTGACTTTTCCCATGAATGCTCCCAAGTTTCGCTAAATCATTTTATCCTGTGGACATTTGGCGTCAAGGAATCGATAGCATCGATGGCGTGATATTCATTCGAAAACGATTTCTTATCCATGAGGCGGAGCGCGTTGTCCGCCGAAGGAAAAATCTCTGCGTGCGAAGCCAAAGAACGATCCGCGTCTCGTCGCCATGGCGCGGGAGCTACGCGACCGCTGGTTGGAGCGGTTGAACGCGACGCCATTGATGGGTGCGGGAAATATGATGTAAGTCGGCGGCTACCGAACGCGGAACGCCCCGCTTTGGTGTATTCCTCGTTGTTGATCGAGCACACGGAGCGCGGGCGTGATGCATCGCCATGAAGCCCGTCCGTTCGAGATATGAAGAAACCCGGCCGGGGAACGGAGCGTCCGGCCGGGCCTGTGAAGCTGTTAGGATCGGATCAGGCGGCGGGCTGCTCCTGCCGCTGCTCGCGCTTGTCGCCGATCAGTTCCATCACGCGGGTGTGCGTGGCGTCCGCGACCTTCATCAGCACCAGCAGGTCGTCGCGACCGAAGCTGTTCGTGCTCTGCCACTTGCCCTCCTCGGTGCGGTAGAGGCGTTGGAAGGTGATGTTGAACCGCGGTCCGCTTTCGCCTTCGTTCCTCCAGATTGCGGCCTTGATGCTGCCGATGCGGACTTCCTCGACCGGTTGAACTTTGTTCTGTTTCTTCGCCATGACAGTTGCTCCTTTCTAAAGGGTTTGTGTTGGTCCGTTCATTGGACAGCGCAGCGACGGACCAACATGAAGCCTTAAGGAGCAACGGCCGAAGGGGACGGCGACTGCGGCGGGAGTCCAGGCCAGCGAGGGCGCCGTGACGGAGGGATTTTTCTTTGCGAAGCAAACCCCTTGCGGGGCGGAACGCGAAAAATCCGGACGGCACAAGCCGTTGCAATGCCGGAGGGCGCAGCCCGGGGACGACCAGAGCGGGCGACGGACCCGTAGGAGGCTTGGCGAAAGACACGGAACAAGCCTGTCCGGTCGTGGTGCGCATGAGCGATTCAAGGCTGTTCAGGGAACGAATAGCGAAGCGCGGCGGGCATGACCTTCCAACGCATCGCAACGAGACCAAACGGGCAGAACGTTCAGCGCGAAGGCGGGATGTCATGCGCTGAAGGGTGTAGACAACATGCGATGCAGCGGGATGTATGGCGACTTGTCGATTGCGAAGGCTGGAGCAGTTCGACGCCGGACGACGAAACGAGCTTGCAAGCCCGGTCGATGGTTCGTTCACCATGTCAGGAGTGGTCGTCGTACCGATGCAATTTCGTTGCGCTTGATTGGACCGTAGCAGCGGCTGTCGAAGCTGTTGGGGATGCGAGCGGAGAATACGAAGAATTCACCCGGTCCCAACAGCCGGTTGGCGCGCCATCGCGGAAGCGGTCGTCCATCGCGATCGGACATCGGTGGCATCGGCGCGATCTGTCGGCGGTTGATCACGAGCCAATCGCCCGTCGTATCAACCCGATCTCCCGGTCCGGCGACAATCGGTTTGAGAATGTACCAATTCTCACCGGTGTGGCCCGTCCGAGCGCTGACATAATCACGTGCCGCCCGCGGAATGCAGAAGTCCACGATCTGTCCGACTGCGGGCTCTGCCGAAGAGCGCACGTATAATCCCGGTGCAACGCTTGGTGAGGTATTGACGATCGCCGCGCGGTGTCCGACGAGCTTCGACAGAATGATGAGCAGCGCCAGCAACACGAGCGCGGTGCGCAATGGCTGGTTGTGATATGAACGGCCGCGCAAGACATGGCGCAGGCGGTTGGGCATTAAACTTGGCATTCGGCTGTGGTGTACGAGAAATCATCAAAAGGGATTTCACAGAGAAGGATTCGTTGCGCCGTTTCGATCCAGTAACTCGCTGGCATCGCGGCCGGATTTTGGCTGCGATGCTTCAGCTCATGAACCAAGTCAATGAACTGGTCCACTGCGCCGTCTTGGCCTGCGGGGCCGTGCTGATCGACGATGGCGTGTATGGCAACGGGTGCGTCGATTGAGGGCAGAACATGACCGGACTTGCCGGCCGCCAAAGCTTCTACCACTGCAAAAGCGCGGTGCTGGCGGTCTTCTGAGTGGCGCCTCCACCAAACGACTGCAAAGAGTTGCCCAGGCCGAAAGTGATAACTGGTATGCCCGTGGCGTTCTTCGTGGTGATTGACCGGATCGCCAAAACACAGGCAATCGGCCAGCGAGCCTCTCACATAGCGGGCGATAAAACGGGTTAAACGGCTCGAACGCACGCGCCACCTTCCTTTTTTCTCTTGCAATCCCTTCGTCCGAACATTACCCTAACTACCTTGGCCCGGTCAAGAACTTTTTGCTCAGTTTGCGCTTAGTCTGCTGTGACTTTGAGGTCACTGTGAATATGCCCCAATTCATGGAAGAGGTTAGAGGCTGACATGGAAGAAGCATTGCGAACGGTCAAGGTTCGTGGCGAGCGATTGGCCGCGGTCTGGCGCGGCAGCTTGATGTCGCAAGAGTCATTTGCTCGTGCAATTGGCATGAAACGTTCTGGCATTTTCCGGCTGATGCGACCGGGCGTGCATGGTATGTTTACCGATAATTTCCGCCGAATGGCTGAAGTGCTCGGTACGACGCCGGAGGATTTAGGTCGGCGACTCGGACCGAACGGCTGCGTCCGAGCGCTAGATTCCGACTTGGCCTGTGGAGTGTCCGGCGCTGCCCAACCGCTGGATGACTTGATGAAGTTCCACAGCGTCAGCGCCGGCGTACGGAGCGAGAGATTGGACGTTCAAGTCGGCACGGTGAAAGTGCCGCCGGGTCTGGCTGACTTCTGCGTGCGCGTCGATGGCGATTCGATGTTGCCGGAATATCCGAACAACTCGATTGCGCTATTTGAAAGCGTCAAGGGCCAGGAGTTTATTTACGGCAAGGATTTTCTGATCTGGTTCGACAATAACGAGTGCTATTTCAGCCGCGTGTTGCGGGACGAGGACGATCGGGATGTTTTGATTCTGCGAAAGGTCAATCCTGATCGCAGGCAGTTCCCGGATCGCAAGGTTCACTACCGCGAAATCATGAAGATCGCGCGGTGCGTGGGAGTGCTGATGCAAAAGAAATGACGGGTCTTCAACAAAGGGAAAGACGATGTCGAGATTCACACAATGGCTCGACCATCGCATGGAGGTGATGGGGATTGAAAGTCGGAAGGATCTATCCGATGTCTCGGGGATCTCGCTGGAGTCTCTCCAGCGAATTACTCGTGATTCGCTCGATGAGACAAGCAGATCGCAGCAGCGATCGCTTGCCGCCGTATTACGTGTCCCGGTCCGAATGCTCGAACGCTTGAGCCGCGACGAGCTCAACTGGATTAGCGACGACTATTTCTACGATGCCTTTGATCGCGGCCGTGCGCCACCTCAACGCGATGATGATACTTACTGGTTACCAAAGAGTGTTCCCCACGAAGATCGTGGCACACCTCTGATTGGGGTCATTCATTGCAACGGCAAGACAGACTCAGACGAGGACTGGAACGAAGAATGGGGCCGTCGCGTTCCCGCTCGTTTCGGACGTGGCATGGACATTTATGCCTTGGAGCTGGAAGGAACGGGAAGCTCGATCGTCTTTCGCAATGGTCCCATCTGGCAATTTCGTGGGGGACAAGCAGCGATCTATCTCTGGAATGGATGGGAAGCCTCTGGCTGGTATGGTTCTGTTTGCATCCGGTCATCAGGCATTTTCGTGGTGACGCGAGATGGGTGTCGGCACGATCTGGATGCTGATGCCGTGATGCGGATTGGCCGGGTCATCGGAAGGTGGCCGCCAAGATTCGTCAAGGTCGCATAAGCGAGTTCGATCCATGACGAACAGAAAGAGTAAGTTCCGCGGTCGTCGCCGACCGCGATGGCAAGTTGCATTCGAGGAGTAGCCCGAAGTATCAGAGTGTGACTCACCGAAGGCGCAGCGCGTTGCCAATAACGGATACGGAATTCCCGCGCCGACAAGAATCCCAATTCATCGTAGATGAAGGTGGAAAGGAGCGTCAGGCGGATATTCCGCATCACGACGCGACTAGACTAGGCCGCTGGGTCCTGGCAATCCCGCGCGGGTCGCCCTTGACCAGCGTGATGCCGGCGCTCTCGATCATCGCGTCCGCGCGCGTTCCCATCGCAATACCGACATCTGCTGCGGCGAATGCTGGGGCACCACTCACGCCGTCGCCGGCCATGACGACGAAGTGCTGCTCTGTCCCGCAGCCAGCGCATCACGTCGTGCTTGTGGTCTGGCAACACCTCGACCTCCACCTCATCCAGGCCGAATTGGCCCGTCAGGGCTAGCGCACTCGTGCAGTTGTAACTGGTAAACATCACGATCCGCATGCGGTCTACCCTCAGTAGGCGAATCGCTTCGACAATCGATTGCTGTAACCGGTGGACGGCACCTAGGAGACCCGAGTTGGCCGTCTGCCGCGCAAAACATGACTGCCTGACCCTCGCCACGTAGGCATTCTGCTTCATTAGCCAGCAGAGAACTCTTGACGTCGGCTTCTTTCAGCAGCGTGGCATTGCCTAGCAAGACCTGCCCCTCGTCCACCATTTCCGTCGCAACCTAGTCAAACATCATTGTACACCTCAAAGCATTTGTTAGTGAACATTGACCGCATAGTTGAGCTGTTGCCACTGTTGTAGTTCGGTCCAAAAGAACGTAAAAATCAAGGATCCCGACCGCCTAAGCGGAGGCACATCAGCAAAGAAAAGCCCCGTTATGGGAGAGGTGGCGCGCGTGTCATTCGTATGAATCCAACCATCAGCACTCCAGTGCAATTCAAAGGCCCATGGTAGGACGATGCGGAGGGTCGCCGATCGATCGATGGCGTCGATTTGGCGGTAGAAATTCCAGATTTCCAGTGTGCTTCGTGGATGAGCGGCGAGATAGCGATTGGCTACATCGGGAATAAGGTCATAGACGCTTTTATCCGTGGCGGACCTGACTAGCTTAATATATTCGGCGTGCGCCCACGCCAGCGGCATGGCCGCGCCGGAAGGGTAGCTCAGCTTCATATGGGCCGTGGGGAGGTCCGGCAAATCCCAAAGCTGTTCTGAAATAAGTCCGGGCCCGTCCGCGAACTTCTCCATCGCACGGATATAGGGCAGCGGATCGTGACCGGCGGCCAATTCGTAGTGCCCGCGTTCGCCCGCAAGCAGCGGCCAAGTGCCTCCCCGACCTGATCCATCGAAAGGCCGGCCGTCTGCGTAATTGCCGTACCCATCCTCGTTGTAGCGATGCCAGTCCGACCCGGACCGCGAAGCGGGGTTCGTAAAGTCGACTTTAATATTCGCGCCCGCCGAGTCGACGGCGCGGAGTGAGTCGACCATCAGTGGGTCGTTGGCGGCACGGATGCCGTAGCGCACGAGTTCAAGGAAGCCTGGATCAAGCAGATTTTTTGCGGCAATCTGCAACCCGTATCGATTTCCGATCATCACCGAGGCCTGGTTCGGGTCACCATCGGTAGCCGGTGCCGCTGGCACGTTTAGCGGACCGACGCGACCTGGATCGCCTTTAACCGAGGTTGGTAAAATGCGAATGTAGTGTCGAACGTTGGGCAGGAACTGACAATCACCTGCGACGGTCCATTGTTCCAGATGAGATTCGAGGAAATCCGCGTAGTCGTTGAAGAACCCGGCCAGCGCAGCGTCCCCCCTCTTGGTTGCGAACGATGCTGCGCATATCATCGCGGCAATCGTCGCAGCAAGCGTGGAGGGTGAATACCCTTCATTTTCCTCCCAGCGTTCCTGCTGCGTCATCGGACCGTTGAGAATCAATGCGGCGGCGGCGCGCCTGACCATTGGATAAGGGTCGAAATTCTGCAAGGCCCCGGCGTTATCGACCCGCCAGGCGAGCATGATTGGAAAGGCAATTTCGTCGAGCTGGATATTGGTGCGGTACGCAGTGCCGTCGACGCGGAAGTTTTGGTAGAATGCGCCGTCTTCTCGCTGCACGGTGGCGAGAAAAATCAGTGCCCGCAATGGAGTATCTTTGTTCCCAGATGCCAGCAGCGCGCTGGCGCTATTGCACATGTCCCGTGTCCAGACCAGGTGATATCCAAAATCGGCATCGTCGGAATACTCACCCCAGGGAATGCTCAGCGACGCGATCAATGCACCGTCATAGATCTTGTCCTCATGCGCCATGAGAACACCACGGCTCATGCGGTACAGTTTATCACCATCACCCGTGACACCCGCTCTGGGAGCGACGATTCCGCTTTGTGCCTTGTCCCAGCCGGCCAGAAACTCGCCAAGATGGTTATACTGGCTTGGCGGATCGGCGGGGCCAAGTTGAAACGGCAGACTCAGCGCTTGCCGGACGCGTTGGACGGCGCTGTTCATCGTCTCGCCGAATGCGAGTCCCAGCACGAATTCGTCGGTGGAGGAAATGTCCAACTGGCCGGTAAGCGCCACATTGCTGTTGATCGCCGAATCGAAGGTCCAGTCCATGATGAACGGCTGATTGCCGGGAACGGAGCCGCCGTTCAAATCCTGCCAGCCGTCGGTGACACCGACGATGCCGCAGGAACATTGCAGAAACGGCACAGTCGCCGCCATCGCCAGCCAGGTGCCACCCTGCTGGTTGCTCTGGGCGACGAGGATTTTCCCGAACGGTGTGCTGGCCACCCAGCAACTGTTGTGATTCCCCGATCCATCCATGTGAGGCGCGAGCAGTGCGTAAAGTTTCAACTCTTGCCGCAGTGGCGCCGGCACGTTTAACTTTGTCTGAACGAGCAGGCAGGGCGATGACGGCGCGGAAATGACCTGCTTGATGATCTGGTAGGTTTGTCCGCCGGGAGTCGGGTGGGAGTTGTTGGTGATGCGGTAGCCAAGCGCATTGGGCGAGAGCAATTCGTGCACATTGTCGAACCCGCGGCGTTCATCGTGAAAAAAGGTAGCCCCGTCGGTCGCGAGATACTGCAGATCGCGAATCTGCGGAAGGTCGATTGTCGGGTAGTAGACTTCGGTGACCGCACCCTTGGCGATCGTGAACCACAGTGTGCTGGCCGAAGACATTGCGGTGCCAATTCCGTCCTTGTCGCTGCGGGTCCATTTCGGGGCGGTAGGCTGGCCGAACGCGGGATTGACGCCTTTGGGTTGATCCATGTTTCACCTGAAATGACAGTAACTTCGGCGGTTTTAAATATAGTCCCAACGGGACTGCACAGTTTCTCAGACACCCAGTCCCTTTCGAATGAACTCGCGGGCCATCCTGGCATAAGCGAGTGGATTCGCGACGCCGGGGTCTTGTTCGGCCTCGACCACAATCCATCCACGGTAGCCATGCTTCTTGAAACTTTCGAAAATAGGGTCGAAATCGATCGATCCGTCGGGGTCACCTGGAACAGTGAAGATGCCTTGGAGCACGGCCTCGTAGAAGCTGAACTTTCCGGCAACCGCGCGGTCCATGACCGGCTTCCGTACACTCTTGAGGTGAACGTGTCCGATGCGATCGATGTAATCGCGCGCAAGGTGAACGGGATCGACGCCGCTAAAAAGGGCATGGCCTGTATCCAGGCACATCGATACGACGGACGGATCGGTACCTTCCATTAGCGTGTCAATTTCTTCCCGAACTTGCACTCCAGTTCCGACGTGCGGGTGATAGCAGAGCCTCATGCCGGCTTCCGCAGCGATCCGTCCCGCTTCGTTCAGCCCCCTTAATAGCAGAAACCACTGAGCAGGGTTGAAGATGGGACGGTCGGCAAGGACCGCCTTGGTCCGCATTTGATTTACGGCCGAGGCCAACTCGGCCACCACGATATCGTGCGTCTCCACCGATTTAAGGAACTCAATCTGGCCGCGAACGAGATCAAGCGTCGCATTGTACTGTCCCTCGGTTGTGAATCCTGTCCCAACCCAAGTGCTGGTGATGCCTAGTCCCCGGCGTTTGAGCGCATACTTCAAGGAGGGAACGTGCGAAGGATAGTTGTGGCCGGTACTGCCACCTGCGAATCCGCTCGATGCAGTCTCGTCGAGAATCTGCTGATACGGCGTGCTGTCTCCAAGTTCGGGAAAGTCATCGTTGGTCCAGCAGGTTGGCTGAATTCCCAGGCGAATGCCTTCAGTTGGCTTGTCGTTCGATTCCATAATGCCCTTTCGGACTCACTGCGGTTGGCAGACAGTTGGCGCGATCATGGGTAGGCGATTCCCAAAATATGATGCGCAGCTTTAAGAGCGAGCGAAACATTGGTCAGCGTGGGATTGGACGCATTGCCGGTTGGAATCACACCATTGCCACCGACGTACAGATTCCGGAGTTGATGAACTTTCAAATTCTCGTCCACCACCGAATCGGCCGGGTTGCCGCCCATGCGGGTTGTGCCCTGGATATGCAGAGCGAGTCCCTTGGGCATGAACTTGGGCTCGGAACCGGGCATATACGCCCCAAGCGCCGACGCGGCGCCCTGCATGTCCTGCATCATCAGGTGCATCCGGGCTCGTTCCTTTTCACTCAGCGTGAAATCGAATGTGGGCTGGGCGGTGCCGAACGAGGTGAAGCGGTCCTTCTCAAAAATCACGCGATTTTCCTTGCGCGGCTCGATGACGCAGAACCAGCGAAGGTCGACGATCAACCGATCATCAATGCCAGGTGGCAAAGCGCCGTAGTGAAAAGCGTCCTTGTGAATCTGGCAGTGCCACGGCCTCGTCTCCGAAACCGGAATCCATACGTTCGGTGGGGGATCATCCTGTGGAATGCGCAGCGGATCGGGAATCGTGGCACTAACCTGCCCGGTTTTTTTGGCTTTTCCGCCGGAAATCTTGGCTGCGTGCTTGTCGCGAACCCTCTGCATTTGCCACCGCTTTTTCCAGTCAGAATTCTCATCGATCGAATCGATAATTTCCTGTCGCAACACAATCTGCGTGAACGCGATCGGATGTTCGATGATGTATCGTCCGACGACATCCAGGGCGATTCCGGAATTCCATAGAATCCAAGCGCTCATGACGGCACCGCTGGCGACGACATACGTACCGGCTTCGATCGTGAAGCACTCGCCTTCCATCAAATCTTCAAGTTCAGCGCCGATGACGGTATCTCCCTTGACGAGCAGTTTTTTGACGCGAGTCTCTGTCAGGATTTCGAGGTTGCCACTGCACTCGGAATTGTCGATGACGTCGCTGAGGATGTTGTCGGTTCCAGTATAGAACACGAACTCGTTGTTGTTTGGCTTCTCGCCCCGCCGCACCGCCATGGGAAGGTTCTGAACGGCATATTGCTGCGGGGGCGCAAAAGTGAGGTCGGCGGCATAGTGCTTACGCAACGCTTCCCGCACCAGAGTGTTTCGAATAGACGTGTCAAACGTCTTGTTGTTCGTACCCAGAAGCGCTTCGCCATTCGTATAAAGTTTGTCCCACAGCGCCAGGTTTTTCGCGCGCGACAACTTGGAGAATCGATACAATTCTACATCGGGATGATGACGTGGCGTGGCGGCGGTCCAGTGCTGCATCATCCCGCCGACTCCGAATGCCACGGATTCGCCGCCAAGGTTTTTGTCAGCATCCTGGCGGGGATTAATTGCGCCGCGATCTGCATAGTCCACCGGACTGTAGGGAAATCCTGCCGGTCGCCATGCGATGGGATCCGTTTCATAATCCGGCCCTCCCGCCCCCGGCGCAACTGAAAGTGGGTGCAGGAACCCCTGAATCATAAAACTAAATTGGTTGAGATCTCGCTGATAGGCGAAAGTGTTCTTTACGCAGCGACCGGGGCGCTGGGAAAACTGTGGACCCGCGTCGATCATCAGTACCTTTTTTCCGTTCCGAGCCAGAACGGTCGCGTACGTAGAACCGGCTGGCCCGGCACCGATGATCAATACGTCCGGCTTTTGGATTCTTGCAAGTCTTCTCATAAAACAAATCCTTTTGGAAGTACCGAAAACCATCGGACCAATCTCAGAATTGTGCTGCGCTCGTCATTGTACCCCTTGGACTCAATTGTCAATCCACTGGCGACGGGAGATAACGAACGAGCAAACCTCCTTTTTTCTTCATGACTGCGTATAGGTAATCTTGTACCGCGTTGGGTTTCGGGTCAACAGTCTTTGCAGAATGTTACTTTTTGACTCACTGGAAATCCGAGGCTTTTCTTGTGATGATCCTCGCCGACGCAATCGACGCAGCCGTGCATCCGTTCATTCGGGGTACATTCACATGAATCTTTATCGAATTGAACGCGTCAGCGATGGTCGCAACGACTACAGCTTCTTCCAGGCTATCCAGCACGTGATTTTCACTGTCCCTGGCGATCCAGCCGACGATCTCGACCTTGGGCCCATTGTGCAGATTTCGAAGGATGCGAACTACGACCGCTGGCTGGTCATCGA
>DASZXJ010000129.1:0-26346 GCA_035545895.1 Tepidisphaeraceae bacterium | reverse complement strand
CGGGTTCGAGGCTAAAAAAAGGCTGGTGCCGATGCTTCAGAAGCTGGGGCATAACGTGCAGGATTTTGGCTGCCACAACGGGAGCAGCGTGGATTATCCCGATGTCGGCGCGCCTGCCGCACGCGCCGTGGCCAGTGGCGATTGCGAAATCGGCGTCCTGCTGGAAGGCAGCGGCATCGGCATGGCGATTGTCGCCAATAAAGTTGACGGCGTGCGCGCGGTACTCGCCCACGACGAATTCACCGCCCGCCGCTCCCGCGAGCATCATCATTGCAACATCGTTTGCATCGGAGCCGACCTGCTCAGCGACGAACAAATTCGCACGATTGTCGGAATCTTCCTTGCAACCCCATCCGAAACCGGCAAACATCTCCGCAGAATCACCAAGATCAAGGAAATCGAAAGCGGTAATTAAGCCAGCGCAGATAGTCTTCAATGCTTACTAATCTTCTAAAAGCCAAAATCCACAATGCGACGGTCACCGTCACTGACGTCAATTATCACGGCAGCATCACCATCGATACGGAATTGCTCCAAGCCAGCGGTATGCTCGTCAACGAACATGTACTGGTGGCGGATTGCGAAAACGGCAACCGGTTTGAAACCTATATCATTCCCGGCGAAGCGGGCGGCGGCATGATCGGGGTCAACGGCGCAGCCGCCCGCTTGACCGCGCCGGGACATCGCGTGATTGTCATGAGCTTCGTCTTGGCGCAGCCCAACGAACTGGCAGGGCACAAGGCGCGGGTGTTGATCGTCGATGGCGCGAACAAGGTCAGAGAAATCATCGAACATTGAGGTACCGGGTCAGTTTACAAGCACGCCATTTAGCCCCGCCGCAAGCGGCGGGGCTAAATGAAACCAATCTCAAGCTGACCCATTGCCAACATTGAGCTGCATTGACCCGAACAATTACCAAACTATAATGTTGGAGTTACCGGCGCGACAGAGCCGATAACTCTTATTACATGCCATCACGGCGAAAGAGGATGCGGTGGCCCGGAAGGCTCGTTCATCTAAGAAATCACCGGTCGAAGAACCAAGAGGGTTGTTCATGGAATCAGGCGAAGCTGCCGTCGTCAAGCGAAAGTCCCGCTCCACTCGAGTCACCGCCGAAACCATGGCGGCCAAGCAGAAGGACATCTCGGTTTCCGAGTTTTTCGCGAAAAACAGGCATCTGCTCGGTTTCGATAACCCCCGCAAGGCGCTGCTGACCACGGTGAAAGAAGCGGTGGACAATTCGCTGGACGCCTGCGAGGAAGCACAAATTCTGCCGAACATCACGGTGGTCATTGAAGACCTTCAACCCGATCGACCCGCCAATGCCAAGCAATCGCGCTATCGGGTGACGGTGGTGGATAATGGGCCGGGCATTGTTCGCAAGCAGGTGGAAAACGTCTTCGGCCGATTGCTCTTCGGCAGCAAGTTTCATCGCCTGAAAATGAGTCGCGGCCAGCAGGGCATCGGCATCAGCGCAGCCGGCATGTACGGCCTGATTACCACCGGCAAGCCGATGGTTATCCATACGCGTCCTAATCCAAAAGAGCCGGCTCACCACATCGAACTGGCGATGAATACCAAGACGAATCGTGCTGAAGTGACGCACGACAAGCCCACGCGCGATTTCCCGCCCGAGCGTCTGCGGACAATCGGCGCGGCCGCTCAGGATGCAGATTTCCTTCATCCGGAGAATTTTGAAACCGGCACGAGCGTGAGCATCGAACTTGAGGGTCGTTACCAAAAGGGCCGCGGGTCGGTGGATGAATTCCTGGACCTGGTGGCGATTGCAAATCCGCACGCGCGAATCGCATTTATCCCACCATCTCGGGTAGCGGCCGACGAACAGGAAGAACTGCCTCTCCCCAGGGCGATGCGACCCGGTACGGAAAAGGATGCCAAAGCCGCTGCACCTACCGCCGACGAGGTTGAAGCGACACCGCAAGGTGTCGATCCGACGATTCAGACCATCGAAAAGAACGGCCTGATCGTTTTTCCCCGCGGCACCGAGCAATTGCCGCCGGAAACCAAGGAAATTCAGCCTCATCCGCGCGGAATCGAACTGGGCATCCTGATTCAGATGATGAAGGATTTCGAGCAGAGCAATAAGCGAGGTGGAACGCTTTATAATTTCCTTCAGGAGCAGTTCAGCCGGGTCAGTCCGGGAAAGGCGAGCGAATTCTGCAAAGCGATCGGTGTGACCAGCCGGACGCGCGTCGCCGACCTGGAGCCGCCGCAGATTGAAGCGCTGTTCAAGCAATTTCAGGAAGCCAAACTCCCGCCGCCGCCCACGGACTGCCTGGCGCCCATTGGCGTGCGACAGTTGCTCGCGGGTCTGCTCAAGGGGGTCAAGGCGGAGTTTTATGCCGCCAGCTCGCGCGAGCCGGATGTGTATCGAGGCCGGCCGTTCCAGATCGAGGCAGCCATCGCATTTGGCGGCGAATTGCCCGCTGACGATTCAGCGCGAGTCATCCGCTACGCCAATCGCGTGCCGCTGCTCTTCCAGCAGAGTGCGTGCAGCAGTTTCAAGGCCGTCACTGAAACCGGCTGGCGGAATTACAACCTTTCGCAACCGCGCGGTTCGCTTCCGGTTGGCCCGCTGGTCATCATGATCCATATGGCCAGCGTCTGGGTGCCGTTCACCAGCGAATCGAAGGAAGCCATCGCCGATTACGACGAAATCCGCAAGGAAATGAAACTGGCTTTGATGGAATGCGGCCGAAAGCTCGGCACGTATCTGCGAAAACGCCAGCGCATGCAGCGCGAAGCCGCGCGTCGCGATGTCTTCGAACGCTACATCGGCGAAATTTCCCAGGCAGTCAATGCGATCAACGGCAAGTGGAAAACCAAGGAGCTTTACGAAGCCCTGCTTAAGGAAGCCAAGAAACGCACCGCCGTCGCCGATGCGCGACTGGACGAGGAAGGCAAGACGATCAAGCAGGACGAGGCCGAGGAGTTGAAGAAGGACGAGGGCGTCGTTCTGATCGAAAGCCGCGCCGCTCATCTGGCCCCCGTGGAAACGGAGGCCAAAGCCGAGGAGCCCAAGACTGGCAAGCCGGGCAAAAAGTCGAAAAAGAAAACTTCAGACGAAGACGGCCTTTTTTAGAACTAGAATAATCATGGCAAAAGCAAAGACTTCATCCCGTTCCAATGCGCGCATCAAGGCCCGTGATAAAGAGACCTTGAATAAGATCGTTGTTCTGGCCGACGACGTTGCTTCCGCGGCGTTTAAGAAGCGCGATATTCGACTCGACATTCCCACACGAACGCGATCCAACACCATCTGGAACAAACGGCGCGGCATCCTCGAAATGGGCGACGCCACCGCCGAACGCGAATTGTTCAACCTGAACCAGGCCAAGCAGTTCATGCAAACCATGCTCCATGCCAGCACGATCAAGGATTTGATCGATGCGGAAAAGTCTTCCAGCCTTCGAGGCGTTTTCTACAAAGCCAAGCACACTGTTTCCGGCACGAAGGAAAATACGTTCGACACGCAGGATGAGTCGGATCCGATTCTGGAAGATCTCGAAGTGACACTCGGGGCTTTGCGCGAAGAGCTGCACATTTTCGCGGACAACCGCGGGGCGCTCGTCGGCAATATTACGATTGTTGATAAGGGAGATGAAATCAATTGCCGCCGCATGGGGTCGGGCGGTTACGCGATTCCGTCCATCGTCGAGCCCGACGTGATTGAATTCAAGAAATGCGACGCCGAGTTCGTCCTGCATGTCGAAAAAGGCACGGTCTGGAATCGTTTCAACGAGGATCGGTTCTGGGAGAACAATAATTGCATTTTAACTCACGGCGGCGGCCAGCCACCGCGAGGCGTGCGTCGCTTGCTTCAACGATTCAATCAGGAATTGAAGCTTCCGGTCATCTGCCTGCTCGACTGCGACCCGTGGGGGCATTACATCTATTCGGTCATCAAGCAGGGGTCGATCTCATTGGCATTCGAATCCAGCCGCTTGGCGATCCCCGACGCCAAGTTCCTGGGCATCCGAGCCAAAGACTACACCGAGTGCGACCTGGATGAACGCGTTAAGATCGACCTCGGCGACAACGACAAAAAACGCGCCACCGAAATCGCGGCCTACCCCTGGTTCAAGGACCACAAGGGCTGGCAAAAGGAAATCGACCGCATGATGTCCAATGGATTCAAGATGGAAGTCGAATCGCTCATCACAAAGGACATCAGCTACGTCACCGAAGAATACGTTCCTCAGCGATTGAAAAAGAAAGACTGGCTGGATTGATTCCACCATTCGACGAGCATGGCTACCTTCCCTCAGGCGTTCATCAGGCGACGTTGGACGAAGTCATTGACCTGTTCGAAACGGGAACAGAACAACGTGAAGCACAAGGTCAATCATTGCTGTGGCTTGCACCTTTGTGCCAGCGTGCTGGTATTACAAGACTGCTGATCAATGGCAGCTTCGTTACGACCAAAGATGATCCAAATGATGTGGATTGCGTAGCGCTGCAGGGGGCCTGGTTATCAAACCAGTTCGCCTGCCGCCGCTGAGCTTCGGCTCGGATTGCCGTTTCTCGAACTGAAAATTGTGGGCCAGGAAGACTATAATCGCTTTTGTGACGTCCTGTTTGCATCAGACCGTGATATGATTGCCAACGGCGTCGTTGAGGTGATTCTATGAGTCTTGAAAGCGATCGGCAGCTTCGAAACACTGAGCAAAAGCTTTCACTGCTTGAGCAATGGATTGCCGAAGCGCAATCGCGGCCGAAAACGCCTGAGAATGCTGAAAGCCTGCGCTCGCTTGTGCAAATGGCAAATCAGTTTCGCGAAGAGATTGTGTGCTATCGCTCACGTTTGCACCGCCAAGCTTCGTAATGATCCTGAATTCAGCCCGGATTTGTGCGGCGGAACCTGTTGGTTGCCTCATTTCGTTCACTCATGAACATTTGATTCATTTGTATTATTCATCCACAGTAGCGCCATGCACCATTCGGTTAAAGCCATCATTTTTGACATGGACGGCGTGCTTTGCGATTCTGAGCAATTCATCGCAGATGTGGCCATTCGGATGTTTCTTGAGACATATCAGGTCAGCGTCCATCGCGATGATTTCCTTCCGTTTGTCGGCACGGGCGAAGATCGTTATCTCGGCGGCGTTGCGCAGAAGCATGGGATTCATCTTTCGCTGCCGCGCGATAAAAATCGAACGTACGAAATTTACCTGCAAGAAATCCGGGGAAGATTAAAGCCTCTGCCCGGCGCGGTGCAGTTCGTCGCGGATTGCCGCCGAAAGGGGTTCAAGCTCGCGCTGGCCACCAGTGCCGATCGCATCAAGGCGGATGGGAATCTGCGCGAAATCGGAATTCCGATTGATCGGTTCGATGCCGTCGTGACCGGCGATCAAATTTCCCGAAAAAAGCCCGATCCGCAGGTATTTCAGTTTGCCGCTGAGCGTTTGCAACAGGCGCCTTCGAATTGCCTTGTGATTGAAGATGCGATCAATGGCGTTCATGCCGCCAAGGCAGCAGGGTGTCGATGTTTGGGCATCACCAGCAGCTTTAATGCAATCGCCTTGCGAGATGCCGGCGCGGATTTCATCGCGCCCGACCTGGCTTACGTTCCACCGGAGGCCATCATATGAAACGTTGTCCCTGGGCCAAGGAAACCAATCCGCTGTACATGGCTTATCACGATGAAGAATGGGGACTGCCCGTTCACGATGATCGGCTGCTCTTTGAGTTTTTGATCCTCGAAGGCGCGCAGGCGGGGCTGAGCTGGGAAACGATTCTCAATAAACGTCAAAACTATCGCAAAGCCTTCGCGATGTTTGATCCAAAGAAAGTTGCGAAGTTCGATTTGAAAAAGCATCGTGAACTTCTCAAGAATCCCGGTATCGTTCGCAACCGCCTGAAGATCGCGGCAGCCATTCAAAACGCCAAAGCGTTTCTCCAGGTGCAAAAGGAGTTTGGAAGTTTTGATGCGTATATCTGGCGATTTGTGAATGGGCGGCCCATCGTCAACTCGTGGAGCGATTTCAAAAAGATTCCGCCTCGAACCGCCGAATCAGATGCCATGAGCAAGGATTTGAAAAAGCGCGGATTCAAATTCATCGGCTCGACGATTTGTTACGCATTTATGCAGGCAGTGGGAATGGTCAACGATCACCTTGTCGGTTGCTTCAGATATCGCAAGGTGTGAATCAAATCGCAATCTTCAAATCGGCGGGCTTTTGATTGATCGTCACTTCGACCATCGTGCGGCGGCGCTTGAGCGTATTAAACGCGTTGACGATTCGCTCGGGCGAAATCTGCGTAATGCAGACGGGTTCCGATTGCGTGCATCGATTGTGGCAACCGATGCAAGGGACTGATTGAGTCAGCGTGATATGCCGAGGCGAATTGGGCCAGGGAAAGAATCGGCCCGGATAGCCTCCGCCCGCCAGGACAACGGTCGGCACGTTTTGAGCAACCGCGAGATGTGCCAAACCCGTATCGACGCTGACAACGCCGTCCAATTCTCCGATCAGCGCAGTCATTTCAAGAATACCTTTCGCATTGGCGAGTCGTAGGGATGGCACGCCTTGAACGAGAAGCATCCTTTGCAGGCAATCAAGAGTATGAGAATCGCCTGGCCCGCCAAGTAAAACGGCGACCGTTCGATGGGATTCCCAAAGCTGCTTGATCGCAGTCACCCATAGTTCATCCGGATAAGAGTTCAGCCTCATCGATGCAGCCGGGATTACAGCAACAATCTCCTTGCCCCCGAGTTGCTGCGCTTCAGCCCGCCATTGATCGGCAAGGGATTTTGCTGATTCCTCAAGCCTTTCGGTCAGATGAACTTTCGGCTTTCTCAACTTGCGATCTCTTGTCCATTGCCGCGCGAGAAATTCGTTGAATGTGAGTTCGTGTCCCTTGCCCGCGCGGGGGTTAAGAACTCGCGTGGCTTCTTCGTGCGTGCGCTGCTGCTGCCAGTCAAACTGGTTGATTTGGTCGCCGCGCGTGATCCATTTATCGCCGGCACGTGCCGATGCGAGCAGCCAGTTACCAAATGGCTCGGGGCTTTGCACCGGATAAATCACTCGATCAAACTTCCACCGGCCCAGTGCGTAGCCGAGTTTGATCCGCCAGTGACTTGATCCGAAAAATAAAAGGTTGCCTTCCTTGAATCCTCGCGGGATGACCATTGATCGGTGAACTGATTTGCAATGTGCAAAAAGGTCGCAGGTAAGCTGTGGCGCCCAGAGATGAATCTTTCGAGGCGCCATCTCGCGAGCCAAGCTCGCCAATGCCGGCTCAAAAAGCAGTCCATCGCCGAGCCCGTCCGTGCGAATGGCAAGCACGCGATTTCGATTGCGATCTATAATTCCCACACACCAGCCCGCCAGATAGGCAATGCGGAAGAGCAAAGCCATGATCCATCGCCGGATGAGCTTTCTTGGCCGCATTAGCTCCTTGGGCCAGGCATAGTCGGGCAAGCTTTTTGGAAACGACATCATCGCTCATCCCCGATTCGGTTCAAAACGTGCGATGCAGAATCCGAATTTTTCTTCGGAGGCCGTCACCAGCCGAAACCGCGAATCTTCGCAGATGTCCTTGAAACTGCGGAAATGCTTGACGTGATTCACATCGTCCAAGGCAATATGACAAGGTCCGGCGAGGTTGTCGATCAAGTATCGAAATTCGATGTACCCCATGTGTCCGCCGCTGTCGAGCAAGACGAAATCGGGGTGATTGTCGAATTCGCGCAGCGCCTGTCCGAGCATGTCCTGAGGCAGGTCCGCATAGTTTGTTTCGTTGTAATAGAGCCGGGCGCGATCGGCCTCTTCGTGATCGACGATCAATCCATCAGCCATCACTTGCTTGACCAGGTCCTGCTCGATTTGTTCGATCGATGGGAGCAATGATCGTGGCACGGACAGGCCATGCAAAAGTTCAACCGACAAACCTGCCTTGGCAAGATTATCGCGGGCAATGGCCAGATGCCTGGGATTGATCTCGATGGAGAGGAAGCGGGCGTCGTCAATTTCCAATTCGCGCAGCGCGTTTGCGATAACAGCCGTTGTGCCGGTGCCTCGGTACGTGCCGGTTTCAATGATCTTTCGCGGGCGGATTTTTTCGAACAAGCTTTGAATCGAACGCGCGAACTGACCCTGTGTGTCAATGCGGGTCAGGTCCTTATTGCTCATTCTTCCGGCAATCAGATAGTTGGCGGACATTGTTTCTCCTTGATTCAGGCGGCCGCGCGCAACGCAGTTCGCGGCTTTTGAAGAACCATGCATGCGATGTAAGGCTTGCGACATTTGGCCCAGGGCCTGGGCGGGGACAGAAAAATGTGCGAAAGCAGCGGAAATAACGGGCCGAAAATAAGATTCTGCATCGGTGAACAATTCACCCAACGGGTGATTCGATGCTTCGGATTCTCAACGTAACCACGTTCCTCAATGAACTGAATGCTCAGCGGCTTGAATCCGGGAAGGTCGATGAAATTCCGCTGGATCATGTCCGGCGTGTAAAATCGCTGAAAGAAAATGGGCTGGCCGTCCGATTGTCGTTCATAAACATTGCCGCGGTGAAAGTCCGCAAAATATGTTTTGGCGGCCGGGACTGTGACAATCGCAATTCCGCCCGGACGAAGCACACGTGCAATTTCCATGATTGCAGGCTCATCGCCGCCCTGCTCGGGGGCAATATGTTCGAGCACCGAAACGCTGGTCACCACGTCAAAATGATCTGAAGGGAAAGACAGTCTTCGAGCATCCTGTGTCTGACAGTTCAAATTGCTTAGTCCGAGCAATTGTGATTTGCCCTGCACCCAATCCACTTCGTTGGAAAGGATGTCTGTGGAATAGCACTGCGCATCGGGAAGGTTGGCGGCCATGGTGAGCGGCAGCAGCTTTGGACTTGCCAAATCCAGAATACGGTCCGGCTGCGGCAACTCGCTGAGGGTTCGCAGTGCGAAATCGAATTCGCGATATCGCAGGAAGTCGATTGGCCTCAGCGTCCAGGAGAATTTTTCGGGCCGGTGAAGATTTCGCAGCAATTGCATGAGGACCGCACGCAGCGATCCGTCGCCGCCTGTCTTGGTCCGCATGCCGATCTGCCAGGCTGTCCATACGTTCATGCGCATCGGCGCAGCTCCCTGGTATAGGTCTGCTCGAATAGCGGATGCGACTGCACAGCAACAGGATGCGATCCCTCAAACATCACCGTGTGATCTTTGATGATGTTGCCGGCGGTGTCGCGATAGATGTTCGGCGAAATGCCGATCTCGCGCTCGACTCGCTCGCGATCATATTTCCATGGTTCCCAGATCTTTTCGATGTAGTCGTAGTGGAAGTAGTTGACGTCCTTTTCCTTTGGATATTGCGTCGGCCGCCAGTACGAGTGGTAGCGTATTTTCTCGCGAACCTGCCGGTCGAGCACATAGGAGTAGTGATGAAGAAAAATCCCATGGCCGGCGAGGGTGAAGCGATCCAGGTGCTTCATGTGGTTCATCGACTGTCCGTTGGGATGTACCACAGTGGGCGGGCGATGAGTGAGATATCGCGAGCCGGGAAAAAGGCGATGAATCCGCCAATACCCGACGTTCCAGTGCTTGCCGACGGCCACGCGATCCAGTCCACCGTAGAAATCGTGGATCGGGAACTCGACAGCCATCAAATCGGAATCGTCGTATAACATGCCCGCGATCTGATTCATGTCGGCAGGATGATAAAGCTCATCGCTATCGATCTGCCAGATGAAATCGCCGCTGACTTGCGACATATAGGCGTTGGATTGTTCATCTTTGTCTTTGAATCTACCGCGGATCAGTTTGATTTTATTTTTTGGATCGGGGTAGCCGGCAAGGATTTCCCAGGTCTGGTCGGTGCTCGTGCCGTCGGGGTTGGCGAACGGCTGGCTGATCGCGTCGCCGCCTTCGACAATCACGATTTCATGGGCGAAGTCGTAAACGCCATCGAGGCATTGGCGCAGGAAATAATCGCCATTGAAGACGATCATGCCAAAACTGATCTTCGGCCCGGTCATGCGGCCTCCCGAAGCGATGTTTGCGCTGAAGGCAGTTTGTTTTCGAGCCAGCACGTGAGATGTCTTGGTTCGTAGAATGTTTCGACGTTCACGTCATAGAGTTTTCCAAGTTCGCAGTAGTCGATGTAGTTGCCGACGCGCATGAGGATATACAGGTTTCGTCGGCAAATGGCCGGCACATAGAGATTGCCGCCTTGGGGTCCGATGACCAGGTCAGCGCTGTTGTAAATTCCCAGTTGAAGCAGATTTCGCTGGCGCGCATCGGCGCACAGGGAATACTCACGGCGAAGATCGCTGGCATTGCGGTGGTCGGTAAAGATGTCTTCGTCATCGATGGCCTCGTGATTGTCGTGTGCTGTTTTTTCCACGTAGTGGTTGTAAATGACGTCGTAGCCGCGCTCGATCAACAAGTCGCGCAGCTCGATCAAGGAATCACGGTCGAAGAAATTTACAGGCGTTGAAAACAGGTCTTTCCACTGCACAAAGTATTTATTATTGATGACCGCAATCGGCCGATCGCGATCCAAGGCTGGGGCGATGTTGGAATAGTCCAGCCGTTCGTAATGCATGGTATCGATCCGCGCATGAATATCGCGGTTGCGCCAGTCATATCCGCCAATGACAATCGTGCGGCGATTGACAAATTCCGGGCCGGGATGAACCAGCTTCTCGCCGGGATTTGCCGCGGCGATTTTCTGATACAGAGCCAGTTCCCCCCAGCAATCGCCGGGTGGATTGGTCAGTTCGATATGATCGTCTGAAAAATTGTAAAACAGCGATGAGCCAACCCGTCCCATCGTCCGAAGCGGAATTCCCAACTTCTGCTTGAGAAAACGCAGATAGGGCAGCCACGAGATCATCTCATAGCCGAATTCACCCATGAAGCAAAAGCGATGCTCCGCCGCCTGCTGGGCATCGAGCATGATGGGCGGGGTCGCGGATCGCGGATCGATCTTCCAGCCCTCGGTCATGCCGCCTCCGCGAGTGTCTTGGTGAGGATTCGCTGCGCCAGCATCATGGCGCGGCCGATGGCCTGATCCATGTCGTAATAGCGATACTCACCCAGCCGTCCGCAGAAGAGAGTGCCCGCTTCCTGCGAGGCCAGGCGCTGATACTCGAGATAGAGTTCTTCGTTCGCATCGTCCGGAATCGGATATTCGTATTCATCCGCATTGGTCGGCGTATAAGGCGTCTCAGTCGTCAGGACCGTTCCACGCGTTTTGGCGGACAAGTCCGCGCGCATCATGTGTTTCCACTCGATGGTGCGAAGCTTTGAGCCCTCGGAAACAGCAGGATAATTGACCTGCCCGCACGGCTGGGCCCATTCAGTATTCGGCGCGTAGCTTGTTTCGCGCTTTTGTCCGCGATATTGGAGTCGGCCGAGCGAGTAGTTGAAGTATTGATCGATGGGACCGCTGTAAATGGTAAGAAATCTGGGGCGAATGGCCCGGCGGTCGGCGAGATAATCGACGGACAATTCAACCGGAATGCCATTGAGCATTCGCTGCATCATCGCGGTGTAGCCGCCGGTTGGGATGGCCTGGTATTTCGCGCGCGGAGTCAGATGAGGATTATCATCCGCGCGTACGTCGAATCGGCGGCACAGATGAGCGGCGAGCTGTTGGGCGGGCATGCCCCATTGTTTTTCGGTGTATCCCTTGACGAATTTTTCGTAAATCGCGCGCGGCATGAGCGACAGCGCGGCTTCTTCAAAATTGTTGGGTATGCCCGTGTATTGCGGCTGCCACGTGCGGCCGATGGTCCGGCGAATATAGCTGGCGGCAATCGGCCAATTTTCAAGCTTGCCGTCCACTTTCGATTTCACGACCGCGGAATAGGGATGAAATTCGGAAAACCGATTGATGAATTGCCAAACTTGGTCGGACGAGGTTCGAAAATAGTGTGGCCCGTGCTGGCCGATGTAGATGCCACTTTCATGTCGAACGTCGGCGACGTTGCCGCCGAGGTTGGCGCGGCGCTCCAGCACCTGCACGCGACAGCCTGCATCTGAGAGATGTCGTGCGATGGTTGCCCCGCTTAATCCGCTGCCGACTACCAAATAGTCGCAAGTCATGCCGCTGCCTCCCGTACTGATGGGTGTCCAGCCAGATCGTCGGCGATCAGTTCGAGCAGCCGCCGGGTCGTGGCCTGGTAAGTAAATCGGTCGAGAACCACCTGCCGCATGGAATCGGCGATCTGCTTTCGCGCGGATTCATCAGGCAGATACGTTGTCACAAGTTCCTTCAATCGGTCTTTTGAATCGAAATTGATCCGGTCATATTCCGGCCAGACCGTGCCCGCCGAACGCGTGAACCCGCAGTCGGCGGAGAGTCTCAGGTGAGCGATCACGTCGGACGCAAAATCGAGCAGGCCGACGCCCATGAATCGTTTGTATTCCAGAAGCCATTGTTGAACGTCGGCGTCCATCGAATCGAGGAACTGCTGATGGGTTGCGATGCCATTGGCATTGCACCAATTCCAGAGCTTGAGATGAACCCGATCCGCCAAATCTCCCGCGCATTGTCTGACAAGGAAGAATCCGCCCGCTGCCAGGCCGTCGAGCAGTCGTTGATGGACCGCTCCAAACGGTGTAATTTGCAGATTGATCTTGCTGGCCTGGTAGATTTTCAAAAGTTGCGACTGGTTGCACGCCACGCCTTTCGCAAAGCGTCCCAGTTTAGGATGCTGTTCCCAGCCGCGTCCCCACAGGTGGACTTTCAGATCAAGTTCGGCAGCCCAAGTCAGTGATTGGTGGCGGAACAATGCGTTGTTGATCCGCTGAATGAAAAAATCGGAAAGCTGCCGGGTAACAGTCGCATCAACGTTGAATCGCAGTCGAAACAGCGATTCCTGAATCATTTTATTGATGATCGAAGCATGCGTGATGGCCTGCCCGCGGTCATAAACCGCGCGCATTTGCTCGTAAATATCGATCAGCAGCTTGCGGCCTGTTGCGTCAGCTCGTTGAAGCTGTTCAGTCAGCATGACCGTCGGCGGGGTGCTCGCATGGGAAACGAAGCTGACATCGCAGCCATATGTTTCGCGATCTTGTGAATCCAGATGAATCGGCGCGAAGCGCGATTCGTTGACACTCACATGCGCGGGTAAGAATCGTTGCTCGGGATATCCAAACTGGTCGCGTAAGTGAAGCCTGCCGAAGCCAAGGCAATAATCGCGAAGGCCTTGAGCTGCGCCGGCGCGGGCGGTGAAAATATTGGGCAGGTTGTCCTGCACCCACATGACACAGGGAATCTGCTGCGGCAGGCCGGGTATTTCGGCGCGGTAATGGTCGATCATCAGGATCAAGTCGGGCTGAAACTCCGCGGCAACCTTGGCGAACGTCAGCGGATTGTTGATTTCGTGATCGGCTCGCTCGATGCAAGCGAGTGCTTCGTGGCCCATTTCGGTGAAGGCGTCCAGCCAGTCGCTCATCGAGTATTTCAGGAAGGTTGTATAGAGGCTTGTAATGCCCATGACTCGCAGGCCTTCACCGCGCAACCGTCGGGCGAGATTCTTCGTACCGATGTTTCCATAAATCGGTTCCACCTTGCGGCAGACATCCTGCATTTGCTGATTGGCAGATTGATGAGCGCTGGACCAGATGGAATCCACTGAAACCCCGGCCGGCCAGATTTGCGGATCGACGGTCACCGATAATTTCGGCCAGGGGATTTGTGGATTTTCGATCATGCTTCGGCGGCATTGATCGGCTGCATCTTCGCCAATGAACAACTGCACCCGCGCGTCGGCCAGCAGCTTGCTCCAGTCGTGCCAATGCATCAGCAGCCACAATCGTTCAATGTCGCGCACTAAAAAATAAAGCGGCGGGCGATGTCCGGGTGTGCCGGGGGTATGGCATGGGAGATCGTAAAGCGCCTGCCACAGCCAGCCATGATCGAGGCCCGCTACCAATGCCGGTTCAGAGCATTGTGATTTTGGAAATAGCTTACGGCATATATCCCGAGCCGAACTTTGCGTGATGGAGTTGGGAAGGGGTTGTATTTCGCCACCGCTGCGACGGCCCAATTGGGGGCGCAAGGGATCTTGGCCAATGAAGTATTCGCAAGAGGGCTGATGTTCTTCAATTGTTTTGGCGAGGTGCGGATCGCGGATGCGCGCCGCGGCCAGGTTGGTTTCCCAGGCCTTTTGACGAGATGGCAACGATTCCCAGCCTAAGCCCATGGGTCACTTATCGGACGCATGGGCTGATAGGCGTGAATTTATCGGACGCGTCGCAAGAGCCTGGCTGTTGGCGATGCAACAGGGCTGCTGACAGCCAGTGAGGTTGTGGGACTGGCGGTTGAATCGCCCGAGGCGTTGTAGGATTTCACCCGGTAGAAATAGGTGCCGCCCGCCAGTCCAGAATCGGTATAAGTCAGCACATTTACCCCTGCGGTGGCGATCTGCGACCAGTCGCTGCCGTTGCTGGAACGTTCGATCTTGAAGCCGGTTTCGCCCGCGACGTTGGCCCAGGTCAGTTTGATGGAACCTGCCAGCGGTGAAGATGAAATCAGTGAAGCCGGGGCCGCGGGTTTCGTCAAAGCCGCCACTGCCAGGCTTGGGGCAGACGCACCAGCTTCATTGAGCGCCCGGACACGGAATGAATAACTGGTTCCACCAACCAGGCCGGTTACGGCAAGAGTCGTTGTGTCCGCGCCCAATATGGCGCCGACTTGTACCCATGCGGTGCCGCTGAGTCGTTCGACTTTATATCCCGTTGCTCCGTCGCTGTCGGTCCATGACAGATTAACCGCCGTCGAAGAAACGATTTCCTTGGTCAATCCTTCGGGCGCGGCCAGAAGCGTTTTTCGTGACAGGGAAGAGCTGTAAGCGCTGTCTCCGGCTGCGTTGGTGGCTCTTACGCGATAGTAATAGGTCGTGTTGGCAGTTAATGAACTGCTGGCGAAACTCACGACGTTGGCAGCGGTCGTGCTGATTTGCGACCAATCGCTTCCATCGGCTGAGCGTTCGATCTTATATCCAGTTTCGCCGGCAACGTTGGTCCAACTGAGATTAATCTGCGTGTTGGAGAAAACCGTCGCGGCAAGTGTCGGTGCGGGAGGCACGGTCGTGGCGGCAGCGGTTGCAGTCTGTGCGGATGCTCCGCCCGAGTTGATTGCCCGCAAGCGGAACGAATAGGCCGTCCCGGCCGCCAGATTGTTCACGCTCACCTCAGTTGTGTCGGCGTCAAGAATATTGCCGACCTGCACCCAGGCAGTGCCGCTGAGTTTTTCCAGGCGATAGCCGGTTTCGCCTTCGACGTCATTCCAAGTCAGGTTAATCTGGCTGGTTGAAGTGGCGGTTGCGGCCAATCCGGTCGGTGCGGCCAAAAGCGTCCGAGTATTGGCGGAACCGGTTGCTTCGCCGTTGCCGGCTGCGCTATATGCTTTGACGCGATAATAGTAGACCGTATTCGTGCTGAGGGCGGAATCGGTATATGTGACGATATTGGCAGCCGTGGTTGCGAGCTGCGACCAGTCGCTGCCGTTGGCGGATCGATCGATCTTGAATCCGGTTTCTCCCGCGACGTTTGACCAGGTCAGCTTGATCTGACTGGTCGAAATCGCGGTTGCAACCAGCGTCGCCGGCGCCGGCGGAATCGTCGTGCCAGTCGCGGTCGTGCTGGGCAGGGAAATTCCGGCATCATTGATCGCACGAATGCGGAACGAATAGGCCGTCCCCGCGACCAGGCCGGTTACATTCAGGCTATCCGTGTCTTCATCCAAAATATTGCCCACTTGTGTCCACGCGGTTCCGACCAGGCGCTCGACCTTGTAGCCTGTTTCACCGTCGGAATCGTTCCAGTTCAGGTTGATTTGAGTCGTGCCGGCAACGGCTGCCGCAAAACCAGTCGGGGCAGCCATCAGTGTCAGTTTTGTGAGATTGCTGCTCGCCAGCGAATCGCCGCCGGCATTGGTCGCTTTGACGCGATAGTAATAGGTCGTGTTTGCGGACAATCCGGTGTTGGTAAACGCAACCGCGTTGGCTGCGGTGGTGCCGACCTGCGTCCAGTCATCGCCATGAAGCGAGCGTTCGATTTTATATCCGGTTTCCCCGCCGACATTGGTCCAGCTCAAGCCCACGCTGATTGCGGTGGCGGCGCCGACCAGAGTAACCGGCGCAAGAGGCCGAGTCGTGCCACTGACCGACTGGCTTGGCAATGAGTTGCCTGCCCCGCTGGTGGCGACGATACGATAGTAATATCGAGTTCCACTGGTCAGGTCGGTATTGGTGTAGGACGTTAGAATCGCGCCCACTGTGGCAACGGTCGTCCATGTCGAATTGTTGGCCGAGCGATCAACTCGATATCCCGTTGCTCCGTCCACCTCATGCCACGTCAAGTTGATTTGCGAAGCAGAGAGCGCAATTGCACCGATGGCGATCGGAATGGCGGGCGTGACGGCGACCGTCGCGTGATTGCTGTAATCCGAGTTTTCCAATTCACCAATCGCCATGACGCGATAGATGTAGTTTGAGCCCACTTCGGCGCCGGCATCGGTGTAATGTGTCACGCCGGCATCGATGGTGGTGATCGCGTTCCACGTGCTGCCGCCATCGTCGCTGCGGCCGATTTCAAAACCGGTTTCGTTCCAACTCATGTCGGACCAGCTCAGATTCACCTGCCCGTTTGAAGCTATTGCAGCAAGATTGGCGGGAGTCGCGACGAAATTCGGCGAGGTCACGATCGTTCCCGACAACGTGTATTGTCCCAAATCGCCCGTTGATCCATGGCTACCCACCGCGAGGAAATATTGTCCTGCCGCGACATTGGCACTGATTGTTTCGCCCAGCGTGCCGGTATTGGCGGTGGTAATCACCACTCCACTGGAATTGTAAAGCGTCAATGTGGCATCCAGATTTCCACCAATTGCGGCAGGCGAGACCGTGAAACTCACCGTGCCCATCAAAGTGGAAAAATCGAAAAAGTCCTTGTCCGCCAATTGTTCGATAATGCCTGTCGCCAAAACGGCGTTGCTGTTGACCGAAACATCGCCGGCAGCGGCAATTGAATTGCCATGATCGTCCGGGCGATATCCAAATGCATCGTTGGCGCCGGAAAGAACAGCCACATCATCCTGAATGACCGAAGCGCCGAGCGAGCTGGGGCCTTTCCACCAAAGGGATCGCGCAGCCGAGTAGCTGTTGCCCATGATCGGGGCTTTGGCGCTGGTCCCGGGATTATATTCGTTGGTTTTGCTCGATCCGTTGAACGTGCTTTGATGCTGCAATCCAAAGGTGTGGCCGGCTTCGTGCGAGATTGCGTCGGCGGTGTATTTTACATTTCCGTTGGCGAGCATCTTGGGAAAGACCCACGCGATGTTTGGAGCAGAATTATAAAAGGCTCCGACGTATGCGACGCCGCCCGCCGCGCCATACCATGCGCCATCGCCGCCGACGATCACGCGAGTGGTTACACGATCGGTGAGATTGCCGGGGTCAACCGTGGTGACATTGATGTTGAACGGGGAATAGATCTCTGCAACACGCGCCCAGATTTGCTGAATATTGGACAATTCGCCAGCGGTAAATGTGCTCGGGTCGTTATCGGTGTCGTATGCGGGCGTCTGTGCGGATGTAAAACTGCCCCAGCTCATTGGCGCTGCGCCGTTGAAATCCAGGTAAAGTTGCGCGGTTGCATCTTCATCGCTGTTGAGGGCAGGAATCGAAGCAGCAATGGCGGCTGATTTGAAGGGCCCCTTGTGTGGCGATGCCGTGACAGCTTTTAAGATCGGGTTCATCGGCACAGGATCGAAGTGGTCGGGGTCATTCGGATCAAAATGCATCAGCAGCCGTGCTTCGAGGCTTTGAACGATGGCGCCGGCGGCTCGAATGATTTGTCTGCGGCGAGATTTCGAAAGGAGCATATTTCTGCCCTCCGCCTCCGGAATCGGCGCAATGATCGGAGGAATTGATACAGCCGGTATATTTGGTACGACCGATAAACCGCCAGAACTGTCAAGATGGGAAGAGTTTGCCGATCGCTCGGATTAAGCGAGTTTCTTTGTTTGTCCAGCATGGTCCCAGTACACTTTCGCCCCACGTGCTCTCGCGAATTCACAGCTTCATTCTCATTGGCATTGATCCACTCCTATGCGAAGTGGAAGCCGACGTCAGCCAGCGCGGGCTCAGCAAAACCACAATCGTCGGATTGGCGCAAACCGCAGTTAAGGAATCGATCGAGCGCGTTCGCCGGGCGATGATCAACAGCGGCTTTCCGTTTCCGTCGCATGCGCTGCTGATCAATCTCGCGCCGGCCGATGTGAAAAAAGAAGGGCCTTCTCTGGATCTGCCCATCGCGGTGGGGCTGCTTCGCGGCAGCAATTCGATTCAAACGGACCGTCACAAGGAATTTCTGATCGCAGGAGAACTTGCACTGGATGGCCGGGTTAGAAAAATCAAAGGCGCGCTGTCGCTGGCGATGCTTGCGAAGCAAAAGAAATTCCAGGGTGTGATCCTTCCGCAGGATAACGCAAAGGAAGCGGCCGTCGTCGAGGGGATCGAAGTCTATCCAGTCAGCAACCTTGGTCAGGTGGTTTCATTTCTCAATGAGCAGTTGCCGCTCGAACCGTATGAATTGAACGGCGAAGCGTTTGAGGCGTCGAAAGTCGCAGCCGCACTCGATTTCGCCGATGTTCGTGGCCAGGAAGCGGTTAAACGCGCCATCACCATCGCAGCGGCGGGGGCGCACAATATCCTGATGGTCGGTCCGCCGGGCACAGGTAAAACCATGCTCGCACAAAGGCTGGCGGGAATTCTGCCTCCGCTTTCGCGCGGGGAATCGCTGGAAACCACGCGAATTTATTCGGCGCTCGGCCTGTTGCCCGAGGGGATTGCATTGATGGACCAGAGGCCCGTGCGAACGCCTCACCACTCGGCAACCGCGCAGTCGCTCATCGGCGGGGGAACCATCCCAAGGCCCGGCGAAGTGTCGCTGGCGCACAATGGCATTCTCTTTCTCGATGAATTTCCCGAGTTCAGCCGGTACGTGCTGGAAATGCTTCGTCAGCCGCTTGAAGGCGGCGAGGTGACGATCGCACGGGTACATGGGTCAATTCGTTTCCCCGCACGGTTTATGCTCGTTGCGGCGATGAACCCCACGCCCAGCGGACATGCGGATGATGCGCGAGCACGGGATAAGTATCTGGCCAAGCTGTCCGCGCCACTGCTCGACCGAATCGACATTCATATCGAAGTGCCGGCGGTGCCCTACCAGGAATTGACCGCCAAGCGTGCCGGCACCGACAGCGCCACGATGTCCGCAGCCGTCAAAAAAGCCCGGGCGGCTCAACTCAGGCGGTTCAACGATCAGACGGCCAATGCCCAGATGGATACCAGGCAGCTCAAAAAATTTGCCGATCTCAGTGACGGTTGTCTGCTCTTGATGAAACAGGCCATGAATGAACTGGGCCTGAGCGCCCGCGCCTACGACAAGGTGCGGCGCGTTGCACGAACAATCGCTGACCTCGATGGGGCCGAGCACGTCGCCGAATCTCACATTGCTGAAGCAGTTCAATATCGTTTGCTTGATCGACGCTTTTAAGGCGGATTGCGCATCACGAGATTTTCAAGCAGGCCTTCAACGGTCATCTGCAGCGTCGGATGAACGACGCCCGGCGCGATTTGTGAAAGAGGTTCAAGCACAAACCGTCTTTCGTGCATCAGCGGGTGGGGGACGACCAGTTCCTGGCTGGAAATGATCTGGTCACCATAGAGAAGCAAATCCAGGTCGATGATGCGGGGTTCCCAGCGTTCCCGGCGTTGCCGGCCCATCGCGCGCTCGATATCCAGCAACCGATGCAGCAGCGCGTGTGATCCCAGGGTGGTTTCGATTTCGACGGCTGCGTTCAGGAAGTGCCTTGCATTCGGTCCCATGCCGACGGCGGGGTTCTCCAGCAGGGTCGATATGCGAATCACTTTGAATTCAGGCGTCTGCTTTAGCTGTTCGAGCGCGGAAAGAATGTTGTATTCTCGATCGCCGATGTTGGCGCCGAGAGAAATGTAGGCGGTAACAGGCCCGTGTGACCGCATTGTTAAAAAGCATCATCCTTAAACCCCCGTTCTCGTGCAACCTGAATTTGCCGGTTATTTGGCTTCGACGATCGTTTCATGTTCGATCTTGCCCCCCTCGTCGTGGAAGATCGTGCGGTAAAAGAGCTTAGGGATCGGAACGCAGACGATATCCGGCAGCGGCGAACCTTTGCGGTCACTTAGATAAAACTGTTGCCCGGACATTTCACGACCGGCTATATCCCGAAAATAGACGCTTGGATCCGTATCGGTTGTCCACTGCAGATCGCCTTTGGTGTAGCGAAGGCGCACGTTTCCATCGGTCACAAATTTTCGGAATTCATCCCCATCGGTAAACCGAACCCCGCGCGATTTGGCGGAAATCATCATGTCGCCCAGCACGCCCTGATATTCGAAGAACGTCGCTTCGGCGGTGGGGCGCAGCGCTTTGACATATTCCAGGAATCGCGACTGAAACCCCTCGTAATTATCCGAGAACGCTCGCGTGAATGCATCGACCGCCCGCGTGCCTGAGTGAATCTGCTGAAGCATGTCGATGAAGCGGGAACGGTATTTGTACTGGTTGTTCTCATCGGTCGAAAAGATGAGAAAGTGACACATCGCCCACGCCTGCGAATAGTGGGCGGCCGCGATTGGAGCATCCTTCAGACTGTCCAGCCATTTTTGATCCGACATGGTTATAAATTCGCGAAAGGGTTCCAGCCGACGTTCACGGATATCAAGCTGAACCTGCCGGATTCGGCGTACCGGCACCTGGTTGACCAGAAACCCACGGCCGGTCCATATCGATTCTTCAAATACCTGGGCAATTCCCTCATTCAACCATGGTGGTATGCGCTGGCTGATCGCGGTGTCGGCAAACTGATGGAATGCTTCGTGTTGCAAGGTGCGGCGCAGCGCATCCCGTCCCTGCCCGTCGAGGAATCCAGCCAACAGATGGCGACTTTTGATGAACACGCCGCCGGTGTTGGGAAACCGATCGTCCGTCAGGTGCGAAAAGTCTTTTTGATTTTTGAAGAGATAGACTTCGAACGTTGCATCGCCCGGCGGGCTGAAATTGGACAGCCGCTGCGAGTAGTCGCCGTACATGGCCTCCATGCGAACCGCCATGTCCTCGGCAAGCCGCTGTTCGATGTCTGTATGGATGCGATAATGAATCGTATTCAGCGTTCGCATTTGCGCGCGCAAGGTTGCGGCCATCCAAAGCGGGCTTAATGCACAAAGCGCTAAAACGAACGCTTTCATTTCTTTCATGATCGGTCCCTGATCGCATGCAATCCAGCGCCTCTTTCTGTTTGGCGCGTTCACGACTATTATCGTCCAACCTTTACTATACATAATGCAAGAACAGATAAGCGAATATGAACGTGAGCGGCAGGCCAAGCTCGATAAGCTTCGGCAACTGGGCGTCGATCCATACGGCCAGCGCGCCCAGGGCATCCAGCCACTCGCCCGGATCAAATCAAGCTATAAAGCTGAAATGGGGCACGACGGCGGGCCTGTGGTTAAAGGTGCCGGCCGAATCATCCTCAAGCGCGACATGGGCAAACTCAGTTTCATCACCCTGCGCGATGAGAGCGGCGATTTGCAGGTCGGGTTGGATAAGAAACGTCTGAGCGATCCCGATTGGCAGGTCCGCGACCTGCTCGATCTGGGCGACCAGATTGTCGTCGAGGGGCCTCTTGGCACGACCAATAAAGGCGAAACCACCATCTGGGCAAAATCGTTGGCGATCGCATCCAAGGCGCTCCTGCCGCCGCCCGCCAAGTGGGAAGGGCTCGGCGATGTCGAGCTTCGCTATCGCCAACGATATGTCGATCTCTGGGCCAACCCCGAAGTGATGAAGATGATGCAGACGCGAATTCGCGTTATCGATGAAGTCCGCGCATTTCTTAAGGGCCGCGGTTTTCTCGAAGTGGAAACGCCGATGATGCAGATCATCCACGGCGGCGCTGCTGCCCGACCGTTCAAAACGCATCACAATGCGCTGGATGTCGATCTCTACATGCGCATCGCGCCCGAGCTTTATCTCAAGCGGTTGCTCGTCGGCGGGTTCACCAAGGTTTTTGAACTCAACCGCAATTTCCGCAATGAGGGCATCAGTCCGCGCCACAATCCAGAATTTACGATGCTCGAAGCCTATGAAGCCTACGGCTCATGGGAAACGATGGCTGAGATGGTCGAGAGCATGATCTGCCATGTGGCTCAAAAGGTTTTCGGGACACTCAAGATAGAACACAAAAATTTGGACGGATCAATACGACGAACGATTAACCTTGAAGGCGACACAAGCCTCCCGCCCGGCCGACGCTGGAAACGTGTTGAAATGACTCAATTGGTTCGTGAATGGACAACGAATAAGTTCGGTTATGAGTATCGGTGGCCAAACGGGAAGCAATCACTCAATGAGGCCTCAAATACACATGTGCGTGAACGGCTCATTGATTGGGCTGTTAGCCATCTTCCGGAAAATGCTGGTCCGCGCAACATCGACCGTGCAAAAGATGCTGAAAGGTTGCGATTCGAACGCCTTTCAAGTTTTTTTGAACAGCTTCAGGACGTCTATGAACGATGGGTAGAGCCGCTTCAAGTCGATCCAGTTTTTGTGACACGTGTGCCTGGCATTATTATCCCACTTGCAAAGCGTACCGAGGATGACGAAGACTTCGCCGATGTTTATGAACTGGCCATCAATGGCGTTGAGATATCACCAGGCTATAGCGAATTGAATGATCCGCAAGTACAAGCAGCGCACTTTGCTCATCAAGTTGGCGACAAAGAAGAACAGCAAAAGACCGATGAAGATTTCCTGACGGCTTTGAAATACGGCATGCCGCCGGCGGGGGGCATGGGGATGGGAATCGATCGATTGCTGATGATGCTGACCGGGGCGGAGAGCATTCGCGATGTCATCTTGTTCCCATTGATGCGGCCGCAGGACTAACTCGGGCACCGAGCGTATGTATAAACTCCATCTCATTCTCAAATACCTTCGCAAGAGGCGAATTGCGTGGGTATCGCTTATTGCGGTCATGATGTGCACGGCGATGGTCATCGTCGTGATCTCCGTCATGGGCGGCTGGCTGCGGATGTTCAAGGAGACATTTCACGACATCACCGGCGATATCGTGATCTCGCGGCGGTCACTGACGGGATTCGCCAATTACGAAGTCATGATCGAGAAAATCAAGGCGCTGCCAGAGGTGGCTGGGGCGGCGCCGACACTTAAGACTTATGGCCTGATCGATATCAATCGCAGGATGCGCGACGGCGTTCAGGTCATCGGACTGCCTTTGGAGCAGATGCAGAACGTGAATGGCTTTCGGCATTCACTCTATCGCCAATACGGGCAATATATTGAAGCGACAGATGATCCGAAAACCACCGCGGAAGACCGCGAACAATTAAAGCAGTTGGCGGAAAGACCCGCTTCGTTCGCCAAGCCCTATTCGAACGAGGAATATCAAGCCGCCAATCCGGAACTCAAAGGCAATCTCAACAATTTTGCGGGCATGATTGTCGGAGCGGGTGTTGTCGGCATCGGCAAGGATGCAAAAGGAAAGATCGAGCATTGGCCTGCGCTATTTACAGCCTATGCGCGTTTGACGGTCATGCCGCTGGCTGAGCAGGGTGCCACGCTTGATCCCATGACAAAGTCGGATCGATATTTCTTCATCGTTGATGACAGCCGAACCAAGGTGTGGCAATACGACAGCAATACGGTTTACGTGCCATTCGATCTCCTGCAAAAAGATCTCGGAATGGACAAGAAATCCTACACCGATTCAGAAGGCAACAAGATCAACGAGCCGGCCCGGACCAGTGAAATCCACATTGGACTCAAACTCGGCGCCAATCTGTGGGCGACGCGCGACAAGATTCAGCAGATTGTCGATGGCGCCATCGGATCAGACCAGGCCACGCAACTGGGAATCGATCCGGTCGTCGTGCAGACCTGGGAACAGTTTAATGCCAAATTCATCTCGGCTGTTGAACATGAGAAGGTGCTGGTCACGTTTTTATTCAGCCTGATCAGCATCGTCGCCATTTTCCTGATCTTCTGCATCTTCTACATGATCGTCGTGGAGAAGACGCGAGACATTGGCATCATCAAAAGCGTGGGTGCGACCGCCAGCGGCGTGGCGGGCATCTTCCTGGGATATGGCCTGGCGATTGGGATTGTCGGCAGCGGGCTGGGTTTGCTCGCGGGCTATTTGATCATTCACAACATCAATTTCCTGCACGAAAAGATGGGGGAATTGATGGGCATCCAGATTTGGAATCCCGAGGTTTATGCGTTTGACATCATCCCCAATACGATCAATCCGCGCGAAGTCGCGGTAATCATGGCGGTGGCGGTTGTGTCGTCGGTGCTTGGGGCTTTTGTCCCCGCCGTTCGTGCGGCACGATTGCATCCGGTGGAAGCGCTTCGATTTGAATGATTGGAATTAGGTTTTCCCATGGCACAATTAGCGGAACAG
This sequence comes from Tepidisphaeraceae bacterium, assembly GCA_035545895.1. Classification (GTDB taxonomy): domain Bacteria; phylum Planctomycetota; class Phycisphaerae; order Tepidisphaerales; family Tepidisphaeraceae; genus DASZXJ01. Next base: position 1,837 of record DASZXJ010000129.1, on the reverse strand, counting down.
CCTGAGACAACGATCAAAAGCGATGCTGCGATTCTGCGCGCCTCGGGTGTCCGCAAGACATTTCGCATGGGCGAAAGTACGGTGACGGTGCTCAAAAACGTGGACCTTTCAATTCGCACCGGCGAGTTTGTCGCCATTGAAGGACGGTCGGGATCGGGAAAAAGCACGCTCCTGCATATTTTGGGCGCGCTCGATGCAGCCGACGGCGGCAGCATCTTTTACGACAACCAGGACATCGCCACGCTCGATTCCGCAGGCAAAAGCCGGTTGCGAAATACACATTTCGGATTTGTCTTCCAGTTCTATTATCTGCTGCCCGAATTGAATGTGATGGAAAACACCCTGCTGGCGGCCATGGTCGAATATTCATGGTTTGGATTTCGGACCCATCACGCAGAATTGCGCAAGCGCGCAACCGAAGTCCTGGATCAACTGGGCATGGCCCATCGCTTAAAGCATCGTCCCAACCAGTTGAGTGGCGGGGAGCGCCAGCGTGTCGCCATCGCGCGGGCTCTCATGAACAAGCCTCGCGTGCTGTTTGCCGATGAACCCACCGGCAACCTCGATGCCGAAACCGGCCGGCAGATTATGAGCGTCATGGAAAACCTGCATAAGAATCATAATCAAACGATCGCCATGGTCACTCACGACCGTACAATTGCGCGACAGGCCGACCGAATACTGGTCCTGAAAGACGGAAAACTGGAACGGGCGGAAGAAAGATAATTCGTAAGGAGCTGCGGATGTCCCTGAAGATCTGGATCGATGGCAAGCTGGTCAATAAGGAAGATGCCAAGATCAGCGTCTATGACCATGGCGTGCTCTATGGCGACGGCGTGTTTGAGGGCATCCGTGTCTATTCCGGCAAGATATTTGAATGCGATGCTCACCTGGAACGGCTCTGGGCGTCTGCACGGGCAATCAGGCTCACCATACCCGCCACCGTCGAGCAGTTTCGAACCGCCATGGAACAGACGATCGCAGCCAATGGCTTTCGGGATTGCTATATCCGGGCGCTGATCACGCGAGGGGTCGGCTGCCTTGGGTTGAATCCAAACAAATGTGCCAATCCATCGATCATCATCATCGCTGACACGATTGAGCTGTATCCCCCGGAAATGTATCAAAAGGGGATGGCCATCATCACGGCGTCGGTCATTCGCAATCATGCCAACGCGGTCAGCCCGCGAATCAAGAGCATGAATTACCTGAACAATATCCTGGCCAAGATCGAAGCCATCGATGCCGGTGTTCCCGAAGCCATCATGCTCAACCACGAAGGCAACGTCGCGGAATGCACCGGAGACAATATTTTCATCGTCCGGGATGGTCAGGTGCAAACGCCCACGACTTCTGACGGGATTCTCGAAGGAATCACCCGCAAGGTCGTGCTCGATCTTTGCAGAAAATTGGACATTCCATGCGTTGAGAAGACCCTGCAAAGGCACGATCTGTATATTGCGGATGAGTGCTTTCTGACCGGAACTGCCGCTGAGGTCGTTCCGGTGACCAAAATCGACGGCCGCCCGATCGGACCCGGCCAGGTGGGGGCTATTACCCGAAAACTGATGGATGCCTTCAGTCGGCATGTGCGCGAGGTCTGAAGTTTTGCTGCTACGATTTCAGGTGGGGCGCGTAATACTGAAGGGAGAGCGATAATTGGGAGGTCGTATGAAACTCATACGAACGTCAGTGTTGTTAGAGCGGTTTTCAGATGACTGTACACCTATCCTGCGGTAGGGTGAGCCGATCACCTGCTGTTGGAGGTGTGGCATGGAGGGCTTGTCGTTGGATCTTCGGGAGCGGATTTGCACCGCGTGCGATGAACAGACGGAAA
>DASZXJ010000128.1:0-48930 GCA_035545895.1 Tepidisphaeraceae bacterium | reverse complement strand
TTTTCCCCCTTCATTTTCTTAATCTGTGTCATCTGTGAAATCTGTGGATAAAAATTTCGTTTCTCTAGGCTCTCAGAAACTGCAAGAAAGTGCGCGCCATTTGACGAATCGGACAAGCGGATTGGTCGATGAAATGCGCTGAATCTTCGGGCATCTGTGCGTTTCCCGCGGTCCTGGAGTCACTGTCGCGATGGTTTGACCGGAGAATCAACCCCGAATCCGCACGAATGTTCACGAAGTTGCGCTGCGGGAAGAATGTTGGTCCGCGTCGGTTCGTGGGGGCAAGTGGGCACTCATGTAGCTAATGAACTCCGCTCCCGTTTCGTGCCCGATTCGGGGTGGAGGAATCTGCCCCCCTACTCAGACGCGTTGAATGGAGCCATGGGGATTTGAACCCCAAATTCAACCATGCCATGGTCGCGTGATCCCATTTCACTATGGCCCCGGATTATCAGCCACACTCTAGTTCCGACGCTAACCTTGTCAAGCGGAACCGTTTATGACGAGGAATAACACAGGATAAAAAAATCTTGTTTGTTTCTCAGCTTTTTCCCTATGCAGCTTTACACGAGAAGGGTAGTAGTATTCCGCACTCGGCTCAAGCCGGGTTTTATGGCTTGAATTTGGGGATTCTCCCCTAAATGTTTGGCAAGTCCGTTTGGATCAGGATTGTTGCTCCACATTCCTGGTTCGGACATGTCAATATCGCCCGGGCAGATGGTCGGGATTGTTCGCCTCCAGTTAGTGTCGAACCGCCGCGCGATTGTCGAACGGTCACTATGGAAAACGTGCAAAGAGCATCGGTCTGTGATGTCGCTCTGCCCACAGAAGGCGTCGCGCGTCCGGCGTGGCAAAAGCTGGCGTTGATGTCGCTGGCAGCGGCGTGTCTATTTTTACTGGCCAGCAGTGTACGGCATTTCCTCATGCGCTCTGGCGCCATGGACTTGGGTTTTTTCGATCAAGCCGTATACCTCATCAGTTCCGGGCGGGCGCCGGTGACTTCGATGCATGGCTTCCATGTGCTGGGGGATCATGCGTCGCTGATTCTTTATGCCGTCGCGCTGCTTTATAAGGTCTGGGCGGATCCGCATGTGCTGCTCGGTTTGCAGGCGATCGTCCTGGCGGCAGGAGCCTGGCCGGTGTTTCGGTTGTCGCGAAACGCAGGCATCGCGGAAAAGCCGGCGATGGCCATTGCCGGCGCATACCTCATGTATCCGCTGATTCTCACCGCCAATATTTTCGATTTCCACCCGGAAGTGATCGCCGTGCCCGCCCTGCTGATGGCGATGCTCGCGGCACGGGAAGATCGGCGGATCGCATTCTGCCTGTGGGTCGCGATGGCGCTGGCATGCAAGGAAATCATATCCGTTACCGTGGCAGGCATGGGATTTTACCTGCTGGTGATCGAACGCCGGCGCTTTGCCGGATTGGTCGCACTTGTGGGCGGGCTGGCCTGGTTTGTGATTGCTTCGAAGATCATCATCCCCCACTTTGGCGCGGGACGAAATCCGTCGGGCCTTCAGTTCTACGCCTATCTCGGAAGTTCGATCAGTGAAGTGCTGTTGAATAGCCTGAAACATCCGCAGCTTGTATTGTCCCACCTGATTGCGTTTCCAGCCTTGAAATATGCCCTGGTCCTGGTCGTGCCGATCATTTGGGCGCTGCATCCCAAGACCATCTGGCCGCTGCTGGCGGCGGTGCCGGCGATCAGCCTGAATCTGCTCTCCAGTTTTGAAGGTCAGCAGAGCCCTTTTTCGCATTACTCGTTGCCGATCGTGCCGTTTGTATTTGTGTCGATTGTCGCCGCGGTTGCAGCCAACAAGTCGTGGTTCACCAATGCCCGCGCGATTATCGGCTGGGCGGTGATGATGCTCGTGGTGGGAGGCGGCGCTCGATTGGCCAAAATGCAGCGTAGCCAGGCGTTTGACTGGGAGTCCCTTCGCCACACCAAGACCGCCATCGCCATGATCGATGACGATGCGGCTGTTCTCACCACCTTCGAAATCGTTCCCCAGTTGAGCGAGCGTCCCGTGATCGATTACTTCAACAGCCCCGTGCCGCATCGGCCGCTGGATCAATATGATTATGTGCTGGTCAACCTGAGGCACGCGAGCCTCGACGACAAGGAATTTGAAGATTCAAACGTCTTGATTCAACGAATTGCCGCTTCGTCGAACTTTGAAACGCAATACGCCGCGTCCGACGTTTATTTATACAAGCACGTGAGTCCGACCATCCCGCCGGCGGTGGCGGAAAATCACTGATCGAATTGAACAGCGAAAGTTTTGGTACTGGTGCAGTTTGACGAAAAAGGAGGGTTATTGTGACATGCGCTTTCCAGCCCATGCGGCGCGTTGCGCGGCCTGGAAAGGCCGTGTCACATCAAACTCGAAGTTTTACGCGGCATCGAGATGTGCTGAGATGCTGGTAAAAAATTCGACTCCGGCCATCAGTTTCGCGCCTGTGCCCCGGTCGATCCAGACCACGCGCGCGGGAATCATCTGCCTGCGGTTCGCGAGACTTGGACCGGCATCACCCGCTCCAACGTGAATGCTCAGTAACTTGCCTTCCTGAATGGGCGAGGAGACCGGCAGTTCGATGCGCAGGCCGGTGGTGCTGACATCGTGAGTTTGCCCGCCGATGAACCGCGTGGAGGACGGCTCAAACACTTTGACCGGGCGCTGCTGGGCAATACGCAACCCACGTCGCCGCTCGGATGGCCTGGCGATATATCGATCACGCGTTTGTTTGACTAGAGCAAGCATCAGCGCTGCCTCCCAGATTCTGTTATCGGAGCAAGTGTGTCAGGAATTGAAGAAATTCGGGGCCGCCCCGGAGCAAGGGGCTGGCGCAGCCCGAATTCCCGGGGAAATTCGTGAAATATCGGCCTGAGGACAGGGCGTCTCATTTTTGGGGGAACTGACATTTGCGATGCGTTTCCGTAAGATCAACCCCATGCCATACAACTTCACGGCCACCGAGAAAAAATGGCAGCACTACTGGCTGGACGCCAAGCCATTCGCCGCGCTCGATCCTTCGCAGGCGGGCGACATGCCCAAAGCCTACGTGTTGGATATGTTTCCCTATCCCAGCGGCGCGGGCCTGCACGTGGGACACCCCGAAGGTTACACCGCCACTGATATCGTCAGCCGATTTTTGCGCATGAAGGGTTACAACGTGCTTCATCCGATGGGATGGGACGCATTTGGCCTGCCCGCGGAACAATATGCGATTGAAAGGAACATTCATCCCGCGATCACGACGCAGAAAAACATCGACAACTTCCGCCGCCAGATCCAGATGATCGGCCTGAGCTATGACTGGGATCGCGAGGTCAATACCACCGACCCCAGGTATTACAAGTGGACGCAATGGATCTTCCTGCAACTGTTTAACAGCTACTTTGATCCGATCGAGAAAAAGGCCAAGCCGATATCGCATCTGGTCAATGAGCTGTTGAACGAGACGTACGTCGTCGCGCCGGATGGAAGCGTGAAGCTCAATCCGATTGGGGAAGGGATGAAAGCGATCGCCGGCGAAGTGCGGGTGGAACGCGCCTGGAGCGAACTGTCGCCGCAGGAACAGCGCGAGATCGTTGATGGCCAGCGCCTGGCGTACATGGATGAGATTCCCGTCAACTGGTGCCCCGCTTTGGGCACGGTGCTCAGCAACGAAGAGATCATCGACGGCAAAAGTGAGCGAGGCGGCTTCCCCGTGGAGCGCCGGCCGTTGCGGCAGTGGCTGCTGCGGATCACCGCATATGCCGACCGTTTGCTGGAGGATTTGGAGACGCTCGATTGGCCGGGATTTTCCAAGGAATTGCAGAAGAACTGGATCGGCCGAAGTGTCGGCGCGGAAGTGGATTTTGAGATTGCAGGGGCAAGGGGCGAGGAGCGAGGGGCGAGTAAAGATGATGTCATCACCGTCTTTACCACTCGCCCGGATACGCTTTATGGCGCGACTTATATGGTGCTTGCGCCGGAGCATCCGCTGGTGGATCGATTGGTCGCATCAGACCGAAAAAACGATATCGCCAATTATCGCGCGCAGGTTTCATCCAAAAGCGATCGCGATCGGTTGGCGGAGACCAGGGACAAGACCGGCGTGTTCATCGGCGCTTACGCGATCAACCCGGTCAACGATGACAAGATTCCGATTTACATCGCCGACTATGTGCTGATGAGTTACGGCACGGGCGCGATCATGGCGGTGCCGGCGCACGATCAGCGTGACTTCGATTTTGCAAAAAAGTTTAACATCCCGATCAGGCCGGTGGTGAAGCCCCTGGTTGGAGAAGCGCCAGCCGACAAACCGTTCGAAGGCGAAGGCATCGCCATCAATTCCCCGATCATCGATGGCATGCCGACCGCGCAGGCAAAGGAGCACATCACCGAAACGCTGGCGCGCGAGGGCAACGGCATCAAATCCGTCAATTACAAGCTGCGCGACTGGCTGTTCAGCCGGCAGCGCTATTGGGGTGAGCCGTTTCCCATCGTGCTGGACGAGCAAACCAACGCATACGCCGTCGATGATTCGGAATTACCAGTGCAACTGCCCGAGCTGGCGGACTATAAGCCGACTGGCACGCCGCAGCCGCCGCTAAGCAAGGCCGTCGAATGGGGCCGATACGAAAAGGACGGCAAAACATTCACGCGCGAAACCAATACCATGCCGCAATGGGCCGGGTCGTGCTGGTATTACCTTCGGTACATCGATCCCCAAAACGAAGAGCGGTTTGTCGATCCGGTGAAGGAAAAATATTGGATGTCGGCCGACCTTTATATCGGCGGCGTCGAACATGCCGTGCTGCACCTGCTTTATTCGCGATTCTGGCACAAGGTTTTGTACGACCTTGGCCATGTCAGCACGCCCGAGCCGTTTCAGCGGCTGGTGCACCAGGGACTGATCCTTGGCCAGATGGAATTTCATGCGTTTAGTTCGGCGGATGGTTCACCGATCAGCGCGGACGAACTGACCGACATTAAGGAGGAAGTCATCGGCGCCGGCCCGACCATGACTGGGGTGCACAAGCAATCGCGGCAGAAATATGTCGCCCAGCGTGTCGATGAAGAGATGGTGCAAAAGGCCGGGCCGAAGTTTGTGCTTAAGAGCAATCCATCGATCACGGTCGATGCCCGCGCGTTCAAAATGTCCAAAAGCCGCGGCAATGTGGTGAACCCGGATGATATCGTTCGCGATTACGGCGCTGATTGTTTCCGCTTATATGAAATGTACCTGGGCCCGCTGGAAGCATCCAAGCCGTGGAATACGCGGGATATTGTGGGCATGAGCCGGTTTTTGAATTCGGTCTGGCGAAACCTGGTTGGCGATGAGGAAAGGAATCGCGTCGCCAAAATCGTCAATGAACCACCCAGCGAGCCGCTTGATCGGATGATGCATTACACGATCAGGAAGATCACCGAAGATATTCCCAACCTGCGGTTCAACACGGCCATTGCGGAACTGATCAAATTAAACAACGAATTGACCGGTTTGGAATCGATTTCGCAGGAACTGGCGGAGAATTTCGTGTTGATGCTCGCCCCGTTTGCCCCGCATATTGCCGAGGAAATCTGGCAGCGGCTGGGCCATGAGCGAAGCCTTGCCCGCCACGCCTGGCCACAATTTGATGAGAAAAAGCTCGTTGAATCGAGCATAGAATTGCCCGTGCAGGTGAACGGCAAACTGCGTGACAAGATCACCGTCCCCGCCGACGCGGATGAGGCGACGATCTTCGCAGCGGCTGAAAATGCCGAACGCGTCAAACCGTGGCTCCAGGGCAAGACGATCCGTAAGCGAATCTATGCGTCTCGGAAACTTGTGAATTTTGTGGTTGGATAAAAAGAGCAGAGTCACGAAGGCACGAAGGGAACGAAGGAAAGCACGAAGTAAGAAAATATTTTTGTTTGAATTCTTCGTGTCTTCGTGGCTCTTAAATGGATATGCCCACCGAAATCGAAGCCAAGATGAAGGTTGAGAATCTGGAGCCGACGCGCCAGCGGCTGCGTGATCGCGGCGCGGAGCAATTATCCAAGGCTTTTGAAACCAACATTTTTTTCGACACCGAAAAACGCGAATTGCTGGCCCAGGACAAAAGCTTGCGCGTGAGGCACGAGCGCGACGAGCGCGATGGCGCGGAAAAGGTCAAGATCACCTTCAAGGGGCCGCAATTGAAAGGCGAATTGAAGTCGCGCGATGAACGTGAACTCAAGGTTGAAAATCTGGGTGATGCGCTCGCGCTATTTGAAGGACTGGGATACCGGCGAACGCTGACATTTCAAAAGCGACGGGAAAGCTGGAAACTGGAGGACTGCCAGATCGAACTGGATGAGCTGCCCAACATCGGCACATTTGTCGAAATCGAAGGCCCGAACGAGCAGGCCGTCATGCAGATGCGAACACTGCTTGAGCTGGACCAAATGCCGCTGATTCGTCGGGGATATACTGCCCTTCTGACTGAAGACCTCAAAAAGCGGAACATCAATTCAGGCGTCATTACGTTCAAATGACGGTTGCATTTACCACTTTTTGAGCCAGTTCGCGCCATTGCGCCGCGACGTGCAGGCGTTTGAAAAACAGTTGACCGCCCAGCGATTCCACCATCGGCGAAAGGGTTGAAAACTCCCGCAATTTGCCGTGATTATCCTTCACAAACAGACCGCTGACCTGGTAAGGCAGATCGGTCGGCTCATCATAAAACATCTCATACGCCGGCTCGGCATCGGCGGAGATCATTGCATCGGAGATTTGCGCCAGGATTTGGTCGATTTGCGATTTGTCGCTGAACCGTTGCAGATCGATGGTTTTGAACAATCGCCGATGGAGCAGGCCCCGGCACAGATTGGCCAGCACAGGGTCTTCCGAATCGGTCCAGAGCTTGAAACAGTGAAGGACCGAGACATCGTCCAGATCGGCAAATTCCGCGACGTCGAGCTTCAGCCCCATGAGCGATTGGTAGACCGGGTTCTCCTCGCGCGGCCAGGTCAGCCGGCCCTGCACGGCCAGACGTTTGGCACGTTGCAATGCAAGTCGAAGCATTCCTTCGCCGCTGCGCACGACTTTATGGAAATAGACATTGCGATACATGTGATATCGCGACTGCAAGTACGCTTCGACCGCGCTCACGCCCTTCCACGTCACGGCCAGCCGCTGGGTGGGTTCATCGATGGTCAGAGCATGCAGCAGCCAGGACAAATCGTAATTCCCATACTGGCTGCCGGTCATGAGATTGTCGCGCAGGAGATAATCCAATCGATCCGCATCAAGCTGGCTGGAGAGAATGTCGCATAGGAATTTGCGCGGGCAATCGCCGTTGAGCAGGTTCACCACCAATTGCGGCAGGGTTGAGTCATGACGACTCAAAATTTGATTGACTTCGGTGGATGAATCGAGAATCACCAGTCGCGTGAGGTCTTCGTGATCCACGCCGCTCACGCGTTCGAATACATGGCTAAACGGGCCGTGCCCCAGGTCGTGAAGCAGTGCCGCCGCCAGACAAGCCGTGATATCCTGTTCGGAAATGGTGAATGATCGCGTCAGTTGGTGGAGGATTTTCCTCGCTGTTTCCATCACGCCGACGCTGTGGCTGTAACGGGAGTGGTCGGCTCCCGGGTAGGCCATATTCGCCATGCCGAGTTGGCGGATGCGTCTTAAACGCTGAAATTCAGCGGCATTGAGCAGTTGAAACAGCAGCGCATCCGTCGGCCGATCAAGGCTGAAGGCGATTACATCGTGCACCGGATCGCGAATGATCTTCTCGGCCATAAAACGACGATATAATACGTTGTGAGGTTCAAGATTCACACGGCAACGCGACTGGCTCTGATTTTTCTGCTGGCGCTGGCTACTTCAGCGCCGGCCCCGGCGGGGTCGCGCAAGTCGGTTTCCATCGCACAAATGAAGTTTGCTCCCGATACGCTGGACATCAAAATCGGCGACACCGTCGTCTGGACCAATAGCGACGATCGCGACCACACGGTTGTCGCGCAGAACGGCGCTTTCAAATCCGACAATATCCGCCCCGGTAGCACATTCATCTATCAATTCAGCAAGGCCGGGACATTTACTTATGGCTGTAGCTATCACCCGCGAATGACCGGCAAAATCATGGTATCGGAAAAATAACGAAAATATGGTAGAATGAGTAGTATGAGCGGGCTCCGATCCAAATCAACCTTGCCGAAGCAACGTCCCGCAGGTAATCGCGTGCGGGTATTTGATTCAATGGGCGAGGCAGATCGTGCTGATCGGGAATTCTGGTGGTCTCAAACGGGCGCATCGCGTCTTCGCGAACTGGAACGGTTACGTCAACTCAACTACGGCTATGGCCAAGGTAAACCTCTACCCCGATTTCAAAGAACTATTAAAATCGCTGAACTCGGCGAAAGTTGAATACCTGGTTCTTGGCGGCTATGCCGCTATTTACTACGGTTATCGCCGCGCGACTGATGATTTGGATATATGGATTGCCGTTGATCCCGAGAACGCGCGCAAGGTATCCAAGGTATTGACGGATTTCGGTGGATTTCCCGCTACAAAGGTGAAGCCGAGTCTGTTGCAAACCAAGGGCAAGGTTTTCATTTTTGGCCGTGAACCAATCCGAGTCGATATTCTAACCAGCCCATCAGGATTGGATTTTGAGTCCGCTTATTCGCGGCGAAAAGTGGTGAATTGGGACGGCATCAAAGTTTCACTGATCTCGTTTGAGGACCTGAAAACGAATAAACGAGCCAGTGGGCGGGCAAAAGACATCGCCGACCTTGAAAACTTGCCGCCGAAGAAATAACGAAGTATCATGTTGGCCATGTTGAACACCATCGCCATTGCCTCCGGCATTATTATTAGCGCCATTCAAGGCGGCTAGGGCGATTGCACGTATCCGATTACAATGCCGCCCTGCCACTGAGGCAGGGCATTTTCGTTTAACGGGACAGCACATGAGCACCCCACGACGCATCGAGATATACGACACCACTTTGCGCGACGGCACGCAGGGCGAAGGATTTAACCTTTCCCTCGAAGACAAGCTGGCGATTGCCCGTAAGCTCGACGAACTCGGCGTCGATTACATCGAAGGCGGATTCCCCCTTTCCAACCCCAAGGACGAGGCATTTTTCCGGGAAATCCGAGCCACAAAACTGCGCAATGCGAAAATCGCCGCCTTTGGAATGACCCGCCGCCGCGGCGCAAAAGCCGAGGATGATGCGGGGATGAAAGCGCTGCTCGATGCGCAAACGCCGGTCGTCACGATCGTCGGCAAGAGCAGTGAATTTCATGCAACCAGGGTGCTCGGCGTTTCTCTCGAAGAGAACCTGCAAATGATCAGCGATTCGGTCGGCCTGATGCGCAAAGCCGGTCGGCAGGCGGTTTACGATGCCGAACATTTCTTCGATTCCTTCCGCGCCAATCGAGATTACGCGATCAAGTCAATCCTTGCAGCACAGGAAGCGGGCGCATCGGTGCTCGTCCTTTGCGATACCAATGGCGGGTCGATGCCTGAGCTAATCGAAGAGGCCGTCGAAGCAGTAAAAAAAGAAACCACCGCGATGATCGGCATCCACACGCACAACGATTCAGGCGTCGCGCTGGCCAACGCGATGGCGGCCATCCGCGCGGGTGCTGCCCACGCGCAAGGCACGGTCAACGGCGTTGGTGAACGCTGCGGCAACATGGACCTCATGCCGCTCATCGCCAACCTTCAGTTGAAATACAAACTGGACTGCCTGCGTCCGGGCACGCTGGTGCACCTGACTGATGTCAGCCGCTATGTCTATGAAACCGCAAACATGAATTTCACGAGCGGCCAGCCTTATGTGGGCACGAGCGCATTTGCCCACAAGGGCGGCATGCACGTCCACGCCGTGCAAAAGGACAGCAGCACCTACGAGCATGTAACTCCTGAATCGGTCGGCAACACGCGAAAGGTGCTCATCAGCGAAATGAGCGGCGTTTCCAACATTGCCACCAAGGCCGGCAAGAAATTCAACCTGGAAAACGACAAGGCCACGCTGCGAAACGTGCTTGAAAAGGTGCAAACCCTGGAAAACGAGGGTTATCAGTTCGAAGCTGCCGAGGCGAGTTTTGAATTGCTTGTGCGCAAGGAAATCAACCGCCATCGCAAATTCTTCGAATTGGAACACTACCGGGTAGCCGTTTCAAAAAACGGAACAGGTGAACCGGTTGCCGAAGCGACCGTCAAGCTACGCGTGGACGAACAGGTCGAACATCGCGTGGCCGAGGGGGATGGCCCCGTCGCAGCGCTCGATGCAGCCTTGCGAAAAGCGCTCAAGACCAAATACCCGCAGATCGACGGCGTGCACCTGATCGACTACAAGGTCCGTGTCATCAATTCCAAGGACGAAACCTCGGCCGCCGTGCGCGTCATCATTGAATGTCGTCGCACCAGCGCGGATGGCACCAAGGAAGTTTTCGGCACGATCGGCGTCAGCGAAAACATCATCGACGCAAGCTGGCAGGCGCTGGTGGATGCGTATGAGTATCATCTGATTCATGTTGAGGAAGCTTTGGCAAAATGAAACTCCACACCCAGAGGGCGTGGAGTTTCATTGGCTCCTGGTCATTGAGGCTTTCAGGAATGGATTCACTGATCGACATCCCGCCGGAGCGTTTTCCGCGTCACATTGCGGTCATCATGGACGGCAACGGCCGCTGGGCGGTGCGCCAGGGTCTGGAACGGATTCGCGGACATGAGCAGGGCGCCAAAACGGTGCGTGCGGTCGTGACCGAATGCGCTCGCCTGCGTAAACATAATGGCAGGCCGGATTTTCTGACGCTTTATTCGTTCAGCATGGAAAATTGGAAACGCCCCGCCGCCGAAGTGACGTTTCTCATGCAGATGTACATCGACTACCTGCGCGCCGAGCGCTCGACGATGATGCAGAACAACATTCGCTTTCGGCAGATCGGCCGGCTGGATCATCTGCCCGAGCCGGTGCTGAAAGAAGTGAACATCACACTGGAGGAAACAAAGAAAAACGACGGCCTGACGCTGGTGCTGGCGCTGAACTACGGCAGCCGCGCGGAAATCGTCGATGGCGTACGCGCAATCGCGCGAAAGGTTCGCGCCGGCCAGCTCGACCCCGAACAAATTCAGGAAGAGACCATCTCGTCGCATCTCTATACCGCAGGCATGCCCGACCCCGACCTGCTCGTTCGCACGGCCGGCGAACTGCGAATCAGCAACTACCTGCTGTGGCAAATCAGCTACGCCGAACTCTATGTAAGCGACGTGTTATGGCCTGATTTTACTGAAAAAGACCTGCACGATTCGATCCGGGCGTTTGCCTCACGAAATCGCAGATTTGGGGCGCTGGATCATACCAACACTTTGAAAAAATAAGGGCATATAACCATGCACCCGCAGAATGCGCGAAGAAAAACGCGGTATGGAATTCCAGGCACCGGTGCAGTTTGATGTGACACGGCCTTTCCAGGCCGTGCTCGTGGGCTAAAAGCTCATGTCACGTTTGAATTGCGCCGGTTTTTGCTTCGCGCCCGACGATCAGTTTTCCACGATCCCTTTGATCGGGTAATCCCATTGGTCGGTTCGGAACGGAGCGGCAGGGAGATTGTCGGCGTTGTAGAGGTTGCAGCCGAGCCCTTCGGGGTAATCGACGAAAGCATAGCGCACTGCGACAGGGGTTTTGACCTGCGGGCTGGTGACGATGACGGAATTGCCGTCAATCCTGGCATCGGCGGCGACAAAGTTTTTGTCTTCGCCGGCGATTTCGAATCCCTTTAACGGCCCGCCTTTGGCGAGCAAGCCGCCGGTGGCGTGCGCGAATTTGATGCGAATGACGCTCCCGTCAATCCTCATCGAATCATACAGGGGACTGAACGGATCGATCTTGCGCCCATACGCGTCCGCCAGCGCAAGCCTGGTCAGCCGTTCTCCCACGGGTTCCTTGTTGACCGGATGCACGTTGCGCTGTTCGCCGGTGTCGATGGTGACGGCAAAGCCAGTGTGGGGCAGTTGAAGGATCGTCGCCTGTTCCTCGCGGATGCGCGGGTTGTTGCTGATGTTGGCCTGCCCGGGTAGTTGCACGATGTAGAAGGGCAAATCGGCCTGGCCCCATTGCTTTCGCCAGTCGTTGACCAGCGTCTGCATGACATGGCCATACAGGTTCAGGCCCGGCGTGCCGAAGCAGATCGACTCACCCTGATACCAGATGATGCCCCTGACGGCGTACGGAACGACCGGCGCGATCATGCCGTTATAGAGAATCGTAGCAAAATGCTGGTCGCGCATTGGATCGGACACGTTGCCGCCTCGCGCGGGCGTGCGCGGCTTGTTGATCGGCGTGGGATGCAGCGGCGCCGCGCCCGCGGGACGCGGATTGGCGCGGAAATAGTTCATGTTCTCATCCAACGAATCGACCATGAACCTGAGCTTCGGGTCGGCCAGCAGCGTCTGGCGCGAAATCCATCCTTCAGCAACGCTGGCACCCTGCGCCAGGGTAATCATGCCGACGGGGACGTTCAGTTCCTTCTGAAGATTGCGAGCAAAGAGGTAACTGGCGGCTGAGAACTTTGGCGCTGTTTCCGGACTGGCGACGATCCACGATCCGGCGACTTCCCTTTGCGGCTCGTAGGTCATGGTCGGCTGGCCGGTAAAGATCCGGATCGTCGGGAGGTTGGCGGCAGCGATAACGGCGTCGGCGTTGGGCAGCCCTCCATAGGGGCCGCTGCGCGCGACGGGGAAGACCATATTGGACTGGCCCGAAGCGAGCCAGACTTCGCCAACGAGAATATCATGCAGGGCAATGGTGTTGCCGGCGGCGACGGTCAGGTCGGCGGGATCATTGCTGGTCTTGAGGCTGGCAAGTTTGACCATCCATTTGCCGTCCGTGCCGGCGGTCGCGGATTGGGATTGCCCGACAAAACTGACGGTGACGGACTGCCCCGGATCGGCCCAGCCCCACACGGGCACGGCCATCCCCTGCTGCAGGACCATGTGGTCGGCGAACAGGGAGGCGAGCCTGACCTCAGCGCGGGACGCCGATGCCAATGCCATCACGCCAATCGCTGCGATGAATGCAACAACGGGGTTGCGTTTCATGGGATTTCTCCTGCCGGCGCATCAACCGCCTCGGGGGTTTCGTAATAGCTCTACCAGCTTTTCCATGCAGATGTTGAGTTCGTACCGCTCGCGGACGCGCTGGACCGCGGCCTGACCGAGATGGCGATACTCCGGCGGATTTTTCAGAACGGCAAGGGCCTTGGCGGCCAGGCCGTCCACATCGTGGAAGTCGTGCAATAGGCCGTGAACATCCGGATCGATCGCTTCGCGCAGGGGCGGGGTATCGGATGCGAGCAGCGTACAACCGGCCGCCATTGCCCAGATCAGCGACCAGCTCAGTACGAACGGCACGGTCAGATAGATGTGCAGATCGCTAAGGCTGAAGAGCGTCGCCAGATCATCCGGTGGAACCATGCCGAGGAAAATGAATTGCGCGGGATGATACTGGTCCTGGCTCAGCACATATTGGCGGAAACAGGGATGACGAATGTGATGCATCTCGTGACCATAGTAGGTGTGGTCGTCGCCGGCGATGAGGAAGACGACGTCGGCGTATTCCTGGCTGATGCGCTTGGCGACTTTCATGAAAATGTCAAACCCGCGGACCGATTCCAGCCCGCGTGCGGCGTAGGTGACGACGCGCGTGTTGGCGCCGATGGTTACGCCGTGAAAGGTCGTCGGCCGCGGAATTTCACGGCGCTGAAGCGCATCCATGTCCACGCCATCGTGAATGACGCGCGCTTTTGATCGCACCAGGTCGGGGGCGTTGTCCAATTGAAAGCGCGTGGGCGTGTAGGCGGCGTCGATCAGCGAGCCCTGAAGATAATTCATCGCGTGAAACGTGGCGTTGAACAATCGCGTGTGTTCCGGCGGCGGAAACTCCGGGCGAAGCGCCATTTCATTGCTCCAGTACGGCGGCGGCATCAATTCGTAATAGCCGACCATCGGACATTCATACAGATTCTTCAGGTAGACCAGCGTGCCGTAAGTGAGATGCCCAACAATGATGTCCGGTCTGAGCTGCGGCAGAGATTTCAGGGCGCCATATACGGCCCACGCATTGTCGAGCAGCACATTGAGCTTGCTGGGACCGCTGGGCGTGGAACGTTCGGTGACGCAATAGGTCACACGATTGAAAGGCAATTGCGCCTGGCTGGAATCCACCTGCGTCACGCAAGTGCACTGCCAGCCCAGCCGCGTGGAGAGGTAATGAGCCGCATGCCCAAACTGCGCGGGGAAGTTTGGATGGATGAACATCGCATGCATGCGAAAGCTCCGACGATCAAACTCCGCGACCGAGATGCTGGGCTCGCGCGATTATTCCACGACGGCTTCGCGCGGCGACAAATCATCGCACAACATCATCACTTCCAGCAAGCCGGGCGTGGATGATTCACGCCGCTGGCCATTAATTCTGCGAGATCGCGATCATACCCGAACAGGCCGCGCTGCGCATCCACCAGTCCGTCCGATTTCACGCCAGATTGGGTGCAGGTGCACGTCGGCGGGCCGCCGAAAGTGAAATTCCGCAATATCCGGCTAAAGAAGCTGTAATCTTGATCCGCGCGGTGCAGTGAGGAAGCCCAGCGTGTCTTTAACACTCTTGTCCGGCAACGTCCTGCCGCCAAGGGTGTAAAAATCGAGTCGGCCTGACTATTGGCGGCATGTCCCTGGCGCGGGCGATCAATTCAACCGCTTCACGTGCCGCCGCGGACGGCAACAAGGAAATTTGGAATTCCGTTCAGGAGTGAAACACATCATGATTACACGACGGGAATGGCTGGGATTGGGCGGCAGCGCATTGATCGCGGCGGCACTTTCGGGCGACTGGTCGCAGGCACAGGTCAACGAACGCTACGAGGCGGATTTTGATCTGCCGATGTTTGATATACCCGGTCAGATCAAAACGCCGGTCAAGATCGAATCGATCGAACTGCTCAAGCGCGGCAGCAATTATTTTGTCCGCACGCGATCGACCGATGGCGCGGTGGGCATTTCGCCGACCAAGCAGGTTGAAGATTTCATTCCGATTTTCCGGCACCTTGTCGCGCCCTATTTCATCGGCAAGGACGCGCGGGACATCGAAACACTGGTCAACGGCGTGTATGTCGAAAATTATAAGATGGCCAGCATCCCCTTCTGGTGCCCGGTCGCGTATTGCGAACAAAGCTGCCTGGACCTCTTGGGTCGAGTGGCCAACAAATCGGTGGGCGCGATGCTGGGCGGTGTGGTCCGCAACAAGATTCCCGTCTACCTGTCGGGCTCGGATCGAATTCTCAAGGCGGAGGATGAAGTCGATGTTTATGTGCGCGGCGTGGCCGCCACCGGTGCCAAGGCCGTGAAATTCAAGATCGGCGGGCGCATGAGCGGCGACCTGGACGCCTACCCCGGCCGCACCGAAACCGTGCTGCACGAAGGACGCAAGCGCCTGGGCGACAAGATCATCCTCTACGCCGACGCCAACGGTTCCTACGACGCAAAGAAGGGAATCGAAATCGGCAAGATGATGGAAAGCCTCGATTATCGTTTCTTCGAGGAGCCCTGCCCGTTTGAATGGCTGTCCGAGACTCAGGAAGTCGCCAAGGCATTGAAGATACCGGTCGCGTTTGGCGAGCAGAACTACAGCCTGTGGCAGTTTCAGTGGGCGCTGACCAACGGCGTGATGAGAATCGTCCAGCCCGACATCAATTACAACGGCGGATTGATCCGCGCCGCCCGCGTCGCCAAGATCGCGCGCAAACTTGGCCGAACCATCGTGCCACATAACACGCAAACGGGAGTTTCATCGGTCAACATCGTGCAATTTGGTTCCCACACGCCCAACATCGGTGACTTCCTGGAATATCCGTGGCGGCAGCCGCAGCGTGCGGAAAGCTGGTTCACCCCCAACTTCATGATTAAGGACGGATTCATCGACGTTCCGCCGGGCCCGGGACTTGGCATTGAAATCGCGCCCGACTACCTGGCCACTGCCGAGGTCGTCGTTAAGATCGAAAAACGCGCCTAAACGCTTGCGGTTAGGCGTTCGATCTCCTGGTTGCCTGAGGACGCATCCGAAAGAATCGCTCATGAATCGTTTGTTTTCGATCATTTGCCTGATTGCGCTGGCCGCTCTCATCGGAATGGTTGTTTGCGCCCCATCAGCGCTCGCGCTGGAGCGCCCCGATGTGACGTTCAAAGTCTTCCAGTTCCCCGCCGACCAGATTCCGCGCATCGATGGCAAGACCGATGACTGGGCGATGGTGCCCGATGCGTATTCGATCGGCATCGACCAATGCGTGGACGATGAAGGCGGCCACTCCAAGCCCGATCCGAATGATCTGGATTTCAAGGTCAAAGTCGGCTGGGTGAAGGGAATGAACCGCCTCTATTTTCTTTACGAAGCCACCGACAACTACTGGGACTTCTCACGGCCCGACCTTCACAACGATATATTCGAAGTCGTCGTTGATGGCGATGCCTCAGGCGGGCCGCTGATCGATGCGGGTCATGCCGATGTCTGGAATAAAGATGCCGTCGGTGAGATGGCCAATCGCGATACGCGCCTGACCGTTCCAGAATTGCACTGGGCCAGCCATGGCGTGCACGCGCAGAACTACCACATCTTCACCCCCGCCAAGGACAAGGACTGGTGCATGGCGTGGAGCTCGGCCACATGGATCAAGGAACTTCCCTTCGCCAATTCCAAATGCGTCTACGACTTCAAGCCCGGCGAAGGCGGCAAACTCATTCTCGAATTCTGGATCACGCCGTTCGATTATGCCGGGCCTGAAGGTCCGCAGCGGGCGGTGGAATCCATCCTCAGCGAAAACAAGATCATCGGCGCGAGCTTCGCTGTGATCGATTACGACGATGTGAACTCCAACAAGCGCAGCTTCTGGAACCTCTCGCGCAAACACACCATGTTCGGCAATGCCTCGCAACTCTGCGCGTTCAAGCTCATGCCGTTTGAGCCGCAATTCACCAAGCCGATCGAGGCCAACTGGTCTTACAAAGTCGTTGATATGGATCGCCGGCTCGTCGCGTTCAAAGATGAATCGCAAGGCAAAGTCACAAGCTGGAAATGGACCTTCGGCGATGGGCAGACATCGACGGAGCAAAACCCGATTCACCAGTTCAATCGAGCCGCCAGCTTCGTAACGATCCTTGAAGTGGAAGGGCCCGATGGAACATCCAAACGATCCAAAGTGTGGGACGTGAGTTTGAAGTAAACTGTTACGTGACACGGGCGTCTCGCCTGTGCGCTACACCTCCATGGCCGGGACGGCCATGACACGGGAGATTCAATGCTCGGCACTCGCATCAACGCCATCGTCGTTCTGATCCTCTCCTGCGTTTCAACCACCTTCGCTCTTGAGCGCGCCGACGCCAACTTCCGCGTCTTCCAGTTCCCCGCTGACAAGATTCCCCGCATCGATGGCAACGCCGACGACTGGGCCATCGTGCCCGATGAATACGCGATCGGCACGGACAAGCTCGCCGCCGACAATGGCTCGGGTCGCAAGCCCGATCCCAAGAGCATCGATGTCAAAGTCAAAGTCGGCTGGGTCAAGGGGCTCAATCGTCTCTACTTCCTCTACGAAGCCACCGACAACTACTGGGACTTTTCCCGCCCCGGATTGGATCAGGACATCTTTGAACTCGCTGTCGATGGCAACGCCTCGGGCGGGCCGTTCATCGCGCGGTACATCTCCACCAGCCAGCCGGGCAAGCCGGCCGACCTGCGCGATGCGTGGTACAACTTCCAAGGCCACCACGCGCAGAACTATCACATCTTCACCCCCGCGGTCGGCAAGGACTGGTGCATGGCTTGGGGCCCGCAGTCCGACTGGATCAAAAAGCTCCCGTATTCCAACTGCGCCTACAACTACACCTTCAAGCCCGGCGAATCCGGCAAGCTGATCATGGAATTCTGGATCACCCCCTTCGACGAAGCCCCCGCCGACGGTCCCAAGGGCGCGGTCGAATCGCAGCTCAAGGAAAATGCCACCATCGGCCTGTGCTGGGCCATCCTCGATTACGACGATGTGAACACCAGCGCCCACGGCTTCTGGAACCTCTCCCCCCGCCACACGATGTATGGCCAGGCCTCCGAACTGTGCGCTTTCAAACTCATGCCGCTCGAAGCCTCCGTCCAAAAGAAACTCGACGCCGACTGGTCATTCAAAGTAACCGACCTGGACAAGCGAATCGTCGCGTTCCACGATGAATCCGCCGGCAAAGTCACAACCTGGAAATGGGATTTCGGCGATGGCACGACCTCAACCGAGCAAAACCCAACTCACACCTACGCCAAGACCGGAAATTACATTGTGATCCTGAGCGTCGAAGGCCCAGACGGAAAATCGCAACGATCAAGAGTGTGGGATGTGACGCTGCAGTGAGGTGGCCAGATTCCTCGGAATACCTCGGAATGGCAGATCGCGCACATTTGTCATGCAGAGCGGTACTCCGCGAAGCATCTTGCCGGCTCGCTTAGAAGTCCCAATCCGCCACCAAATCCTCCCATTGTGGATTCATCGCCTCAATCAACGCAATCTTCTTCGCTCGGCTCCAGCCCTTGAGTCGTTTCTCGCAGGCAATTGCTTCGTTGACGTCCGTAAACGACTCATACCACGCAAGCCGCGTGCAGTTGTATTTCGACGTGAATCCCGGCACTTGTTTTGACTTGTGCTGACCGACCCGTTGCTCCAATTCGCTGGTGACTCCCACATAAAGCGTGCGGGACTGATTGGTCATGATGTAGACGTGATACTGATTCACATTTAGCGGAAATTACTGCAAACCCGCCCGCCTGTCATGCAGAGCGGTACGCTGCGAAGCATCTAGCGTCTCCCGCATACCCGGCCAGATTCCTCGGATTACCTCGGAATGACAGATCACGCATATTTGTCATGCAGAGCGGTACCCCGCGAAGCATCTAGCGTCCCCCGCATACCCACCCAGATTCCTCGGATTACCTCGGAATGACATATCACGCATATTTGTCATGCAGAGCGGTACTCCGCGAAGCATCTGGCCTCTCTCCCGCATATCCACCCAGATTCCTCGGGCTACCTCGGAATGACAATTTGGCTTTGGCCCAATCACCTCACGCCGCCTCGCCCTTCGGCCCTTCCAATTGCCGCCGCTGTTGTTCCTGTGGTTCGGGCAGCGCTGCATTTGCTTGCACGCCAAACGATTCGATCTGCACCTGAAGCAGTGCCACGCGATATGTTTCCGATCGTCCTTCCGGACCGGTTGGCCGGGCATCTTCGATCTCGCGCACGGGCTTGGGGCCGTTCATTTGTTCAAACTGGATTCCGATTCCGCCCGGCAGATGGGCGTGGGAACCGCCTTCGGTCCATGCGGCTGCCGTCGCACTGAACGGGCCGACGTTGCCGTCGTTGTCCGCCCAGCGGGCCCAGTAGACGACGCGCATCAGCACACGCGGCATCGGCGGGACCAGGCGAATCGGGCTTCGCTTGTACGATCGCAAATACCAGGGCCGCGATCCGTAATTCTCGCCCGGATGCGATGGGACTTTCTCATCCGGCGGAATCAGATCGACGAACAGCTCCAGCCGATCCGCGCCGGCAGGCTTCATGGCGGAATAGTCCTTCGCGGAAAACGCCAGCTCATGCACCGGCACCGCGCCGCTTTCGTGCAGCGCTCGCACGAACTTCAATCGCGGCGGCTCGACCGGGCAAATCTGCGGCTTG
This sequence comes from Tepidisphaeraceae bacterium, assembly GCA_035545895.1. GTDB lineage: Bacteria > Planctomycetota > Phycisphaerae > Tepidisphaerales > Tepidisphaeraceae > DASZXJ01. Next base: position 29,190 of record DASZXJ010000128.1, on the reverse strand, counting down.
GATTTGGCTTTTTCATGCGACATCCCCAGCACGACTTTGGACACCGCATCGATTCGCGGGTTCAGACGAATCACATTTCGCAGCCGACGCACAATCTCCACGGCCACTTTTCGCGCCTCGTCCTTGGCTACGATGCTCGCATGAGATCGCTGGCCAAATCGACTGGCTTGAAGCGCTGCGCGGAATTGTTTTACCGATGCAGTGAGCTGCTCTGAATCCTCGCTGGAAACCTCAAAACGCTGGGGCTCCGCCGCAATCGCGCGGGCGAAGTTCTCCGCCATCGTCACAAAATCCGCATCGCCGTTGGGAATCGCTTTCTTACTCATGCGTGCTCCCGGCAGTGGTATAGAGGACAGAGGTCAGAAGTCACAGGTCAGAAATTGTTATCTGACTTCCGGGGTCTGACATCTGATCTCTGACTTTTGACCTCTTCCTTCCCGCCCCCTCATTCATCGGCCACAAACGCGGTTTTCCTTAACCAGCCGGTCCAATACACAAATCTAGCCTCACAGCCCAACCCACCAGGCCCGCGGCCCGGCCCACCCAGCCCCGCGCTCGCGTGGCTGAGCCGACATCCGCGTCAACCAGCTCCGATCCAACCTCGCAAGCGGGAGCGCCCCCTGCGGCAAACCTCGATCCGGCCCGCGAAATCAGTAGGCTATTGCGATAGTTATCCGCCTGCTGGCTCCGCCCCAGAATCTCAGAGCGCTCAGCCGTCGGCTGAGCTATCCGAGCCGCCGGCTCGAAGGCCCAGCCGAGCGACTCAGGAGAGAAAGGCAATTCGCGAAAGGTTAAAGGGAATATGTCCTACCCGGAAGGACCTCCGCGCCGGCGCGAAAGAATGCCCGCGGAGCCAAAAGGAATTCCGCGAGAGTCGCAAGGGTTTCCCTGACGCCAAAAAGGAGTTCCCAGCCGCCCGCAGTGCAAGCCCGAATGCTGCAAAGGAAGCCCATCACAGCTCCATTGATCCCCCGGACGCGAAGAATGGTTCCCGCAACGCCGGGAAATACACCGTTGAAATCGGGAACGATCCCCCGGAGCATCGAAGAGAACCTCGCGATGTTTGCAGTGATTCTCGCGAGAGTCGAACTACTCTTCGGGAAGGTCGCAATGATTTATACAAAGCTTGAAAAGCATCTCGCGAAGACAGGAACGATCCTCTGGAGTGTCAAACTCCCTCTGGCGATGGTTGAAACGATTGCAGCTCGGGTCGAAAAGCCTCAGGCGATGGGCCGCGACCATTGCTCACCCCACAATCGCCAGTTGGTCCAGCGGGCTTCGCACAGCGATCGCGGGCTTGTTAATGACGTGCGTGTAAATCATCGTCGTCTTCAGGCTGGCGTGTCCCAATAATGTCTGGACTTGGCGGATATCGTATCCGGCTTCCAATAGATGTGTCGCAAAGCTGTGACGGAAAGAATGACAGGTTACCCGTTTACCGATCCCCGCGCGTTGCGCTGCTTCATAAACCATCCGATCCAGCGAGGAAGCATGCGTATGCCATCGCATGCCGTGCCCACTCTCATCCCTTCGCATCAGGATTGATGGAAACACAAACTGAAAAGGTAACTCTTTTCCCGCGCGCGGCCGTTTGTGCTCCAGAGGCTCAGGCACGGGAGCATAGCCACCGCCTCGTGCGATATCCTGTCTCCAGCGGGCTTCAACTGCCGTCAACTGTGCCATCATGCGCTGATGTAAACTTACCGGAAGCATTACGACGCGATCCTTATCTCCCTTGCCGGCGCGGACAATAATTTGCGCCCGGCCCAGATCGACATCCCTGACTCGCAGCGTGCAGCATTCACTGACCCGCATGCCCGTTCCGTACAGCAACTCCACCATTAGCCGAGAGATGCATTCGGGCGAGATTGCTTCGATCACGCGCATGACCTCCGCCTGACTCAGCACGGTGGGAGCCCGCTTGGCCCGCTTGCTGCGCAAAAGAACGAACTTCCCCAGATGATCCTGCGGCAGAACATTCTCAAGAACGCGCTGGTAAAGGAATACCAGCGCGCACAATGCCTGATTCTGGGTGGACGCCGCGAGATGACGATCACCGACCAGATGATTCAGATACAATTCGATATCTTCCGTGCCCAGTTCCTCGGGGCGTCTCCATTCACCACGTATCTGTGCTGAAAAACGCAAATAATCGCTCACCCAATGGCCATAAGCCTCCTGCGTAGTCCTGGCCAAACCCCGTCTCCGGGCGACCAATGCCAATTGATCGAGAAGTTTCATCGTCCGAACAAATACCAAACATCGGATCGGCCTGTCAAGTAAATACCTGTAGATTTTCTTGACCCTATTGTCCCTGAAGGCGAGGATTGGTCATTGACCCCCGGAATGCTATGTTGCGCTGCGGGTCAGGTTAATCAGAGTTATCCCGCCTCATATGGACGACCCGGTTCGAGAGATTCGCGCGACGTTGGAATCGGCGATGCGTCGACTTCAGCCGCACGTAAGCAGCGCGCGCATCGTCGGCTCCGACATGGGACAGTTTCTTGTCGTTGATCGGGCCGACCGCGGCGCTGAGATTTACGGAAACGAACAATCCGGTGTCATCGTTGATCCGGCGATCCGGGAAGAGCTACAGGGCGAGATCACGTACCCGTCTCTCGATCTCGCCTTGGATGCCGTGGTTCGCTGGCTGGGCGGATGTTCCTTGGAAGAGATGCGGCCGGCGGGATAACCCCGCACTGGAACGGACCGGCCGGGCGGAGCGGTCCTTCTGAATTGTGAGCGGTCGAACGCCCGGCCGGCCGTTCAATGCTGATCCGTTATCCCGCCTATGCCTAAGGCAGCACAAGCTCGAACTAGACCGCGATTCGGTGACGTCATCGAAATCGAGACTGCGAAGGGTCTCGCCTACGCCCTTTACACGCATCGGCACACCGACCCGCCACGGTGGGGCGCCGTCCTTCGAGTGATGCCGGGCATTTTCAAAACCAGACCAGAAGACTTCGCGATCCTCGTCGAGCTCGAACCGCAGTTCATCACGTTTTTTCCACTGGGCGCTGCCTGCAATCGCCATTTAGTTAGCATTGTGGCTTCGGTTGACATCCCCGAGCACGCAAAGGCGTTTCCGACATTTCGTAGCCGCTCTTCGCCCGGTGCTCGCCCCGGGTCGCAGCCCTACTATTTCTGGGACGGGAAGCAAGAATGGAAACAGAATAAATTGCTTCCCGGACAAGAGAATTTTCCAATCCAGCAAATCGTCAACGACACGATGCTAAAGATTAAGATTGAAAAAGGTTGGCATCATCGTGATGCTCTCTAGCGGCGGGCTAACCAGCCGCTGGAATGGCCCGGCCCAGCGGAACGGTCCCTTGTGATTCCAACGCGGCGCGTTGCCCGGTTGGCCGGTAGATGCTGGTCCGTTATGTCACAACAAGTCACCGATGACGATTGGCGTTTGCAGGGCCAAGAGCGCTACCTGTCCAATGCGACACTGTTCTGGCGCTCGTGGCATCAGTCTCGACCGAATTGGGACCACGACTACTGCTCGTTCTGCTGGGCGAAGTTCATGGATCGTCAGGACGTTTCCGATGTGCTGCGAGAGGGCTACACGACTGACGACGAGTATCACTGGGTTTGCGCGGACTGTGCGCACGACTTCGCACCGCGCTTCAAATTCATGCTCGTCGGCGTTCCGGCTGCCACATAACCCGCTAATGCAATGGACCGAGCTGAAGGGTAAGGTTCTTGCGATTCGAGAGCTGGTGCGGTGCCGGCTTAGCCACCGATCGGCGTTAGGTTACTTGCCTGAGGTGCTGGTGAGTTCCGACAAAGTCATCGACTATCGCAGTGTCGCCGCAGTTCCCACGGGTCGCGTGGCGACGCAACTGGTACTCGTCGTGACACTGCTCGTTCCTGCAAGCTACGTTACGTTTCGGGTGCTGCGGAATCACCAGCTATCGCTGCCTGACCCATTTAATAACCCCTACACGGGCTGGTCCACCGCAGTTATGTACACGTTTTTCGCGTTGGTCTTCGTAGACTTCGTGCTTCTCGCGATATTACGCCGACGTGTCGCCCGCGCGTCGCTTTATCTCGGATGCCTTGTGGTATTTGCCTCGGGGGCTTACATGGCGTGGTTATTTATTGGAATGCTCCGATTCATATATCCCTAGTATTTTTCTGGTTGGGCCAGCATATAACCCGCCAATGCAATGGACCGACCCGGCGGGTATGATTCTTGGAGTTACAAAGCGGGCGCGGCGTCGCCTTGGCCACTAATTGGCATTACGTTAGGGCTATCAACATGCCTCCTGCATGGTACAAATCCGTGATCATCTACCTTCTGCCGGCAATGGCACTGGCAGGATGCGCGGGGCATCCGGTGTCTAGCGTCCCACCAACGGATTCGACCATTGTCGGCACTTGGAAGTTTATCAAGGCCGGCGAACAGTCCATTCCCTTTCCCTTCCTTATAGAGTTTCGCAGTGATGGCCAATGCAATAGCGGTCCGACGCCATTTGCTCTGGTGCAACGATCAACCTACACCTTTGACGGAAATAAGATCGTGATCACATACGAGGGGAAGGCTGTCGTCATCGCGAATATTACCATTAAGAACAAGACGATGACGTTTCCGGGGGATAATGGCGGCGAGCCAATTATTCTGACCTACGAGCGGATTTGGCCTCCGTAAATCGCGCCTTAAATGGCCGCCACAACAATCGAGGCCGCTGGTGCACGACCATAGCACTAAACGGTATTGCGTTGGATCGCTTATGGAGGAATGCGTATGCAAGTGGTGAAGTGGATTGGATTATGTACGGTCCTGATATTCCTCAGCGGTTGTAGCTGCGGGGACGTGGCAGGCTCGCGCGAAATGAGACTTACCGAATTGCGCGGGACCAATTCAGGGCCATGGGGACCAATCGAAGTGGATACGAGCCAACTGCCTGCTGACATGGTGCTAAAGCGGGTCGAGAAGAAAGGCACGTGCGGCACTTCCATTACTGAGTTGCAGATTTTCCCAAACCGACCAATTAAGGTCGTTATCATGCCGAGTACGGGGGCCAGTGATCGGTCATTTAAAACCACGCAATCGAGCACAGATGAGCGGCACCATTACGACGACGCGCGCTATTCGGCAGAAGAAAAAAAAGCGATGCGTGTCGCAACGGAGGCAGTACTTGACCCCAAACGTCCGCACCCGGATTTTGACCAAGTGTTTCGTTACGATGTTTCGCAATCGGAAAAAGGGTGGTTCGTTATAATCTGGCACGTCAATGGCTTTAAGGATGGTAAGCCACAGTTCGTGCCCGGAGGTTTCACGGGCGTACAACTCGATCAATCATTTAAGGTGCTGCAAGTAATGCCGGGTGCCTAACGCTACAGAAAACCCGCCCCTGGAGCTAATCCCGACGGATCGGATTATACTTCATTTGCGGTCGAAAGTGGCGTGTGCGCCGCCGCGGCCGCTCAACGGCAAATACGTTATATGCCCCGGCGTTTTCGCCAAATCCTCCTCGTCGGCGGCATCCTATGGACATCGTGGCTCGCCATGATGCTCGTCCACGAGTGCGGGCATGTCCTTGGCGGCCTGGCAACGGGCGGTACGGTGCGGCGGGTCGTTTGGCATCCCGCTGTGATTTCGCGCACGGACGTGAAGCCAAATCCGCATCCTTTGGTTGAAATCTGGGCCGGCCCGATCTTCGGAAGTATGCTTCCAGTCGTGATCGCGCTCGGACTGCGGCAGCGCGGCTTGTGACGGGTTGCATACCCGCATTTGCAGTGGCCGAGCCGGTGCAAGTTTGTGATGATTGAGACCATGTCGCAGCCATATAGTCACAATTGCGATGCCGCGGCTTGCGTGGGTACAATGGCAAAGCCTTCGGGAGGGATAATTCGCGATGGCGTTCAGGTTAATTAAGGCGTTGCGCCGAAATATAAACTACGCTTGGTAAATAAAGATAGTTCTAACGCGACTACTGTTTTGCCATACGAATCCCCGCCAGCGCCAAGGGCATTGCCGACGTGGCGCGCGTGGGTGGCGTTGGGGCTGTATCTTCTTTCGATGATTGCCGAAACGAGCGTTTCCGGCGAGTCGCGCCGGGGCTGGCGGATGGCATTCGGTTCGATTACAGAACATTGGCGAGGGATAAGCGGCTTCGGGCTCTTCATTGTCGCCTTGCCATTATTGGTAAATGGGTTGTTCGCCGCATTGCTGATATGCGAACTGCTCGCCAGCGCCGGACGGCTTTATGGTCCGACAGCGCGCCTGCTCAGCAATGCTCTTTCGGCGCTTGTATTGCGTGGTGCAGTGATCGGGCTGGCATTGTGGCTGATTGAGCTTCGCTTCGCGGTGGGTTTCAGTGGGTTCAGTCGATTTCCAATCGGCGTGGTGTTGTGGATGTCTGCGGTTCTCATCCTGACAACGAGGCGACCGCATCGCCTGGCGAGTGGAATATAATTCACCGCAGGAGTTAACCGCCGCGGCCTAAAAGTATTTCGCTATGCTCGACGATCACCCCAAAAACGAAGCGCAGCTTGCATACGAAATCGAACTCGGTTTACAACGCGTCGCACGTGCGCCCGATGATTTAACCCTTCATCAACAACTGCGCGAGACGGCAATGAATTACGCGGCGAGAGGCTTTCGAACCGCAAGTCTGCTAGAGCAAGTCAAACTCCCGCCACCCGATTCGCTTCAGCACCTACTGCATGTCGAGCGAATTTGGTCGCTTGACGCACGCAATTTGACGTTGATTCCGAAACTATTGGCCGCGCTGGCGGCGGTTGAACGTTCTAACCCGCAACGTGACTTCTCTGGAGTGCGGCGCTGGCTATAAAGCATGACGTCAGACGGAATGACAGAAACATGACGAACGATGTAGTGCCTTCGCAGTTCCGTAAATATCCTGACCATTGACAACCCACCGCCGCCTCACAACTATCACCTCATGCGTAACGAACAACTGACTCGCCGGCGGGCGATGATTGCTGCCGGCACTTGGGCGGCTGGGACGCTGGTGGGATGCGCTTCGATGCGCTCGGGCGGCAAGCGGCAGGTTCGCATGTTTGATGTGGCTGATTACGGCGCGGTTGGAGATGGTGTCACTCTTGATACACGCGCGATTCAGCGAGCGATTGATGAAGCGGCTGTCGCGGGCCGGGGGTCGCAGGTGCTGCTGCGCGGGGGAAAGAAATATCTCACCGGATCGCTGGCGCTGAAGGGGAACATCGATTTTCACCTGGCGGATGATGCGCAAATTCTGGCCAGCACGAATCCGGAGGATTACACAATCGTCGGCTTACCGCGCGTGGCGGCTTCGCAGCCGACGACCGCGCCGCGCAATGATCGCAGCCTCTTTACCGCGATTCGCGCCGGTGGGCTGCGTATATCGGGCACGGGCAGCATCGACGGGTGCTGGCGCGAATTCATGGAAAAGTTTGACGAAGAGAATGAATGGTGGCTGCCAAAGAAATTTCGTCCGCCGATGTTTCAGTTTGTTGGGTGTACCGATCTGGAATTGCGAGACATTCAGATCATCGGCTCGCCGGTCTGGACAGTGCATCTGCTGGGCTGCCGACACGTGCGATGCGATCACGTGACGATTCGCAATCAAATGGATGTGCCCAATTGCGATGGAATCAATCCGGACCATTCGCAGGATGTGGAGATCGCCAACTGCAACATTACCTGCGGGGATGACGCGATTGCCGTCAAAGCCAGCCGATACGGAAACGCCTACGGTCCCACGCACAACATTCGCGTGCGCGACTGCGTTCTTTTGACGCAGGATTCAGGCGTAAAGATCGGCACAGAGACAACGCAGGACATTTATGATGTGCGATTTGAAAGATGCGAGATCAAATCGAGCTGCCGCGGGTTATGTATTCAGCTTCGCGATGAGGGAAATGTGCGCGATGTTGATTTTCGCGATATCACGTTTGTTTCGCGATATCATTCGGCCCCCTGGTGGGGACGCGGTGAAGCGATTTCGTTCACCGCGCTTCCGCGCAGCCCGGAAACCAAGGTCGGGACGATTCAGCACGTGCGCGTTTCCAACGTCACTGGCCGGGCGGAAAACAGCGTGCGAATCAACGGCAGCGACGTCAGCCGTATTCGAGATATCGTGCTCGACAATGTCGCGGTAACGATGGATCGGTGGACCAAATATCCCGGCGGATTGTTCGACAACCGCCCCACCACCGCCCAAGACGGGATCGAGCCGCACACCAACCCCGGCTATTACCTGCGGCATGCGGATGATGTGACCCTGCGGAACTGCAAGATTGCCTGGGGAGAGAATCGGCCGGACTATTTCACGCACGCGCTGCGGGCGGAGGATTGCAAGAATCTATCGACGCCGGGATTTGCAGGAAGTGCGGCTCATCCAGATCGCTATACAGCCGTTTCGATTACATGAGACACGATTCCGCGTCCATCGTGAACGGCACATGGATATGCCTGGACACGGGCGGGTAGAGGATCAATTCACTCTTTTCATTTCTCCTCTTGAAAAACTGCGGCCGCGTGTTACCCTGCATTTTGCCTACAGGCGGCGAAGAGCCCGCTGAGGTGTGAAAACACTTTGGCGTAGGGAAGTCGGTGAGAATCCGACACGGACGCGCCGCTGTGATGGACTTTTTGCCTTGCAGCCAATGAGTCACTGTCCCGATGTAATCGGGGCGGGAAGACGGGTGTAAGGCGTCCAAAGTCAGAAGACCGGCCTGCGGGCAAAGCGCCTGACACAACGTGTGTTGGGGCAATCGGAATCGTCCTCGCGTCCTGGGACGGGCCGGGAAAAGCTCGCAGTTCGGTTGTTTGCGCTTTGGCGCCTGCATGCCGGACCATTGGATTGATGCTTGACCCTCGGCCTTGCCCGTTCTCCGAAATTCGGAGAATGCGCGAGGCCGAGGGTTTCTTTTTTCGCCCGCGAATGGCGAAGAGGGAGCGCGCATGAGGCGCAGCATCGGGAAAGTCCACCGTCTCAAACGGGGGCAGAACCCGGCGTGTATTCACGCCGGGCTAAATGGGGTGAGGTGGCGTTCTTTGGTTTTTCTTGGAGGGTTGAGTTCATCCGCACTAGCGGCGAATGGTCCTTACTCGACCGCGCTGTCCAATACCAATCCGGGGGCGATTGATCCGGGTGTGCCGGGGTTTGTCGGGCCTGCCGGTGTCGGAGTGGCTGACCCTTCCAATTCCGTCAATCCGGCATTTGTGAACTGGGCGACGGGTGTCGCATCGTACACGCCCGCGCCGGGCGTGGCGACCGATTGGAGCGATTCATCTAAAACGCTCGGGCCCGTCACCGGAGATAATTTTGACATCGCATCACTCGGCGATTTGTCCGCTGCACAATTGGCTACAGGTGTTCAACCGGGGCAAATCACGCTGTCTTTCAATCATGGAATTCGCAATGGTCCGGGCGCGGACTTTGCCGTATTTGAAAACTCGTTTGGCTCGCAGACTTCGGCATTCATCGAACTGGCATACGTCGAGGTGTCGAGCGATGGTCAGCACTTCGAGCGATTTCCGAGCATTTCGCTGACGCCGTCTCCATTGCCCAATGCGTTCAGCAATCTCAACCCGACGAATCTTCACAACCTTGCGGGCAAGCATGTCAATAACGGGGATTCCTGGGGCACGCCTTTCGATTTAAGCGAGCTTCCGTCCGATCCGAACGTGAATCCGCGCGATATCCGCTATGTGCGCATGGTGGATATTCCCGGAAATGGCGCGTTTTCCGATTCGCAAGGTCATCCGATTTACGACCCGTGGCAAACGGTCGGTTCCGGGGGATTTGATCTGGAGGCCGTCGGCGTGCTCAACTCGTGGCTGGCGGGCGATGCGGATTTCAACGGCAAGGTCAATGCCCACGACCTGGGCATTCTCGCGCGAAACTGGCAACTCTCGGGGCGCGATTTTTCGCAAGGCGATTTCAATTTCGACGGCACGGTCGATCTGCTGGATGTCTATCTGCTTGCACAAAACTGGCTGGTGGATGAAGGCTCGCTCGACGCAGCCCTCGCGGCAGCGGGATTGCCCATACAGTCTGTGCCCGAGCCAACCAGTCTGCTTTCAATCATTTTCATTGCATGTTCCGCGCGTTCGCGCAGACATCGATAACAGGAAGGAAGAAAATATGTTTCGCTTTTTAACTTTGTTGATCGCGATCTTGATCGCGCCTTTTGCATCGGCTGATGTCATCAATTTTGAGGACAACATTCTTGCGCCGAATTCATACTATGACGGCGCGGATCACGCCGGGGGATTTACCTCTGGCGGAGCTTTTTTCGCCAATTCCAACGACAGCGGATTCTGGGCTGGATTTGCCTATTCAAATGTGAACAACACCACAACGGCCGGGCCGGGTAATCAGTATGCTGCGATTCCAGGCACCGGTGCGGGTGGCAGCGGCAACTATGCGGTTGGTTTCGATGGCGGCGGGTTCGGCGCTTCCGCGGAAATTACGCTGCCATATGCAGCCCATCTACAAAGCATCGACGTCACCAATACAACCTATGCGTTTCTTGCCGTTCGCGATGGCAACGACAACGGCGGTTCCGGGCCGAGCTTCGTCCGTGAATTCGGCACGACCGCCAAGGGAGATCATGGCAACGCCGGCGTGCCCGATCTGTTCACGTTGATCATCACCGGCCGTGATGGACTGGGAAACATCGTAGGATCGGTGAACTTCCAGATGGCTGATTACACGTTTGCAAACAACGCGGATGATTACGTCGTCAATAACTGGCGTACGGTCGATCTGAGCAGCCTGGACAATGTAAAGACGCTGGCATTTACGATGACGACGACGGACATGAGTTTCGGTTTTCCGAACACGCCGACGTATTTCGCGCTGGATAACGTGACGTTTGTTCCGGAACCACAATGTATAGGACCCCTTATGTATTTTTTCGTGGTTTATTTAGCCCGGCGTGAATACACGCCGGGTCCCGTGGTGCCTTCACCACGGGCTCAATGATATTTTTCATTGTGATTGGCGATGACTAAACGTGCATTCACATTGATCGAACTATTGGTTGTGATCGGCATCATTGGGGTGCTGATGTCGATCCTTCTGCCAGCGATGGCGGCAGCGCGCCAATCGGCGCGCGCCGCCACCTGTGCAAGCAATCTGCGTCAGCTTGAAATAGCGGCACTCAATTATTCGACCGACAACGCCGGCATGTTGCCACCGGCGCATTTGCTATTCTTCACGAAGAATCTGGACCGGTGGCATGGCACGCGGACCAATTTGAGCCAGCCGTTTGATTTCAGCAAGTCGCGATTAAAACCCTATTTACAAGTTGCGAAGATCAAGCAATGCCCCGACTTTGAGCCGGCGGTTTCGGGCGGCTTTGAAGCTTCTGCGGGAGGATACGGCTACAACGATGCGTATCTGGGCTCAAGCATAGGTGTTTCAAATGCCGCCGGCGCCGACAGCACGCCCGCGAAAATATCCGCCATCCACAAGCCCGCCGAAACGATCGCATTCACGGATGCAGCAATGGCTACGCCGGATTTAATCGAATATTCGTTTGTCGAAGCGCCGCTGAATAGCATGGGCCCTACGTCTCCATCGATTCATTTTCGTCACAATGGCAGGGCAAATGTGGCATGGCTGGACGGGCACATCTCGCTGGAGTCAATGGAATGGACATACCTGACGAATTACAAGGACGCCGACAACGCCCGAGCGAAACTTGGATTTTTCGGCCCCAAGGACAACTCTCTTTTCGATCGCCAGTAAACTTTTGTTCGGCGCTGATGTCCAGGATTACAAAGAAAATCCTTGCTTCTCCGCGAGCCCATCTTTCATGGCTTGACCCAGATGTCATACCCCCTGACGGAAGGGTCCGCGATTCCGGAAGACCTCTTTATGGAAAAACCGCGTGTTTACTCACATATAGATCCGGCTACGTCCTTCGCAGCGTTGGGCCAAACATTGATGGATGACGTCGCTAAAAGCAGAAACCCGGGAGATGATCTGGTTGTGAACCTTTCGTAAAGCGAGCGGCTTTCTCACGCCTTTGTAATTCGACTATACTTAAGCCCCGACGACTTTCGGGAGCGTAGCTCAACGGTTAGAGCAGGGGACTCATAATCCCTTGGTTGTGGGTTCGAATCCCTCCGCTCCCATTGGAGTATCCTTCGGGAATTTTGATTTGGAAGCAACCGGCGACACATCTTCTGCGAGCACATTGATCGGAACGAATGGTACTTACGATGCTCACGGTCGTCGGACCTGGAACTGGCCGGGACCGGCGATTTTAGTTGCCATAGGCGCTGGGATGCTCATGTTGACATGGAGCATTTGTGGCGACCCGCTGATTGATTGCACCCGCGATTTATATGCCGCCCAGCAAATGGCAAATGGGCGGACTCTGTATCACGATCTTGTTTATCTGTTTGGCCCACTCGCCCCTTGTGTTTTGGTTGTCGTTTTCAAGATGTTCGGTGTATCGCTGGCAGTTGCAAAAACATTCAACTTGATTCTGCTGACGTTATTCGTGGCGGTGGTCTATCGGCTGCTCGTGCGAATTGCGGACCAATTATCCGCTACAATTGCGTGCGCAATCTTCATTACGACTTGCGCATTTGCACAGTTGTCGCCGCTTCGCAATTACAATTTTCTGACGCCTTATACCAACTCCGCGACATATGGATTCGAGGCAGGCGTTTTTTCGGTGGCATTGATCTGCCGTTATGCGCGCGACCGGCGTGTGATCTGGTTGGCATTGGCAGGCGGACTGACAGGGCTGACTTTTTTCACCAAACCGGAAATCTTTGCTGCCAGCCTTGCGACCCTTTGCATCGGAGTGATGGTTTCGATTTGGGCGCATAGGCTTCGCGCTGGAAAAGCCATATTGGCAATTGCGTGGGGTGCAATTGGCTTCCTGATTGCACCGATGCTGCTGTTGATTGTTCTTGGGGCTTCGTCCGGCTGGAGTGACGCCTGGTCCGGTGCAACCGCCGGATATCGCATGGCTGCCGATCCAAGACTGCACAGCATGCGATTTGAGCTGGAAAATATGGGGTTCTGGCGATGGCGAACCAATACAAAGAGCATGCTTGAATGGGCGTGCGCCTATGGCTGGGTGCTTTTGCCCGCCATGTTGGTATCACTGGTCTTGCGAGGTCGAAGCGCCCGGTATCGTGTATTGGCGTTGGTATTGATGGCTGCCACCGCGTCGATACTGATTGAATTCCAAGCAAAGCTGGAGTGGAACGAAGTCCTCATCGGCTTGCCAGTTGTTATCCTCGTCATCCTGATAGTTCTGCTCTGGCAGATCGTTCGTGGACGCCGGGAGGAAGCAGACATATCGTTGAACTTGTCACGTTTCATCTTTGCTGTTTTCTCTTTAATGACGTTGGATCGAATGATCCTTAATACCCGGATATACCACTACGGATTTGTATCGGCCGCGTGCGCGATGATGCTGATCACAATTGCCCTGGTGGGATGGTTACCGTCAATTCTCGACCGCGCCGGACGGTGCGGCGATATCACACGCGGCGTGGCAATTGGAATGCTGATCCCGATCATTTGGGTATATGGATCAATAACTTTCGCGGTTTCCACAAGCCAGGATCTAAAAATCCAGGCAGGTTTCCAAGGAAATGGACAGACTGGCGAAATTCTGATTGCTGCACTGAACGACCTGGCCGCCCGTGCAAAGCCGGGTGACACACTCGCTGCATTACCCGAGGCTTGCGGGATTAATTTCATGACCAACATACCGAATCCCACGCCTTACGAATTGCTCGATCCCATTGGAATGATTCGGGCCGGTGGCGAAGAACCGGTGCTCCATGCTTACATGTCATCGCCGCCGACATGGATCGTGCTCGTTCATCACGACACCGGGGTCCTGGGATTCAAATATTTTGGACGAGACTTTGCGAAAAATCTACTTTCGTGGATCAATGCAAATTACGAGCAGGTTGCACTTTTCGGTGCTCAACCCCTGGAAAAGAATGCCTTTGGAATTGCAGTCATGAAACATCGAGTGGTCTCGGCCGATGTTGCGTCAGGTCAATAGCCGTTGATAGCTTTGGTCGATGGCGGTCAGCAATTTCATCATGGGTGACTCATCTGCGCGGGTGGGGATTTCCGGTTCATTGGCCTGAAAAACAACAAAAGGCAAACCACAACGCCCCAAATGATAACGAAGCAGGAGCCTAGACAAAATGCCGTTGAAGCTGGGAAAAAGAGGGTCGGACAGTAAGTCGTTATAGGTCTGGAGAATTTCCTGAAGCGCCGGTTGCAATCGCAATTGCGGCGAATTCATCCGCTCGATGATTTGCGAAAGGCGGTCGATTCGTTCAGCGCTCAGTTCGGTATTGGAAAGCCCCCCGCCAATTGATGTGTACCAGCGGATGACATTGGCACTCTTGAGTGGATAACCGAGCCGAAGCGCTTTTTCGACGCTTTGCAGGATTGCGATGTGGTTGCGTATGCGCTGAGCCGAACGAGATCGAAGCTTTCGCTGCGAAGGACTGCGAGTGAGCGCATCAATCACTTCCTGTTCCGAAGAAATGATTCCATCCAAGCCAAAGCTTGCGCAGGTCGCGCGGATGAAATAATCATCGGGCAACGGAGCACGGGCGCCGTTGCGCTGCGCCAACCGGCGCTGGCGTTCGATCAAATTAACCCAGGCCGGCCAGTCGAGCGACGACGGCCTCGCATCTTTTGGAGAACGGCGTCTTGGCGTTGTTTTGCGTCCGGCAACGCCAGTAAGATGCTGTGGATCATTGACCATAGATGGCCCGCGCTCAAAGCCAAGCGCACAGAACCATCACGGCTGGATGGTTCAGGCGTTCGACAGTTTTGGCGCGGTAGTTGCCGACGCGGCGGACACTTCTGCCCCGCCGTTGCTAACTTCCGAGCCGAAAATCGATACTTCTTCCAGGTTGTATCCCGATTCGCCATGCTGGCTGAGATCCAGGCCGTCGTATTCGTCGGATTCCTTGACACGCAAGCCGAACAAGGCATCAACAATTTTCAGAAGCACGATCGATGTAATCGCCGCAATGCACCAGGCAAAGGCGGTCGCAAGAATCTGGTTGGTCATGGCCGACGCGTTTCCAGCAAGCAGGCCGTCAATGTTGTTAATGGCTTTAACCGCAAATACGCCAGTCAGCAGCGATCCGATTGTTCCGCCCATGCCATGCACGCCAAATGCGTCGAGCGAATCGTCGTAATTAAAAATATGCTTCATCCACGTGCTGCTGATTGCACACGCCACACCGGCGATCAACCCCATGAATATCGCGTAAATGGGCGTGGTAAAACCGCTTGCCGGAGTGATAACAACCAGTCCCGCGACAGCACCGGAAATGGCGCCCAGCACGGTCGCCTTGCCGTTCTTAATCCATTCATAAAATGCCCAGCCGAGCGTGCCGGCGGCCGCTGCGAAATGCGTCGTGATGAATGCGCTGCTCGCCAAAGCACCCGCCGACAGTGCGCTCCCCGCGTTAAATCCGAACCAGCCGACCCACAACAGGCATGCACCGATGACGCTCAGAACCACGCTGTGAGGCGGCATTGGAGTCGTGCCATAACCGCGCCGTTTACCCAGAACCAATGCGCACACCAATGCCGAGACACCGGAAGTGACGTGCACAACCGTGCCGCCTGCGAAATCCATTGCGGGATATTTGCCGTTATTCAGGCTGAACAGTCCGCCCTTGCCCCAAACCATGTGCGCCATCGGGCAATAGACGACCAGCAGCCAAAGCAATGAGAATGTGAGCATTGAACCAAACTTCATTCGTTCCGCATATGCGCCGCAGATCAATGCGGGCGTGATAATGGCGAACATCAGTTGATAAACCATCCACGTTGTATGCGGGATGGTGGCTGCGTATTCGCTGGGCTCGCCGCCCACCTCGCGCAACAGGGCAAAGCGAAAACCGCCAATGAAACTGTTTCCTGTATCGAAGGCCAACGTATATCCAATCAATGCCCAAACGACCGAAACCGCACCCATGAGGATGAAGCTCTGCATCATCGTTCCAAGCACGTTTTTGCGACGGACCAATCCACCATAAAACAATGCCAAACCGGGTCCGGTCATCATCAACACCAAAGCAGCGCTGGTGAGCATCCAGGCGGTGTCGCCGGCGTTGACGTCGGACAGTTTCTTGATTTCAATAGGCGCAAGCGCCGGCGCAGCAACAGGTATTTCCTGTGCCGGGGCGGTCCCAGCAATAAAGAGACTTAAAAAAAGTGCAAATACAACCACACGCGTCCATTTGGACGCAGAGATAGCGCGGGGCATCGGTTGGTTCCTCCACAGACCGTCGATCGGTGGTTCAAGCCGTCGAGGGTCATTCGCCTTGGCTTTGGGTCAGTGTCTCGCACGAATGTGCGAAATTCCGCTTTCGCGGATCGGTCTCCTGACCAAAGGCCATTTCGTTTTTAGAGTGCGCTTTCGTTCAGTTCGCCGGTTCGAATGCGCACGGCTTTTACAATCGGATAAACAAAGATCTTGCCATCCCCGACTTCGCCGGTGCGTCCAGCTTCGACGATGGCATCGACGGCCTTGTCGGCTTCCTCGGACTTGACGCACAGTTTAATCAACACTTTGGGGACAAATCCGACATCCATTTTCGCACCGCGATATCGCTCGGTGTGGCCCATCTGCCGGCCAAAACCTTTGCATTCGATGGCTGTCACACCGAGGATGCCGAGCTTCGCGAGTGCTCCTTTGACAGCGTCCAGCTTGTGCGGCTTGATTACCGCTTCAATCATTTGCATGTAGAGCGCTCCTTCTGGACGGCATTCGAGCTACAAGGCCCGTGCCAACCGTGAAATAAGGCGTATCTCTGAGGAAAACGACAAATCGGGTAGGTGAGACCCCGAAAACATGTGCCGACGAAGTGCGCAATTCAACCAAATCGTCGTCATGCTGCCTAGATTATGTTCACAAGGGCTTGCCGTCAATTCGGTGAGCGGCAAACCTCTTCCAAGACGTGTTCTGCAACATAGATAGGGACAAGGGTGGCTACGCCCAGCGCAATCGCATCGCTGGGACGACTATCGACTTCGATGATGTTCCCATTGATGCGGATCAATAAACGGGCGTAAAAGGTGTGGTCCTGAAGGTTATTGATCTCGATTCGCTCGAGTGTACCTCCCATTTCTTCAATGACACTGGCCAAAAGGTCGTGGGTCATTGGCCGGGGCATGGTGATGCCTTTCAGTCGGCGGTCGATGGCGATGGCTTCGGGCGTGCCGATGACGATCGGGAAATTGCGCTCACCGTCCACTTCTTTGAGAACGATATACTGCGATTCCTGCATGTCGCTGATGACGATCTTGTTCAATTCCATCTGAACGGGCATGAGCACAACTCCGAAAATCTTTCCCTCTCGCGAGCGTAGGAGTGTGTCGCTAGGGTGTCAAGGGAAAAGGGCTTGCGCGCACTGACCGGAAGAACCCGACTACCGGGCGATATTGTGATGCTTTTCACGAATCCCTCATAAAAAAGACTACGGAGCAGCAATGACAACATGCCAAGCACAGGGATTCACGCGATGGAGATCATCGATCGCGCCCTCATTTTCGCTGCCGACCGTGCCAAGGCCGAACTTGACGAAAAGCTGCGCCGCGCCGAGCAAATCAGTTCGCCCGTGCTTAGTGAATACGAAGCGCGACTAAAAGGCACGCAGGAGATGCTGGAAATCGCGCAGCGCGAAGTGAAGCGCGTAACCGATCTGATGCAGACCAACTCGGGAGCGCAAAGCGACCTTTATTGATCCGGCAGTCGCGGCGGGGCTAAACAAATCACCGCCAATTACTGAGGCATTTACAGGCTTCAACTAATCACGCCTTAATGGTTTGCCTGAGTAACAGGCATCCAACGCTTGCCTGCCCCTTGCCTGCGCAGGCCTTCGTAGTCCATTCACATATTTCGCGGTTAAATCAGCAAATGGCTTCAAATGGCATATTTCTTGCAAAACCACGTCAAGACCACCCGCTACGAGGAGACTGAGTTATGTACGCCGACGCAATTGCAGCCATGGGGGATCAGGCAGCGACAAAGCTGCGCGAGCAGAAAAAATCTCTTTTGGGGCACATCATTCGCTCGATGCTTGCCGGGATGTATGTCGGAGCCGCCATCGTTCTGATCTTTACGATTGGCGCATTTCTTTCCAAAGACTCACCGGGCTTGGTTAAGTTGGTCATGGGCGTCTGCTTCGGCGGCGCGTTGACCATCGTCATTTTTGCGGGTTCTGAACTGTTTACGGGAAGCAATCTGGTATTGACGCTTGGCGTGCTGACTCGAAAAAGCACTCCGAAGGATTTACTCACGAATTGGGTCTGGACGTGGGTTGGCAATTTGCTGGGCAGCATGTTGCTGGCGGTGATGGTTTTCAGGTCTGGGGTAATTAGCGCGGATCCCGTTAAGAGTTTCATTCTGAAAGTTACAGAAACAAAGATGAATCTGCCCGCCGAGCAATTAATCTGGCGCGCAATCCTGGCGAACTGGATGGTTTGCCTCGGCGTGTGGATGGCCACCAGGGTTAAGAGCGAAACCGGCAAGATCATTATGATCTGGTGGTGCATGTTCACGTTCATCACCTGTGCATATGAGCACAGCATCGCCAACATGACCGCTTTGACGATGGGATTGCTGCTGCCGCATGAAGGGATCGCAGGAATCACGCTCAACGGGTTCGCATACAACCTTGCGCTGGCAACTTTGGGCAATATCGTGGGTGGCGCGTTTTTCGTAGGCGGCCTGTATTGGCTCGGCAGCCCTGCCGCTCGCGAGGCCGCAGCGGCTGTTCCCGAACTTTCGCCCGCCATCGAACCGGATGCGTTGGCTGGCGTTTCAATGGCGCCGCAGGCAGGTTGAAAAATGAGTTCCGTCAATAACCAGGAACCATTCTCGGAAGAGCAGAAGCAATACCTGCAGGGATTTGCTGCCGGCAGCGGTCTGGCTCAGGCGATTTCATCAACTGCCACTTTTGCATCGACTCTTGGAATCGCTTCCTCGGGCGCGAAATCGGATTGCCCCAGCCGGCCCGAGGATATTCATATCGCCGCGCAGGATCGTTTCACTGCCGCGGGGAAACAGCTTGTACCGGAAGAATTGGCCAAGCGAAAGAAGCACGGACTGGATGTCTGGGACGATGTCTTGCTTCACGCTCGCGAGGCCAAATTTCCAAAGGGAACAGACGTCTTCCTGTTTAAGTTCATGGGACTGTTCTACGTCGCGCCGGCGCAGAACTCGTTCATGTGCCGCCTGCGTTTCGCCGGGGGTGCGATCTCATCGAATCAAATGCGCGGGCTGGCGGATATTGCTGAGTTATATGCCGGTGGATTTGCGGACGTGACAACCCGCGCTAATTTACAACTGCGCGAAATTCAACCGCCGCACACGGTCGAACTATTGATGGGATTGAATGAACTTGGGATCATCAATCGGGGCGCCGGTGCTGACAATATTCGCAATATCACGGCAACTCCCACGACGGGGTTCGATCCACAGGAATTGTGTGATGTCAGCACTCTGGCCAGACGATTGCACCATTACATCATCAATCACCGCGAACTGTACGGCCTGCCTCGAAAGTTCAATGTTGCATTCGATTCCGGCGGCACGGTCAGCGTGCTTGACGACACCAATGACATTGGATTTTCGGCCGTTCGCCTCGGTTCGGAAATCTGCTTTCGCATGCAGCTTGCCGGAATCACCGGGCACAAGCAGTTTGCCAAGGATACCGGGATTCTTCTCAAGGCCGATGAATGCATCCCGGTCGCCGTCGCCGTGATCAAAGCGTTTATCGAGCATGGCGATCGAACGGATCGGAAAAAGGCTCGTCTGAAATATGTCCTGGATAAGATGGGTTTCGATGCTTTTTTACTCGAAGTCGAAAAGCATTTGCCTGAAAAGCTCAGGCGCATTCCTATCGAGCAATGCGAACCCCGACTGCAGGCAATTCAAGGCGCGCACGTTGGAGTGCATCCGCAGAAGGAAAAGGGTTTGTTTTACATTGGCGTGGCCGCGCCGGCGGCACGGTTGCGCGCCGAGCAGATGCGCGTTCTGGCCAATCTCGCCGGCGAATTTGGTCAATCGGAATTGCGGCTGACGGTCTGGCAGAATGTCTTGATTCCTCATATTGCCGAGCAGGATATTCCTGTCGTCAAACAACGCATTGAAGACGCGGGGTTATCATGGTCCCCCATCGGAGTTCGGGCTGGGATTGTCGCATGCACGGGCAACGGCGGCTGCAAGTTCGCGGCATCAGAAACCAAACGACATTCAATGGAGATTGCGGATTACGTGGATGGCACATTGATGATCGACCAGCCGATCAATGTGCATTTGACCGGATGCCCCAATTCTTGCGCGCAGCATTACATCGGAGATATCGGCCTGCTTGGAACCAAAGTGGGCGACCAGGCTTTGGAAGGTTATCACCTTTATGTCGGCGGCGGTTACGGCACGCGTCAGGATATTGGCCGGGAACTGATGCGCGATATCACAGCGGATCAGGCACCCGCTGCCGTCGAGAAAATCATCCGCACATATATGGAGCGCCGCTCCAGCGCCAATGAAGGCTTTAACGATTTCATTCGGCGGCATTCAACAGAAGAACTGAAAGAATTTCTGGAAACAGTACCTGCGGAGGTCAATTGAGCGCGCCTGCGATTCCATTTTTGCCTGAAACTGCTCCGTTTTCTCCTTCGCAGCGAGCTTGGCTAAACGGCTTTCTTGCGGGAATGCTCGCCTGCGGAAATTCATCCACAGCCACTCCCGCTCCTCCAGCGCCCAAGGCGGTTGAAGAGGATTTCCCATGGCACGATTCGACATTATCACTGTCAGATCGGTTGAAAATGGCGGAGGGTCGAAAGCCCGAACGAGTTTTAATGGCCGCCATGGCGCAGCTCGACTGCGGCGCTTGCGGATATCTTTGCAAGACCTACGCAGAAGCGATTGCCTCGGGAAATGAAAAGGACTTGAACAAATGTTCGCCAGGCGGAGCACCGACGGCTTCAAAGCTGCGAGAACTTGTCAAACTGAACGTAAAGTCCGGAACTTCCGCTGCCGCCACTCCTGTGGTTGCTCCTGAACCCACAAATCTCGAAAAACACAACCGCGATAATCCGTTTAGAGCGCCGCTGCTTGTCTCACGGCGTCTGAACGGAGCAGACTCTGAGAAAGAAGTACGTCATGTCGAAATTGGAATTAAGGGAAGCACTCTGGCTTACAAAGCGGGCGACGCACTCGGTATCTGGCCTGAAAACTGCCTCGATCTGGTCAATGGAATCCTTCAACGACTCGACGCTTCGGGCGCCGAAGAAGCCAAATCGATCGATGGGCGCCCTACGAGCCTGTTTGACGCGCTTTTGCGCGAGCGGATCATCACCCAGCCGACCGAAGCGCTGATTGAGCTGCTCGTGCAATACGCCGGCGACCCCCATGAGCGATCGCATCTACAAGCCATGCTCACCGAGGAAGGCGGCGAACATCTGGAAGGATTGCACGTTCTGGATATTCTCCAGCTTGTTCCTTCTTCCAAGCCGCCTATCAACTATTTTGTGGATTCGCTGGGCACGCTTCAGCCGCGGCTGTATTCAATTGCATCGTCCCCCAAGGCACATGCCCAGCAGGTTCACCTGACGGTTGGCGCCGTGCGATATGTCAATCGCAAAGGCAGACGCGTAACAGGCGTGGCTTCCACCTATCTGGCAGATCGTGTTCGACCGGGCGAGAAACTTCGCGTGTTTGTTCACGAATCGAAAAACTTTGCCCTGCCCGCCAATCCCGATGTCCCGATCATTATGATTGGACCAGGCACTGGCATTGCACCATTCAGGGCATTCCTGCATGACCGGCAGGCGAACGGCGCAAAAGGAAGGAACTGGCTGTTTTTCGGCGATCAGCGATCAACATGCGATTACCTCTATGGCGATGAACTGGAATCGTTCAAGAACGATGGGCATCTCACACATCTTGACACGGCCTTCTCGCGCGATCAGCAGCACAAGGTGTATGTGCAGCACCGCATGCAGGAACGATCCCGGGAAATGTGGAAATGGATCGACGAAGGGGCTCACATCTATGTATGCGGGGACGCCCGGCGAATGGCGAGCGATGTCGATCGAGCATTGAATGAAATCATCTCAAAAGAAGCCGGCCTACCCGCCGAAGCCGCCAAAAAACAGCTTTCCGAAATGGCCGCCAAGGGTCGTTATCAACGGGATGTCTACTAAATTCGCCTGCGCGCGATAAATCGCCTAAAGTCCTTGGGTGAGGAAAGCGTTGCGCTGGTTCATTTCAATCCGATATCTGCTTTCGCACATGAGGCAGACACTGGTCTGCATCGCGGGTGTGACGATCAGCGTCCTGATAATACACTTGCATAACGGGCGCGGCGGATTATTCAAATGGAAGATGGCAATATTACAAAGGATGGGTTGACGGCGGCTGCTCGGGAGACTGCTCCGGTGCCAATTTGAACACGGTAATCTCCGGCCTGCACCAATTCAGAACACGCTGGCCATAACTCAGTCCCTTATTGACGTATAAATGTCTTCCCTCAACGTTGTAATAGCCATGCGTGTAGTTCCGCCGCCGATGTGAATTAAACGCCTTGCCGATTCTGCTCGTGCCCAGTTGCCGGCCATGTGTATGCCCGGCGAGCATCCATTGCCATGGATATACGAGTAATTCCTTCGCGTTCACCGGATTGTGATTGAGGCAAATGATCGGGAGGTTTGGATCGACCCCGGCAAATGCCTTGTCAGGGTTAATATGACCGGACCATTCATCATCAAGCCCGACGATGATGACCGGCTGAGCCACACCAGGCTTGCGTAATTCAAATGTCTCATTGCGCAAAACGATCATTCCCCGATCTTCGAGACACGCTTCAAGATAGTCTCCGCGGCGTTTGCCTTCGGCCGAATGGTTGCGGCCATGGATGCTGTAGTCGTGATTGCCGAACGTGCAAATCACACCATTGGGAGCACGGAGGTGCGACAGGATCGTCGCGATTCGGTGGGCGAATCGATATCCGCCGGTAATCAGGTCGCCGGTGACAACGACCAGATCGGGTTCCATTTCATTCACCCAGCGGAGGAACTGGACAAGATATCGTTGCCAAACCACTGGGCTGTAATGAAGATCGGAAATCTGAACAATCTTCATCCCGGTCATGGCCGGGTCCAGGCCGCGCAACGGCATTTTGCGGTAATGAATCTCCACCCATCGCCGATTAAGCGGAAGCGCATGCAGGCCGGTTAGGCCGATGCGCGACATCGTTCGCCAAATGGCAAGCCGCCAGCGATGCTGACGTCGCCATTCAGGGTGTTTCAGATAACGGACAATTGTCTCGACCATGGTTTGATTGACAGCAACTTAGCTGAGCATTTCGAGCGCGGCTTCGAGTTCGCTTTGTGCGTGTGCATCTCCGACTCGCCTGGCGGCTGCAATCCCCTCGCGATACGACTGTTTGGCCTGATCGACATTGCCGAGCTGCTCATAGGTCTGAGCCTGCTGATAATAGGCGTAACAGTAACCGGGGTCGGCCTGAATCAGGCGTGCGAAAAACTCCAGTGCCTTGTCGCGATCGCCCAGCTTTTTGTACTCCATGCCGATGCCGTACAAAAGAAACGAGTCATTCGGCTCGCGTTGAAGCATCGCCATAAGTTTCTGAAGTTTTTCGCTGGTGATTTCAGCCATATCAATTGATCGGTTGGTAATTCATCTGGAAGGAATCGGCCACAGCTTTGTTAGTCACGCGCCCGCTTGCGATATTAATGCCCCATGCGAACCCCGGATCATCCTTGGCTGCACGTTCATATCCGAGATTGGCGATCTTCAGCGCATAAGGCAGCGTCGCGTTGCACAGCGCGATTGTGCTTGTACGACCGACTGCGCCGGGCATGTTGGTGACGCAATAATGGACGACGCCTTCCACGACGAAAGTCGGCTGGGCGTGAGTCGTCGGCCGGCTGGTTTCGATGCAACCCCCCTGATCGATTGCAACATCCACAATCACGCTCCCATTTTTCATGGCTACCAAATCCTGACGCGTAATCAAGCGCGGTGCCTTTGCACCGGGGATCAATACCGAGCCGATTACCAGGTCAGCCAATCGTAGATTGTCCCGAACGGTATGAGGATCGCTAAAAACAGTGGAAACATTGGCGGGCATGATGTCATCGAGATATCGCAGCCGGTCAAGATTGATGTCCATGAGCACGACATTGGCGCCAAGACCCGCAGCCACTTTCGCGGCGTTGGCACCGACCACGCCGGCTCCGAGCACCACCACGTGGGCAGGCGGAACACCCGGCACGCCTCCCAGCAAAATACCTCGGCCCATCATGGGTTTTTCCAGGTATTTCGCGCCTTCCTGAATCGACATGCGGCCTGCAATTTCGCTCATTGGGGTCAGCAGAGGCAACTTGCCGGCGCGATCGCGAATCGTTTCATATGCAATTGCGATGATCCCGCTTTTTACGCACGCATCAACCAGCGATCGATCCGCCGCAAAATGGAAATACGTGAAAACAATCTGGCCGGCCCGAAACAATCCCAACTCCGGGCCGAGCGGTTCCTTTACTTTGATCAGCAAATCAGCGCCGGCAAAAACCTCTTCGTGTGATTTTGCGATCCTTGCGCCGACACTGCGATAGTCATCATCTGTAAAGCCGCTACCGACTCCTGCATTGGTTTCGATTGTCACTTCGTGGCCGGCCTTGATTAGTGTTTCCGCACCAACCGGCATCATCGCCACGCGGTATTCGTCGGGTTTGATTTCTTTGGGCACACCTACACGCATAAACGCTGTCTCCACGAAACGTCGCCAAACCGGTCTCGTCCGATAAGTGACCGCCCACCATCATAGCCATTTATTTGCGTGTTGCTTACGGTCAACAGCAAATCCTGCCGATGCAATTGAAAGACGCCTGTTTCCAAAACACAACACATGATGCAAGCAAATACCGCCCATAAGCCACGCCTCCTGATATTGGACGAAGATCGTATTATCCTTCAATCGCTTGGCCAGTTCCTTCGGCGCGAAGGGTATGAAGTCAAGACAACAGACCGGCCGGAAGACGCGCTGGCCCAGCTTGAAGGAACGGCGTTTGAATTACTTCTTGCGGACATCAATATACCGGGCATCAATCCAACTGAGTTTCTGCGCGATATCCGACATCGCTTTCCGCATGTCGTCGTGATCGTCATCACCGGCTATGGTTCAATCGAAGGCGCGGTGGAAGCAACCAAAATTGGAGCATTTGAATACCTGACCAAGCCAATCGTCGATGAAGAAATTCGCCTGGTGGTTGAAAAGGCAGTGCGTCAGCAATCGCTGCTGTTCGAAAATCAAACGCTTCGCCATCAACTGGATTTGCGTTTCGGATTGGAGAATATTGTCGGGCACGATCATCGAATGCTCAAGATATTCGATCTGGTTGAGGCGGTTGCAGACAGTCGTACGACTGTGCTGATGGCCGGCGAAAGTGGCACGGGCAAATCGCTGCTCGCCCGGGCGATTCACTATCGTTCGCCACGGCGTGATAAGCCGTTCATCGAAGTAAGCTGCGGCGCGCTGCCGGAAACATTGCTTGAATCCGAACTGTTCGGTCATATCAAAGGGAGTTTCACCGGAGCAATCGCCGACAAGCAAGGCCGCTTCATGGCCGCTGACGGTGGTACGCTCTTTCTCGACGAAATCAACTCCGCCTCACCTGCCATGCAGGTCAAGCTGCTGCGCGTCCTGCAAGAGCGATGTTTCGAACCGGTCGGCAGCAGCGAAACCAAGACGGTCGATGTGCGCGTGATATTGGCGACCAATGTCGATCTGGCTCAACTTGTGGCCGAGAAACAATTCCGCCAGGATTTGTACTACCGCATCAACGTCGTGCAAATTCGCATGCCAAGCCTGAAGGAGAGAATCGGCGACATTCCGCTGCTTGCCAATCATTTCCTCAAGGAGTTCAAAAAGGAAACCGGCCGCGAAATTCTCGGCTTCACCCCCGCGGCGATGGAATCATTGCAGCGATATAATTGGCCGGGCAATGTGCGCGAGCTTGAAAATACGGTCGAACGAGCGGTCGTGCTTTGTCGTCGCCCGCAGATCGATGCCGAGGACCTTCAGGAAGTCATCCAGCAGTTTCAGGATCAAAGCCAGGCTGTGAAGAACAAGAGCCAGGCCGGCGAGTCCGAAGAATACTTCTCCAAGCCAATGCCGCTTGAACTGGCGCTCGAAACACCTGAGCGAAAAATCATCGAAGCAGCGCTCAAGCGCAACAACTGGAACCGGCAATCGACAGCTTCCGAACTCGATATCAATCGCACGACGCTGTACAAGAAAATGCGGAAATATCGTCTTGATATTGGCGAGAGCAACTAGCGCCACAACCGAGCGATTATTTTTCGGCTGTCCGAATTGCGAGACCCGGCAGCAAAAATACCTGTTGGTTCATTGCATCGTATGCCCAGCAGCGAATCAGTCGAGAACCGGTGGGAAGGCGGTTGATCGGAATCGAAGCTGCCCAGCCACAGAATTTGAATTGATCCCCAAACGATTTGGCAACGTCATTGCGCAATGATCCGACCTGTCCGGTGGCAATTACCCTAGGCACATTCATTTCATCGTCGCAGCTGATAATGACCATGTCGGCTGCGCGATTTTCGTGTGGAAGTATCGTCCATCCCCAGACTTGAAGGTTGCCTTCGCGCGTTTGCGTGCCGTCTTCGATCGTTCCGTGTGATGGGTCAGGATTATTCAGATCCTCACCCGGCACAATCAACGGTCGCAAGTCTGAGCTTTTAATGAGAGACGGACGGATATATCCCATTTCATCCAGAACGTCGGCCTTTTCGCGCAAATGCTCGTCGATCCCAACGAGCAATTGAGCATACGGCTCGAAAACAAGGTCAATGAATGTCAAATGCGCCACACCCGCCCGGCGTGAACGAACTGCTCCAGCAAAATCATCGTTGGCTCTGAATGCGCCGATCACCACTGTCACAAGTATGACTCCGCTACCGATGACGCGCCCCACCTTTACCCAACGCTTGGTCGTGCCTGAAAATGAGGCCAGACCGACCATGCAAACCAAAAGCGCTGCTGAAATGGTGATATATCTGCCGGTCATGGCCTGTTGCACGCCACTGCCTGCGCGACCTGAGGCACCTAAAACCGCGGCACCGATCGCATATGCGCCCAGAATGAGCCACGGCAGCATGATATGAACCATTCGATGGTGGCCGACTATCCATGTCCTTGAACACTGAATAACCAGGAATATGAAAACAACAAACAGGACTAAACCCAGGCCGATGGTAAGGCCAAATGAGGTGGATGCGCCATGATTCAACGGATTACCGAGGAAAGCGAAGAAGAACTGAATTCGATTCGAAATTGATGCTGCATAATACCGGGATTGAACAGCGTAAGGCCGATATCCCCAAAACTGAACGACCAAACCAATGAACATGAGGCCGATCCAACATGCCGTCACTCGTGCACGTTTGATCGAGGGCCAACAAAGAAGCAGCGGAACTATAATCAACCATCCGAGCAACCCAATGGTTAAAGATAAAGACGCCAATTCAATCAGGATTGCAGCCAAACCAACCGTTTTCCAATTGGGTTCGCGCCACGAGAGCAACATTATTGCTGCTGCAATGCATGGCAACGGAATGAAGTTCTGACAGGCAGCAAATCCAAATCCCCAATTCTCTCCTTGCGTTGGATTGAAGATCAATAAGTTGATCAAAAACCATGGCCACAGCGGCAGGCGGGTTGAGCCTATGGTGATCTTCAGCAATTTGGCGAGCAGCAAGGAAAGCAGGCAGACCATCGCATAACCGAAAAGCAGTTCCGCCATCGTGTTCCAATGTGTCAACTTGGCCAGAACAAACATGATTAAGTACGGGATGGGCATTCGATGTTCATTATGAAATGCCAAAAAATCGGAGATTCGAAGGGTGTGGTCGTGTGACTTTACCAGGATCGTGGCCATGTCCCACGCGTCATTCCAAATGAAATCGACGTGATACTTATAGAAAACGATGAGCGGCAGCAGTGCAGGCGATGCAGCAAGAACAATCAGCCAGAAGCGTCGATATGGGCGCGAAGGCTCGCTTGACAGATTCGGCAAGGCATCTGAAGTCGGTGCAGACTCCGATTGCATATCTCCATCCAAAGCCGACAGGCAATATCAAAGCGCCTTGAGCAGTACCTTGACCACTCTCGTCAGGCCGCTGCGCGCGTTGGTAATGAATTGCTGGAAGATCTTGTTCGTTACTTCAACAAATTCTTCCATGCTCGCCAAACGCTGTCGAGTCAACTGAACATCTGGGCGCTTCGCCGCGGTTTTTCCCAACGTGGCCTCATCCAGCATGAGTTGGCATTGCTTGATCGTTTCGAGAACCGGGTCCATCTCACGACGTTTGCGTTCGGCGGCGATGATGCTGAACATTTCCCACACGTCAGACAGGCTTTCAAAAAACTCCCGGCGCTCGCCACGCTTGTGCAGGCGACGAATCACGCCCCAGTCGCAAAGGGCACGCAGGCTCATGCTCGCATTGCCGCGACTGATGTTCAGACGCTCCATGACATCATCCGTGCAAACCGGTTGGCCGGCGATGTAGCACAAGGCGTGAATTTCCGCCATCGTGCGATTGATTCCCCACGTCTGGCCCATCTCACCCCAGCGGCGAATAAAGGTGTCCTGCGCGTTTTGTAGGTTCTGCTCGACAGAGGATTCAGCCATCGTGACTCCTTGAGTTTCAGATGTTACTGAAATTATAGATCAGTTGACGCGGGATGGAAACGTTTCAACCGGATTGAAAGTTCAAAAAAAACCACGGCGGCGCCGTGGGCGTTTCAGGTGTTGAATGAATTCCGGGTTTCAAAGCTTCATTGAAGATTTGTGTGCCGTGTGATCGGTCGGCTTGCGGAAGTGTTGCAAGTCGATGCTCTTGAAATACTCGATGGTCTTAAGCAGCCCGTCTCGCAGTGCAACCTTGGGCTCCCAGTTCAAATGTTTTTTCGCCAATGTGATATCAGGCTGGCGCTGGCTGGGATCATCGGATGGTCGCGGCAAATGAACGATTTTCGATTTGCTCCCAGTCAACTCGACGACCAACTGAGCCAGTTGAAGCACGGTGAATTCGTTCGGATTTCCGAGATTGACCGGACCCACAAACGAATCGAGGCCGTTCATCATGGCCATCAAGCCA
>DASZXJ010000127.1:0-6561 GCA_035545895.1 Tepidisphaeraceae bacterium | reverse complement strand
GGCCCGGTCCGCCGAGGAGCGATATCCGTGAACAAAGGCATCTTGACCGAAGCCAAGATTGGGGCTCTGCCCCAAACCCCGCCTCGTAAGCCTCTTTGCCAAATGGGTCTTGACGAGTAACGGTCTTTCATAGAAGAGGGTTGGGGCGAGGGTTTTCTGCCTTAAATTGCTAATAACCCTCACCCTGCCTCTCCCGGAATACCAGGAGAGGAGAAGGGGCTGACGCATTTCATTGGAAATAATCCCAGCGGTCAACCTTGGGTGTATAATCCGGTGCAATGGGTGAGGATCCGTACCGGTCTTTGGAATCCATCAAGCAGTTGATCGGCACGATCAATTGCGGCGCTGCGCTGATTGATCGAGCCGGGACGATCGTGCATGCCAACCGCCGGCTATGCACGATGATGGGCCTGTCGTGCAGCCAATTGATCGGCTCCAACGTCATCAACTTCTACAACGACCCCAACGACCGCGCCGCAATCAGCGATGCGCTGGATCATTTTGACGAAGACGCCGAAGCCGAGTTCTTCCTGCCTTTGCCAGACGGAACGCGCTTGCCGATCATTTCATCTGCCCGGCAATTGCCTGGCCCCCCGCCGCTTTCAGATCATCGGCTGGTGACCATGCTTGACATTTCCAAGCAAAAACAGGCCGAGCAGGTCATGCGCGATCATTACGAAACGATCGTGAAGATGAGCGACACGTTGTTGCAGCAGGCCATCGAATTGAAAAGATATTCGCAAACGCTGGAAAATCGCGTCACCCAGCGCACCGCCGAACTGCACCAGGCGCACATGGATGCGATTTACATGCTGGCGGTGGCATCCGAAGCAAAGGACCAGGACACCGGCAGGCACGTGCGGCGCATTCAGAAGATTTCCTATCAATTGGCTCAGCGGCTTGGTCTGTCCGAGCCCAATGCGCGGGCGATCGGGTATTCAGCCATTCTTCACGATGTCGGCAAAATACATATTCCCGATGACATCCTCTCCAAGCCCGGCCCGCTTGACGACCGCGAACGCGCCCGCATGCAACTCCACACGCTGGCGGGAGAGCGCATATTGTCGAGCAATTCGTTTTTCGAGCTGGCTCGGACAATTGCCCGCACCCATCATGAAAACTGGGACGGCAGCGGATATCCCGACGGATTGTCCAAAGACAATATTCCCATCGAATCGCGGATCGTTCATCTGGCGGATGTATTTGATGCACTGACGCACGAACGCGTCTACAAGCAGGCTTGGCCCCGCGAGCAGGCCATCACCGCCATCCATCAGGGCCGCGGAAGCATGTTTGATCCGCAGGTTGTCGATGCCTTCGACCGCGCCCTTCGCGAAAATGTTCTCAACAACGGCGACTAACGCCCACGGTGCCACCGTGGGGAACCCCTCATCTCAGGCAACGAGACATTTGTATTGAAATAAGATTATCGTCTCATTAACAATGTCCGCCTTATTTCATTGCGATTTCTTCATATCCTGCTCGATCGACTGAAGAATTGGCGCAATCTTGGAATCGAAGGTCACGCGCATCATATTGGCCTGCAATTTCCTTGCCAATTCTTCCATTTCTTTACCGTATTTGGCTTCCATCGCCTTGATTTCCGCTTCGCTCGGAGCGGGCAGCTTGGATTGGCGGAGATTGATGCTGTTCATCTTGTCCATTAGGCTCTTCAGCGTTGATTTCGCGCTATTGGCTGAAGCTTCATCCTTCACGTTATCAAGCGTGGCAATGAGTTCCTTCATTGTCGAAATGCTCTCGGCGGCGAGTTTCTCGTGCGAATCGCCACAGCCGGTGCAAACCATGAGCATGATGACCGACGTTAAAACCAGCATTCGTTTCATTGACAGGTTCTCCTCAATAAGAGTTCAAAAAGGCGCTGTTTCATTGCCACAATCAAGGTCATACAAGAAAAGTACGAAACAGGCGATTATTTCTCGTTTTCAAAACGGTCTCCCACGGGATGGCTGCCCGAATGGACTGACATGGTTTTAAGCCGCCAAGCAAAACACGAAGGCTTACAAATTAAAATTAGCCACAGAGTTCATTTAATTTATTTCTTCGCGATTTCCATCGCGCTCTTCGCGCCATCGCGGTTGAATTTTTAGTTAGACATCTCGATTCCGCCGGGCATATCTTCAAATATGCTTTGGATCGCCAAGCGCGATCGCTGGGCAAATGGGAGACCGCCGCATGTTCAATCTCGATTACACGGCCCTTCATGTCGTCGTCACCGGAGGTGCCGGCGCACTGGGCGCAGCCGTCGTCGAAATTCTGCTCAATGCCGGCGCAACCTGTCATGTCCCTGCACATGGCCAGTCAAAACAACCTGCCCGCGATCGTGTGTATATCGAAACCGGAATTGACCTCACGGATGAGGCGTCGGTGAGCAGATTTTACAATTCGCTGCCTTCCCTTTGGGCTTCGATTCATACCGCCGGCGGATTTGCCGCGGACGCCATTGCCGATACGTCGCTACAAACATGGAAGCAGATGCACGATACGAACGCCATGACCTGTTTTCTCTGTTGTCGAGAAGCGATTAAGAAGATTCGGGCTTTCAATCAAGGCGGGCGCATCGTCAATGTCGCCGCCAAGCCGGCGATGATTCCGACGGCCGGGCTATCCGCCTACGCCGCGAGCAAGGCAGCGGTGACTTCATTGACCATGAGCCTGTCCGAGGAATTAGCCGGTGAAAAGATCTGGGTAAACGCGGTCGTCCCCTCCATCATGGACACGCCGGCCAACCGTCAGGCGATGCCCAAAGCCGATTTCGATAAATGGCCAAAATTGTCTGACGTGGCTGCGACCATCGCGTTTCTGGCATCGCCCCAGAATCAGGTGACGCGCGGCGCGCTCGTGCCGGTTTATGGGCGAAGCTGACGATTATCCGCTTATCCAGATCAGACGACAAAGAATTCTTTATACCCGCCATGGCAATGAGTGGGAGTGGCATTGATCCCGAGTTAAACAGGATAAATCGGGCAATCAACTACAAGTTGCCCCTAAGGAGATCACCGAGGCTGGAAGTTCGAAAGCTTACCCTTGCTTTGATGGTACGTTCCGCTAAAAGTACGAGCCTTCTGGTCAAATTAGCATATTGTTAATGCCGAGGATTTCAGAGGGCCCCAATCCAATGCAACGACCACGACCGACCGCGCTGGCGATGTTCTTACCTGCGATCGCGCTGGCCATGCCGTTCATTTTCCCAACCCTTGCCCATGCCAGTGAGGACCAGATGGTCCTGCCGGACTTGAGCAGCCAAAGTTTCTTTGGCATCAACGGTCACGCGCTGCTCACCTGTGGCCTGGTGATTGCCGCGATGGGCATTGTCTTCGGGTTGGTCTGCTATGGACAGATCAGAAGGCTTCCTGTGCATCGCGCCATGCACGAAGTTTCTGAACTCATTTACCAGACGTGCAAAACCTATTTGCTAACCCAGGGCCGATTCATCGTGATTCTCTGGGGCTGCCTGGCGATTGTGATGGTGGCGTACTTCGGATTTTTGCGCAGCGAACATCCCAATGGAGCCACGCTCGCGATGCTTCAAGCGCGCGGGCTTCATGAATACGCCAAGACCGTGCAAGTGCCGGTCATCCTGATCTTCAGCCTGGTGGGAATTGCAGGCAGCTACTCCGTCGCATGGTTCGGCATGCGGGTCAACACGCTGGCGAACAGCCGCACGGCCATGGCGTCGCTCGGCGGACGCGCTCGGCCGGTTTATGCGATCCCCCTCAAAGCGGGCATGGCGATCGGCATGGTACTCATCAGCGTCGAACTGCTCCTCATGCTTGCCATTCTCCTCTTTGTGCCGGCCAATCTTGCGGGTTCATGCTTCATCGGATTTGCCATCGGCGAATCGCTCGGCGCAGCCGCCCTTCGCGTGGCGGGCGGAATCTTCACCAAAATCGCCGACATCGGTGCCGACCTCATGAAGATCGTCTTCAAGATCAAGGAAGATGATGCGCGGAACCCCGGCGTGATTGCGGACTGCGTCGGCGATAACGCCGGCGACTCGGTCGGACCCACCGCAGATGGTTTTGAAACATACGGCGTCACCGGCGTGGCGCTGATCACGTTTATCCTTCTGGCCGTTCCAGACTCGGCGGTGCAGGTGCAACTGCTCGTCTGGATATTCGTGATGCGCCTGCTCATGGTCATCACCAGTGCGCTCTCCTATTTCATTTCCGAGGGCATCGCGAAAACGAAATACGGATTTGCACGCGTCATGAATTTTGAAACGCCATTGACCGCGCTCGTGTGGATGGCATCCATCACATCGATCGCCGCAACCTACATCGCGTCTTATGCAATGGTCGGCAACGTCGCGGTGTCAGGCGTGGTCATCACCGGCCTATGGTGGAAACTCGCGACGATCATCACCTGTGGCACGCTGGCGGGCGCGTTGATCCCGGAAGTGACCAAGGCGTTTACCTCAACCCATAGCCGGCACGTGCGCGAAGTCGTCACTGCCAGCAAGGAAGGCGGCGCTTCGCTGAACGTGCTCAGCGGTCTGACGGCCGGTAATTTCTCGGGCTTCTGGGTCGGCGCATGCACCATCGGCGGACTGATGGCGGTCGCGTTTGGCATTTCAACGGTCGGAGGAACCACCTCGGGCCTAGCTGCAATTATGCTCCCGCAGGCCACCGCGATTTTTGCGTTCGGATTGGTCGCGTTCGGATTCCTGGGCATGGGCCCGGTCACGATTGCCGTCGATAGTTATGGTCCGGTGACCGACAACGCGCAAAGCGTTTACGAACTTTCGCTGATCGAAACGCACCACGATATTCAGGACGATATCCGCCTGCACTTCGACACCCACGCCGATTTCGATCACGCCAAGGGTTTGCTCGAAGAAAACGATGGCGCGGGCAACACGTTCAAAGCCACCGCCAAGCCGGTGCTCATCGGCACGGCCGTCGTCGGCGCGACGACGTTGATCTTTTCGATCATCATGCTCTTGACCAACGGCCTGAAGGAAAATCTCGACAATCTCTCGATTTTGCACGCCCCATTCCTGCTTGGAATGATCGGCGGGACAGGTGTGATCTACTGGTTCAGCGGCGCCAGCATGCAGGCGGTCATCACCGGCGCGTATCGCGCGGTGGAATACATCAAAAAGCACATCCACCTGGAAGGCTCCGAAAAAGCCAGCACTGAAGACAGCAAAAAGGTTGTTGCAATCTGCACACGCTACGCACAAGCGGGCATGTTCAACATCTTTCTGACGATCTTCTTCATCACGCTGTCGGCCGCATTTGTCGATGAATTCCTGTTCATCGGCTATCTCATCGGCATCGCGATCGCCGGTCTGTTCCAGGCGATTTTCATGGCCAACGCCGGCGGTGCCTGGGACAACGCCAAAAAAATCGTCGAAACCGAAATGCATGCCAAGGGCACGGAATTGCACGATGCCTGCGTTGTCGGCGATACAGTCGGCGATCCGTTCAAGGACACCAGCAGCGTCGCCATGAACCCGATCATCAAGTTCGCCACCCTGTTTGGATTGCTGGCCGTCGAATTGGCGATCACCCTCAAGAACGAAGACGGCACACCCAGCGCGCTGCGGTTTGTGCTGGCGGGCGCGTTCTTTTTGATTGCCGCCTACTTCGTGTATCGCAGCTTCTATGGGATGCGTATCGTTGAGTCGGCCGATGACGACGAATCATCTGAAAAGAACCCCCGCATGGCCGTGCTCACCGCAAAATAAGGGGCTGTAAACAGAGTCCCCGGCATTCCCTTAAACAATTGCCGCGAAATTTCTTGACCGCTTCCAACGAAACGCGATATTGCGTGTCGTTTTGGGAAAGGGAAGGTTTTCTCGGGTCAGGGAGATTCTTATGCGCTCTGGTCGTCTCGGCATTGGCGTTCTGTTCATTTCCGCCCTTTTGAATTCATTTGCACAGGCTGATCCAAAAGTTGAGGAGCAGATCCTTGCGCCGGCGGGCAACGGCAGTTCGATCATCATCAGCGAACATGGCGTGCATGTGGCGGTTGTCGGG
Organism: Tepidisphaeraceae bacterium; assembly: GCA_035545895.1. Classification (GTDB taxonomy): domain Bacteria; phylum Planctomycetota; class Phycisphaerae; order Tepidisphaerales; family Tepidisphaeraceae; genus DASZXJ01. The sequence goes on along the minus strand of DASZXJ010000127.1, from coordinate 559 downwards.
CTCAATGGCAGCCGGATGGGCGTGAGCATCGACGGTGTGGCCGGGCCGGTCGTCGATCAGATCCTGCTTCCCAATGGCCAGCCGTTTGGTGGAGGCAATACCGTTGGCGTTTCCACCGTTGGCGATATTGCGCTGCCTGTATTGTTCAGCCCCAACGGCGACCACTACGCCTACGCCGCCAAAATCGGCAACGATGCGGTCATCTTCCACGATGGGAAGGAAATCACCCGCGGACCCTACAACGCATCGGTCCTGAATTTCGGGCCGCTTTGCTTTTCGCCCTCCGGAAAGCATCTCTTTTTCATTCTGACCGACACGGCCGGCGGAGTGAAGCGGCAATTCATGATGGATGGCAAGCCGGTTTCGATTCTTCCCCAGGAAAATCCCCCTGCCGTCTATTTCAGTCCCGATGAATCGCGATACATGTACTACGCGATGAGCGAGGATCATTCCCGCTCAACTCTCGTCGTCGATGGAAAAGACTCCGGCTATTTTGGAAACCACCTGCGATTCTCCAGCGACAACAAAGTCCTCTGCGTCAACGTCGTTAACGGCAAAC
>DASZXJ010000126.1:0-11495 GCA_035545895.1 Tepidisphaeraceae bacterium | reverse complement strand
AAAAGGCATTCCGTATTTCAGCAGTTGCAATGACGGCGCCCAAAAAGCCGCCAAGGAATTGGGCAACGTCGAAGTTGTGTACGACGGCCCGACGGACGGCTCGCCTGAAAAAGCCGCTGCCATGATCGAGCAGTGGACGCTCAAGGGCGTCGATGTGATCGCGGTCTCGCCGAACAATCCCGATGTGCTCGCTCCCGCGATGAAAAAGGCGCGCGATAAAGGCGTGCATGTCATCACCTGGGACTCGGATGGTGCGCCCGGCACGCGCGAATGGTTCGTCAACCAGGCGACCGCGCAAGCCATCGGCTATGCGCTGGTCGATACAATGGCCAAGGACCTGGGCGGGGACAGCGCCAGCGGTGATGTCGCGATCGTGACCGCAACCCTTACCGCCGCCAATCAGAACGAGTGGATGAAGTACATGAAGGAGCGCCTGCCGAAATATCCGGGCCTCAAGCTTGTGGACGTCAAGCCATCCAATGAAGATCAGCAGGTCGCGTTTCAGGCAACTCAGGATTTGATGAAAGCCTATCCGAATCTTAAGGGAGTCTTCGCAATCAGTTCGGCGGCGTTTCCCGGCGCGGCCGAGGCGATCAAGCAGGCGGGCAACTCGGGCAAGGTGCTGGTGACCGGCCTGGCCACGCCGAACGACATGAAAGCCTATGTCCACGATGGCACGGTGAAGTCGGTGGTTCTTTGGAACACGGTTGACCTGGGCTATCTGACGACCTACGCCGCCCGCGCGATCTGCGACGGCACACTCAAGGCCGGCGATAAAACGTTCACCGCCGGCACGTTGACCGATCGCAAGATCGAAGGGGATAACATCCTGCTCGGCGATTACCTGGTGTTTACCAAGGACAACATCGACAAGTTTGATTTTTAATCGCGTCGAACGAGACGTGTAAAGACCTTCCACATCAGCCGTGCTCACGAAGAGCGCGGCTTTTTACTGCGCTTATATTAGGATTATTTATACCTTTTACTGTACAATATCAAGTCGGGCTGACATTCTCAAAAGTGAGAATAAATAGGCGTTAAATCCGCTTTTTATGGAATAGCAGACGGCGTTGACGCAGATAATAGAGGAAAAATCACTCTTTAAACAAAAGTAGTACGGCATCAGTATTGCCGTTGGGGTGGGGGGTGGCTTTCGGTCGGCGCGGGAAATCCGCGGAGGAAGTTGTGAAGAAAAACTTGGGAAAACCCGCCGACACGGCGGCCTGCACGAGGTTCTTATGAAGAAAAGCCGTAATTCATTGATGTTCGCGTTTCTGATGGTTGCCTCATTGTTTTTCATCTGGGGCTTTTGTCACGCCATGCTGGACGTGCTCAATACGTATTTCAAAGGTCTGTTGAACCTCTCCAAGATGCAGTCGGGGCTGGTGCAGACGTCGGTTTTCGGCGCGTATCTGCTGGTGGGTTTGCCCGCGGCGCTGTTGATCCGTCGAATCGGTTATCAGCGGGGCATTCTGGTGGGGCTGGTGATGCTGGCGATTGGCGCGTTTCTCTTCATCCCGGCCGGACAGGTGTTTCAATCGTTCTGGGCGTTCTGCCTGGCGCTGTTTGTTTTGTCCATGGGCCTGGCGACCATTGAGACGGCTGCCAATCCATATGTCACCGTGCTCGGGCCCAAGGAAGGGGCGGCCGGACGATTGTCAGTCGCGCAGGCGTTCAATTCCTGTGCATACATTCTCGCGCCGACGGTCGGCGGATTGCTCCTCTTCGGAAAAAAGCCGGACCCTGCCAATCCGGATTTCCATCCGCTTCTGCTGCCTTACATTGTCCTCGGCTGCGTGGTGTTGGTGATCTTTGCCGCGTTTTCATTGATCAAGCTGCCGGTCATTGACGATGGCAGCAAGACCGAGCAGGCCGATGATCCGTCGATCATTAAGGCGCCGCTGATGCGTCAGCCGCATTTCATCGCCGGCGTGATAACCCAATTCCTCTACATCGTTGCCCAGATCGGGATCAACGCGTTTGCCCAGAGCTACATTCTGGAAAACGCGATCGTCAACAACGAAAAGGCCCCGCTTTTTGCCTGGTATGAATCCCTGACGCACGCAGCCACTCCAGAGGCGGCGGCGGCTTATGTGATTACCTTCGGCATGGTGCTCTATGCTTTGGGACGATTCACCGGCGCGCCGATTTCCCGGGTGATCAAACCGCATCTCATGCTCTCGCTCTATGGCGTGGCCAACTCGATCGTCCTCGTGGTGGCGATGGCGGACATCAAGATGGTCTCCTGGATGATCCTGCCTCTGAGCTGGCTGTTCATGTCGATCATGTTCCCGTTCATCTTCGCGATGAGCGTGCGGAACCTGGGTCCGCAGACCAAGGTGGCGGCGTCGTTCCACGTGATTGCCGTGGGCGCGGCCGGCTCGATCGCGGCGGTGCTGATGGGCTATCTCTGGGAGGAATATCACAGCGTGGCGCTCTCATTCGCCATCCCATTGGTTGGCTTTGTCGCGACAACGCTGTATGGCCTGGTGTATCCGAAGCTGCTGGCGATGAGCACGGCCAATCAGCCGGTCGAGCAGGGCGCGCTGGTTTAAGCTGAACGGATGAGCCGGCTATTGAGCAAGGCATGCAAGCGGTGGTGAATTCGTCGTGAGCAACCTGCTGAAGCTGTCCGATGTCACCAAATCGTTCGCCGGCGTGCGGGCTCTTCGGGGCGTCTGCTTTGGACTTTCGGGCGGCGAGGTGCATGCCCTGATCGGGGAAAACGGCGCGGGAAAATCCACGCTGATCCGAGTGGTGACTGGCGCGCACCTGGCGGATTCGGGAACGCTGCAAATCGCGGGACAGACCATTATCCGCAATTCGCCGGTGATTTCGCGATCGCTGGGCGTGGCGGTGATTTACCAACAGCCTGCGTTGTTCGGCGATCTCACCGTTGCTGAAAATATCGCAATCGCCCTGGAACCGCGCACCGCCTGGCGAGCGATCCGGTGGAACAAACGCCGGGCGATGGCTCGCGAGCTTCTGGCACGCGTGGGCTCGGACATTTCCCCGGATGCGGAAGTCCGACAGCTCTCGATGCCCCAGCAACAACTCGTCGAAATCGCCAAGGCCCTGGGAGCTGATGCGCGCATTTTCATCATGGACGAACCGACGGCGTCGCTAAGCGATCGCGAAGTCGAGCATTTGTTCGGCGTGATCAAGTCATTGCGTCAGCGAGATGCAGGAATCGTTTACATTTCTCATCGCCTTGAGGAAATCGAGCGTATTGCTGATCGCGTGACTGTGTTGCGCGATGGAACGCGTGTGGCGACTCATCCCATGTCTGAAATCAACCGTGCTGAAATGATCCGGTTGATGGTGGGGCGGGAATCGAGCGCGATTTTTCCAAAGACGCAGGTCAAACCGGGCGCAGCCGTTCTTGAATTGCAGAACGTTTGCTGCAATTCCACCGGAGTTCACGGCATTGATCTAAGCGTTCGCGCCGGTGAGATCGTTGGTTTGGCGGGACTCGTCGGAGCAGGTCGAACTGAGCTGGCGCGGGTTTTATTTGGCTTGACGCCCGCCGACACCGGTCGAATCAAGATTCAAGGCCGAACCGTGCAGATCCGTTCGCCGCGGCAGGCGATCGATCTTGGAATTGCCTGCTTGCCTGAGGACCGACGCAAGCATGGGGTGATTCTGGAGATGCCGGTCGCGCAGAACATAACGCTTTCCAGCCTGCCTCGCGTTTCTATGCGAGGGTGGCTCAGTTTCAGACGCGAGCGATTGATAGCCCATGCGCTGGTCGATCGTCTGGGTGTGAAAACCGCATCTCTTTCTTCCGCGACAGGCACACTATCGGGAGGCAATCAGCAGAAAGTCGCGCTGGCGAGATGGCTGGCGATCGAGCCCAAACTGGTGATTCTCGATGAACCGACCCAGGGTGTGGATGTCGGCGCCAAATCTGAAATTCATCGATTGATGGGAGAACTGGCGCAGCGTGGCATCGCGATTCTGATGATTTCATCAGAGTTGCCGGAAATTCTCGGCATGTGCGATCGCATTGCCGTGATGCACGGAGGAACCATCACGAGTGTGCTTGATCGCGAGAAGGCGACGCAGGAAAAGATTCTGGATCTGGCCCTGGGACTCTCCGGCCGAAAGGAAGCGGTGCCGGCGTGATCCGGAAATATCTCCGAGAAATTTCAGTTGGTGTAGCCTACCTGGTTTTGCTGGGACTGCTGGCATTCAAGTCGCCGTCATTCTTCCAGGCGGACAACATTCGCCAGCTTCTGGTGGAAATCGTGCCGGCGCTGGTCGCGGCGGTCGGCATGACGTTGGTCATCATCACACGGCAGATCGATATTTCGATCGGATCGGTATTCAGCCTTTGCGCTTACATCGCAGCGCTGATGGCGCATCAGGGCGTGCCGGTGCCGCTGGCGTTCGGCACGGCCATTGGCTGCGGTGCTTTGATGGGCGCGCTCAACGGGCTGCTGATTGCCACTCTGGCGCTGCCATCGATTGTCGTGACGCTGGCAACGATGGTGATCTGGCAACAGGCGCTGGCGTGGTGGAAGCAGGGAGCACCGGTGGCGTCACTCCCGGCAGGTTTTCACTGGTTTGGATTGAACCAGATGGCTGGCCAATGGATCGAAGCAATCATCGCGTTGCTCATTTTCCTGGCGTTTGCGACGGCGATGCGGTATCTGGCTGCGGGTCGAGCGATTTATGCAACCGGTTCGGATTATGAAGCAGCGCGTCTTGCGGGGATTCGGCCCAAGCTCGTGACGTTCAATGTTTTTGTGCTGATGGGAATTCTGACGGCAGCGGCTTCCATCCTCAACGCGGTCATCATGGAAAAGGTGTATCCCACCTCCGGCGACAAGCTGGAACTGCGTGTGATTGCAGCCGTGGTGGTCGGCGGCGTAGCCATTTCAGGCGGGCGCGGGAGACTGATCGGCGTGTTGATCGGCGTTGCCCTGCTGGGAACCATCGGCCGGGCGCTGATCTTTCTGCACGCACGCAGCGAGTGGGGCGCAACCATTCAAGGGACGATCATTCTGCTGGCGGTTTCGTCCGATGCGCTGGATCGGAGCCGCCGATGACTCAAAACGCCCTCAATTCGGTCACGATGGCCGGCGGTCGATCCGGTCTCATGATGCGGCTTTTGCCGATGAGCCAGCAACTCGTGGTTGTCGTGTTGCTGGCGATTGAAATCATCATTTTTTCTATCGTCGGTCGAAACTTTTTGACAGTCGAAAATGCATTTGAAGTGATTCGGCAGAATGTTGAAATCGGTTTGCTGGCGCTGGCGTTGACGCCGGTGATTGTGGCCGGCGGGATCGACTTGTCGGTGGGATCGCTGATCGCGCTGTGCGCGGTCGTGCTCGGAATGTCTTGGCAGGACTGGGGACTGCCGCTTGGGGTTGCCGTGGGGGTTGCTCTGCTGATCGGAACGGCTGCCGGACTTCTCAATGGTTTATTGATCACGCGGCTGGGCATCGCGCCGTTGATCGTGACACTCGGTTCGATGTCGCTATTCAAGGGGCTGGCCGAGGGATTGATGTCGGGGCGCGCTCCGTTCACGCACTTTTCCACATGGTTTAATGAATTGGGCAATCGCTATCTGTTTGGATTTTTGCCGGAGCAGGTGTTGATCTTCGTGGTTGCAGCGATTGCATTTGGGTTGCTGCTGCACCGCACGACGATTGGTCGAACGCTGGTGGCGATTGGTTTTTCGTTTGATGGCGCACGATACGCAGGGGTGCCCGTATGTCGCCGGTTGTTGCTGGTGTATTGCCTGAGCGGACTGGTCGCAGGACTGGCAGCGGTGATTTATGTCGCTCGCGTGGGCGAAGCCAACGCCGGCGCTGGACGCGGTTACGAGCTTTACGCCATCACCGCAGTGGTGCTGGGCGGAACCTCGATTTTCGGCGGCAGGGGAACGGTTGCCGGAACACTGCTGGCACTTTTTGCAATCGGTATTTTGAGAAACGGATTGCGATTGGCGGACCAGCCGGCGGAATTGGCGGGTGTGCTGGTGGGAACGCTGCTGATCGTCGCCATCATTGGCAATAAACTCATCAATCAATTGACTGATCTGTCCGCTGGTCGTACTTTATCAATCCGGCGGGAGCGAGGAAACCCCACATGAAAAACGCAGCTTTACTCCTGTGTTGTCTCGCGCTATCGCTGTCTTTCAGCTTTAGCTGCAAGAAGGAACAGGCAGCTACTGTGAGCAGTCCGGTGGGAAAGCAAGTCGTGATTGGCATGGTGCCCAAGAGCAAGGGAGATGAGTATTTTATCGCCTGTCGCAAGGGCGCCGATGAAGCGGCCGAGCAGCTTGGCGTGAAGTTGATCTGGGATGGTCCGACCGAACCTGAGGCCGCGCGCCAGAATGAGGTCGTTGATGACTGGATCACGCGAGGCGTCGATGTCATCGCGGTCTCGGTCGAAAACAAAGCCGGTATCTCAACGGTTCTCCGCAAGGCGCGGGAAAAAGGAATCAAGGTCATCACCTGGGATGCGGATTCCGAATCGGATGCCCGCGATTACTTCATCAACCAAGCTACTCCCGAAGGCATCGGCCAGTCGCTCATGGACAATGCCGCCGGCGTCATGCAGAACAAGGGAGAGTTCGCACTGATCATGGCATCGCGCACGGCGGGCAATATGATTGCCTGGTCGGCGGCGGTGAAGGCGCGATTGACGGAAAAATATCCGGATATCAAACTGGTGGCTGAGGAAGCATGTGAAGACCGACCGATCCTGGCGTTTAACCAGGCCAGTGCGATCATCAAGGCCAATCCGAACGTCAAGCTGATCATGACGATTTGTGCTCCCGGCATGCCGCCCACCGCCGAGGCGGTCAAACAATCCGGGCGAACGGATGTAAAAGTCATCGGCTTGGGCACGCCCAAGGCCAATGCCACCTACGTGCATGAAGGTGTCACGCAGGCGGTGATTCTCTGGAACAGCGTGGATCTGGGCTATCTGACCGTTCATGCCGCCAAAGCGCTGGCCGAGGGCAGGCTCAAAGTGGGCGAAACATCTATCGACGCGGGACGATTGGGAAAAATTGAAATCAAAGGCGACAATGTGCTCCTCGGTTCGCCTTTCCGATTTGATAAAACGAATATCGACCAGTTTAATTTTTAATAGAAAGGTACGGGGACTCGAATGGCAACGACGAAATCGGTTGAACTAAGTTACAAGATGGCTCGCGAACAGTATGCACGCCTGGGCGTGAATACGGACCAGGCGATGGCGCGGCTGCGGAAGGTGGCGATTTCGATCCACTGTTGGCAGGGCGATGATGTTGGCGGATTTGAAAACGAGGAAGGTCTCACCGGCGGCGGTATCCAGGCAACCGGAAATTATCCGGGCAAAGCCCGAAATCCGGCCGAACTGCGTTCGGATCTGGAAACGGCGTTCCGCCTTATTCCTGGCAGGCATCGTTTGAATCTGCATGCGCTTTATGGCGAGCACGGGCGAAAGGTCATTGATCGCGACAAGCTGGGCCCGCAGCAATTCACCGGCTGGGTCGATTGGGCCAAGTCGGTCAAGATCGGCGTGGATTTCAATCCATCGTTCTTCTCGCATCCCAAGGCCGCCGATGGGTTCACGCTGGCCCATCGCGACCCGGCCATCCGCAAGTTCTGGATTCGCCATGGCAAGGTCTGTCGCCAGATTGGCGCGTATATTGGAAAAAACCTTGGAACCCCGTGCGTCACCAACGTTTGGATTCCAGACGGGTACAAAGATACGCCGGTCGATCGCAAAGCGCCGCGCGAGATTCTGGAAGACTCGCTGGATCAGGTTTTCGCGGAGAAGATCAATCCAAGGCACAACCTTGATGCGATCGAAGGCAAGCTGTTCGGAATTGGTTCCGAGAGCTATGTCGTCGGATCGCATGAGTTTTATCTGGGCTACGCGGTGAAGAACAAGAAGCTGCTTTGCCTGGATGCGGGGCATTATCATCCGACCGAAGGCATCGCGGACAAGGTGTCGTCGGTGCTGACGCACCTGGATGAGATTTTACTGCATGTGAGCCGAGGCGTGCGCTGGGACAGCGATCATGTCGTCATCATGAATGACGATCTTCGCGCCACAGCCGAGGAACTGGTGCGAGGCGATTATCTTTCGCGCACGCACATCGGGCTGGACTATTTCGACGCGAGCATCAATCGCGTGGCGGCCTGGGTGGTTGGAACGCGCTGCATGCTGCGAGCTTTGTTGACCGCCATGCTCGAGCCGCTTCAGACGCTTCGTCAGTTGGAAATCAGCGGCGACTTTACGTCGCGACTGGCGATGCTCGAAGAACTGAAGACAATGCCCGTCGGAGCCGTTTGGGATTACTATTGCCAGGAACGAGGCGTGCCGGTTGGCCCGGCTTGGATTCAAGAGGTTAAACGATATGAAAACAGGGTGCTTTCCAAGCGTAAGTAGTTTTCTGGTCGCAGGGGTCATGGTGCTGGCCTGTTCGTTTGCGATAGGCCAGCCAATTGATCGGCAGGCGCTGGTTTCGCGGCACAACATTACGGTTACGACGTTTGATCCCCTGTCGCCGTTGTCCCTGGGCAACGGCGATTTTGCATTTACCGTAGACCCGACCGGCTTACAGACTTTTTCCGAAGCCTATGAGCGCGGTACTCCGTTGACCACGATGTCGCAATGGGGATGGCATTCCAATCCCATGCCCGATGCGATCAAGGGTCAGCCGATTCAGTATCAGGACTTCGAAACCTATGGCCGCAAGGTGGGATACCTGACCGGCACGCGCTCGCCGCAGGCGATTTATATGCGCGAGAACCCGCACCGATTTCACCTCGGGCGCATCGGGCTGGATCTGAAAAAGGCCGATGGTTCGCCTGCCAAGCCGGAAGATCTGAAGAATGTCAAACAGACGCTCGACCTGTGGACGGGCGTTTTGACCAGCACTTTCGAATTTGAAGGCAAGCCCGTCAAAGTGACAACCGTGTGCGGAGGCGATAAGGATACCGTCGGCGCCAGGATTGAATCGGCTCTCAAGATTCCGGTGACGATTGCGTTTCCATACGGCTCGCCGGGTAACAAGGGTTATGACTGGAGCAAGCCGGATGCGCATAAGACCGAAGTCGTCAATCCGGGCGCCCATGGCGTGACGCTTTCGCGCACGATGGATGACATTCATTACGGCGTCAATGTAAATTGGACGGGCGATGCAGAGTTCAAATCGAGCGCTCCGCATCGATTCACGCTTCAACCGGCGGGTGAAACGCTGGAATTCGCTTGCGGCTTCGCGGTCAATCCGGGCGAGCATCCGTCGAGCGTCAACGAACTGATCGACGCCAGCAAGAAGTTCTGGCACGACTACTGGATGACCGGAGGCGCGGTGGATTTGTCGGGCAGCAGCGATCCTCGCTGGATGGAGCTGGAGCGCCGAATCGTTCTTTCGCAATATCAATTGTGCGTGAACAATTCCGGGAACCTTCCGCCCGCTGAGACCGGGCTGGTCGCCAATGCGACGTGGTATGGCAAATTCCATCTGGAAATGCACTGGTGGCATGATGTGCATTGGGCGCTGTGGGACCGGCAGGACATTTTCGAGCGGTCGATGGGGTTCTATCAAAAAGACCTGGCGTTTGCCCAGGCCAATGCCAAGCGGCAGGGTTATGAAGGCGCGCGTTGGCCGAAAATGGTGGGGCCGGACGGGATCGATTCGCCGTCGGGAATTGCGCCGCTGTTGATCTGGGAGCAGCCGCATCCGATTTATTATGCCGAGCTTTGCTATCGCGCGCATCCCGACAAAAAGACGCTGGAGCAGTGGCAGAAGATCGTCGAAGAGTCGGCGGATTTCATGGCGTCGTTTGCGGTGCTGGACAAGGCGACCGGCAAGTATGTGCTGGGTCCGCCCGTCAAAACCGTGCCGGAACATAACGACACGAACAAGACCAGGAATCCGACGTTCGAACTTTCCTATTGGCGGTTTGGCCTGCGTGTTGCCCAGCAATGGCGCGAGCGCATGGGACTTCCGCGAAATGCAAAGTGGGATGAGGTATTAAACAATCTCTCGCCGCTGCCTCAGAAGGATGGCGTGTATCTGATGCAGGAAGGGCAGGAGGATGTTTATACGAATCCGGCGCTCTCGACCGAACATCCATCGGTGCTTGGCGCGCTAGGCGTGTTGCCGGGTGATGGAGTTGATCCAGCCATCATGAAGGCGACTGTGCAAAAAGTGATGCAGGTCTGGCGCTGGGACGGCACCTGGGGCTGGGATTTTCCGATGACCGCGATGGCGGCAGCGCGAACGGGCCAGCCGGAAGTGGCGATGGATGCGCTATTTGTCAGTTCTCCGAAGAACAAGTGGCTGCCCAACGGACACGTCTACCAGCGCGACAGCCTGACGTTGTATCTGCCCGCCAATGGAGGATTTTTGACGACCATCGCGATGATGTGCGCTGGCTGGGACGGAGGGCCTGAGGGTCATGCGCCCGGGTTCCCGAAAAACGGATGGAATGTGAAGTACGAGAACTTGAAGAAAATGCCTTGATGTGAAATGACCAATGCCCAAATCCCAATGACCAGTCCCGGCGCGCCGGGAACCAAGACCCAAGGACTCATTGGTCATTAGTCATTTGGTGCTTTGTTGGTCATTGGAATTTGGTCATTGGGATTTCTCGACGAGATCTCATGTTCCAATTGGTTCTCGGCGTTGGTCTGGAGGTGGACCTTCGGTCCGACCGCTACGCCATCAGGCAAACGAGAATAAAACACCCCTTATCTCCAGGTTTCCGTGTCCCCTTGTCCTGCCTTTTCTCTACGACCAGTTCAACACCGGCTCGGCCATCATCATTCTGCGGCCATGACAACGGACCGATGCGTGCTCCCAGATTTTGGCGGTCTCGGGATCAAGGAGAGTTTGATTGTTTTCAAACCAACGAACAGCGGCACCAAAATTGACTGCTTTGCGAAAGCGTTCGTCGCTGCCCAGATGAATGAGAATCAAGGCGCTGGCGAGCGGGTCTTCCGCCAGGCGCTGGATTGGACCGCGAGGCCACAGGCCTGAGGACTTTTGCAGGCGCGCCAGATAGGTCAGCCCCATGTCGATGGCCTGGCCTTGCCCGCGTCCCGCCATGAGGGCGCGCAGGCAGACGGCGGTGATGAGCGGGTCGCCCCAGCCGCCGTCGGCTTCCTGGGCGTTGAGGATCGTCAGCAAAAGCTTGCGATAGATGGGGGCGTGCGATTGGGTCAATTCATCCAGTCGAAGCAGCGCCATTGCCGCCGCAGGAATGGGGCCGTTGAGGTTGGGATGAAGCTTCGGCGATGCCTCGGGGCGCCCCGAAATCATCTGCCGAAAGAGCTGCGAATGAGCACCCGAATCCCACAATTTATCGATCTGGCGAACCGTCATCATAGAAAGTCCTTTCTCTATGTCTGTTAGGTATATTATAAACCTAACAATTACCGGACTGCAAGTGGAATCTGAAGAGATTCACAATTTTATTGGTCGTGGGTCAATTTGAGATTGGTTCATTTAGCCCCGCCGCTTGCGGCGGGTTTGGCGCTCG